>JBDLJJ010000060.1:0-14769 GCA_039714435.1 Gemmatimonadota bacterium | reverse complement strand
TCCGGTGCACTTCGTCTCCTGACGCGATGCGCTCGGCACCCTGCACCATCTGATTGACCGGCCGCAGCACCAGCTTTCGCAGCCGGTAATCGCCGATGACTCCGAGTAGCAGGAACGCGGTCGCCATCCCGACCACGACAGCCACCGTAAGAGTTCCCGGCGAGAGGGACAGCCGCAGCCCGACGATGAGCACGATGGCAATGCTGAACAGCGCTACGAACAAGAGAATCAGCAGCCCTCCCATCAATCTGTAGCGAAGAGAAGGGACGCTCGAGATACGGGGGGCAGGATCCGGCTTGAGAGGCTCAGAGGCACGTTCGGCGGGCATGGGCCGAAAGCTACACCGGGTAGGATGCGGTGCGCCACACCAACGCTATGTTTTCTACATTTATATCTTTTTACAGTATATTCTCGGTCTTTTGTGCACTATTTGAGCTGCTGGCCTACGATTTGCATGTCTTATCGGGCTAACTGTTGACGTACGCCGTGTTCTATCATAGGCTGCGGCGTATTCAATGCCGCCGCCAGGACACCCAACGGGAAGAAGACCAGATGACGCCAGATGCATTGTTCGCGGCTCCGACAGAGCATGAGAAGACAGCCCGCTTCGACCATTACGGCGCCAAGCTGGGCGCGGCGCCGGAGCCGGCCGGCATTCTGGAGCTGTGCCGGGCCCTGAATGTCCGCTTTCTGCGTCTGACGTTCACCGATATCCTCGGGCACACCAAGAACGTCGAGGTTCCGGCCAGCCAGTTCGAAAAGGCGCTGGCCGGTGAGATCATGTTCGATGGATCGTCGATCAAGGGCTTTGTTCGGATCGAAGAAAGCGACATGCTTCTCAAGCCGGACCTGCAGACATTCAGGATCTTCCCCTGGGGACAGGCTGAGGCACGTGTTGCCCGGCTCATCTGCGATGTCTACAAGCCGGACGAAACACCATTCCTGGGAGATCCTCGTCTGGCGCTGAAGCGTGTGGCGGCGCAGGCGGCGGAGTTGGGTTACGTCATGAACGCCGGTGTGGAGGCGGAGTTCTTTCTGTTTCAAAGAGACGACGAGGGCGGGCCGACGACCGTAACGCACGACGCTGGTGGATATTTTGATCTCACCCCGGTGGATCTCGGGGAGAAGGCTCGGCGCATGATCGTCAACGACCTTGAGGCGATGGGCCTCGAGGTCGAGGCCGCTCACCACGAAGTGGCGCCGGGGCAGCATGAAATCGATTTCAAGTATGCGGATGTGCTCAGAACCGCCGACGACCTGACGACGTTCAGATTCATCGTTCGCAACGCCGCTATGGCACACGGCCTCCATGCCACATTCATGCCGAAGCCGATCTTCGGACAGAACGGCTCCGGTATGCACACCCACCAGTCGCTGTTCAGGGACGGAGAGAACGCTTTTTTTGATCCGGACGGTGAATACCAGCTATCTGACTCGATGCGGTTTTACATCGGTGGACTGAAGAAGCACGCGCGGGCGATCGCCGCTATTACAAATCCACTCGTCAATAGCTTCAAGCGCCTGGTTCCCGGATACGAGGCTCCTGTAGACATCGCCTGGTCTCAGAGCAACCGCTCTCCGATGATCCGGGTCCCGGAGCGCCGTGGCCTGGGCACGCGGGTCGAGTTCCGTATGCCCGATCCTGCCTGTAACCCGTACCTGGCGCTGGCCGTGCAGCTCGCGGCGGGGCTGGACGGACTCAAGCATGAGATCGACCCCGGACCGCCCCTTGATACGAACGTGTGGAATCTCAGCGAGGAAGAGCGGACCCGGTACAAGCTGGAGTCGCTCCCGGCCAATCTCGGCGAGGCGATCGTAGAGTTGGAGAAGAGTGAGATGATTCGAGAGGCCCTGGGCGAACACTTGTTCGCGAACTTCGTGGCGGCCAAGAAGCAGGAGTGGTCGGACTATATCTCCCAGGTAACTCAGTGGGAGTTGGAGAGGTACCTGACCTCGTACTAGTTGGTGCGGGCCGGTTGCACCGGGCCGGGGCGCTGGTTTCTAGCGCTCCGGCCTTACTTCCGTGACCGCCTGGACCAGCACCATCAGCGCCGACAGCGGCACAGCCTCGATTGACTCGAGCTCGCTGTTTATGTGAGCCACCCGCTCCATTGACGAGGCGCACCGTTCCCGGAACTGTGTCAGGTCCGCCGCCACGTCGCCCGGCTCGGCGTTCTTGAGAAACTCCATTGTCAGCCGCCTGAGAGCCTCATCCAGCTGAAACAGCAGGCCTTTCGCGGCTCGGAGCTGCCACGGGCCACCGTCCTCCGAGGCAGACAACAGCTCTCGGATTCGAGGCACGTCCAGGTCTTCGGCCAGGCCGAAGTAGGCGCGTCCCGCAGCGCCGGGATCCGCCTGCGCCAGACGCGCGAGGCGAGCCACGGGCAGCAGTGTGTCCAGTGTCTCCAGCGTCACCAGTTCACTGGCGGTTTCCTCACCCAGCCCGTCGGCACGGTACATGGACATGCGGCCCTGTAGCTGGCTCAGATGTACTGGCGGGAGGAAGTCCGAGATCTGCTCACGGAGCCTGGCCACAGCCTCTCCCGAACTCTCGATCATGTCGGAGATCGTGTACTCGGCCGGTGTAGTGGCCAGCAGCCACTCCGTGGCGCGGCCCAGCGCGTCGGCTACACTGATCAGCCACTGTGCCTGAACGGCAGCGGGAACCTGCAGGTCCAGAGCCTGCAGTTTTCCGGCCAGGCTTTCCGCGTCTCCGATCGAGCAGGCGGCATACCAGGCCTCAGCGACATCGGCCGAACTGCGGCCTGCGTCTCGGGCCAGAGTAAGGTGTCCTGTTCCACCCATCAGGTCCACCAGAAGGTTGGTCAGCAGGGTGCTCGCACTGCGCCGCCGCAGTCTGTGATCTACGACGGCCTGGCGGGAGATCTGATCGATAACCGGGGCCGGATAGTAGCCGACCACTCGCTCGAACAGAGCCTCGTCCTCGGAAAGAGCGTCTGCCCGAACGCGTTGCTCCAGATGCATCTTCGAGTATGCCAGAAGGATGGCCAGCTCCGGGCGGGTGAGTTCCGCCTGGCCATGCACTTCCCGGTCAATCATCTCCTCGTTATGCGGCAGGCCTTCGAGTTGCCGGTCCAGAATTCCGCAGCGCTCGAGCGATTCCAGCGCATGGCGAAACGCGTCCGGCCTTCTCTTAACCCGATGTTCGTCCAGGCTGACGGCGAGGCTCTGTGAGTAGTTGTTACGCAGAACGTCGGCTGTGATGGCCTCCACAACCGAGCCATCCATAAGGAGCCCGTCTCGCAGATCGGGCGGCAGCGAACCCGACTCGACCGCCTGGTTGAGCAGGATCTTGAGATTCACTTCGTGGTCAGACATATCGACGCCGCCGGAGTTGTCGAGAGCGTCTGTGTTCAGTCTGCCGCCCAGCTGCGCGAATTCGACGCGCCCGGCCTGCGTAAAACCGAGGTTCCCGCCCTCTCCCACAACTCGCACGCGCAGTTCACTGGCGTCCAGCCGCACGGAGTCGTTACCGGGATCGCCTACCTCCCCGTGCGACTCGTTCGTCGCTTTGACATAGGTGCCTATCCCGCCGTTCCAGAGCAGGTCCGCGGGTGCCTGCAGGATGGCCCGGACGAGGCCTTCGCCGTTCAGGTTCTCGTCCTCTATATCGAGCCGGGCCCGGGCGTGCGTCGACAGGTCAATCGACTTGGCCCCCCGTTCGAAAACACCCCCGCCCTCGCTGATCAATTGGCTGTCGTAGTCGCTCCAACTCGAACTCGAGTCCGCGAACAGACGCTGCCGCTCTTCCCACCCACGTTCAGGGTCGGGATTAGGATCCAGGAAGATGTGCCGGTGATCGAACGCTCCGATAAGCCGGATCTTCTTGCTCAGCAGCATCCCGTTTCCGAACACGTCACCGCTCATATCTCCGATGCCGACGACAGTGAACTCCTCTTCCTGGATATCTTTGCCGAGTTCGCGGAAGTGCCGTTTTACACACTCCCACGCCCCCCTGGCCGTGATCGCCTGCTCTTTGTGGTCGTATCCGTTCGAACCACCTGAAGCGAAGGCATCGCCCAGCCAGAAGTCGTACTCAGCGGCAAGATTGTTGGCGGTGTCGGACAGTTTCGCCGTCCCCTTGTCGGCCGCCACCACGAGATAAGGATCGTCTTCATCCATGATCACGGTATCGGTCGGCGGGACGATCGCCCCCTCCCGCACGTTGTCTGTGAGATCCAGCAGACCGCGGATAAACTCCGTGTAGCTTCGGACACCGGCGGCCAGCCTGTCGGCCCGATCCGCCGGCGTGTTGAGGAGTACGAAGGCGCCTTTGGCCCCGGCCGGAACGATTACGCTGTTCTTCACCTGCTGTGTCTTTACGAGACCCAGCACTTCGACTCGAAAGTCGTCGGTTCGATCGCTCCAGCGGATGCCCCCGCGCGCCACATCATCCATCCGCAGATGTGAGCCCTCGGTGTTGGCGCTGCTCACATAGATCTCGAATTTGGGCCGCGGACTGGGCATCACTTCGATCATCTCGGCATCGAACTTGACGGAGATCATCCCGCCCGGGCGCAGCCGCGCCCGCGTCTGGAAGAAGTTCGTCCGTACGGTGGCCACTACGAGGTTGAGCAGCCGCCGGCAGGTCCGGTCGTCGTCAATGCTGCGCACGCCCTCCAGGGCACGATGGAAGGCGCGCATGTGGGTCCGGACCTCCGACTGCCGGTCCGCTTCGAGACGGGGGTCGTTCATGGCCTCGAACACGTGGTACAGCGCCAGAGCCGCTTCCGGGTGCTCTGTGAGCGGCCTTCGTCCACCCGCCAGGCTGGCCACGGCCCCGATGCGAAACAGATACGTGGCGTACGCTCTCAGCATCGAAACCTGCCGCCAGGACAGCCCGGCGGACAGCACGAGCGTGTTCAGCCGGGTATTCAGCGCGTCGCCGCGGTGAATGGCGCGAACCGTATCTCCGATCCGACCCTCCGCCTCTTCCCGCTCGACGAGCCAGTCTGTGTCCACCTGCACGTAGAACGTATGGACCGTCGCCCCGCCGTTTTCGGCCGACTTGATATCGTAGGCGTCGGCGTGCACGACTCTGAAGCCGAGGTTCTCCAGAATCGGCATCACGTCGCTCAACACGAGCAATCCGCTCGGGGCGAACAGGTTCAGATACCAGGCGTTGGGCTGCGGTTCGTCCAGATCGCTGAGCGAGACCTGCAGGTCCCCGGTCGCACGCAGACGTTCCAGACAGGCGATATCGGATACGACAGACTCTACCCGCGATACGGCTATGTACTCTGGGGCGAAAGCGGTCGCGTAGCGGTCGAGAAGCTCGTGCACTCTTTCCGGAGATCCGTGCCGGGCCAGCGCCGCCTTCAGCCGGTCTGTCCAGCTCTTGACCGCGTCCCGAATCACTGTCTGCAGCCGGTCCAGGTCAGGGCCCGTAATCTCTTTCTTGTCAGTCGCGAAATAGAAATGCAGCCGGGCCTGCGCGCTCTCTCCCATCGCCAGGTGATAATTCAGGAGAGTGCCCGCGCACGCCTCCGTGATCGCGTCCTGCACCTTGAGCCTGACGTCGGCGGAAAACCGCTCCCGAGGTATGATCACCATGGCCCTCATCCCCCGGCCGAGGGCGTCCGGCTCCGTCCTGACGAGAACCTCGTCGGAGCTCTCGCTGTCCATGACCGTTTCCACCGTACGGACCAGGTCGGACACAGGTGTGAGGAAAAGCTCTTCCTTGGGCAGAGTGTTGAAGATCCGGATGATCAGGCCGTAGTCGTGAGACCCCTTGTCAGCCTGCTCCGCCTCCAGAATCTCGCGCAACTTTCGCCGCAGGATCGGGATGTTGGCGGCGTCCTGCGAGAACGCTTTCGCGGTGAACAGACCCAGGAAGCGCCTCTCGCCCAGGGTCTCGCCGTCGGGGCCCAGACGCTTGATGGACAAGTCGTCCATCCGGGCGCGGCGGTGCACGGGAGATTCGGAGTTGGTCTTCGACACTATCAGGGGCGGCCCCCCGAGGACCCGGGCGCGGAGATCGGCGGGAATCTCCGAAACCAGCCTCGGCTCCCAGTACCGGGATGCGGACTCGTCCTTCAGAATGCCCAGGCTCGAGCCCCGGGCCAGGCCGATCTGCCGCTCGCCCTTGTCCACCGGATTGACCTCGTACTCCCGGTAACCGAGAAGCACGAAATTTCCGTCGCTCAGCCACTGCAGGAGATCCTGTATTTCCTCGAACTCCGACGAACGCCAGGGCAGTTGGCGCTTGCTCTCCTCCAGGTCGGCGATCACTCCCCGAACCCTGGCCAGCATGGGCTGGAAATCAGATGTCGCGGCTACCACGAGCTCGAGGCGGCGGGCCATGTCGGCCTCGAGCGCAGTGAGCGCCTCGGCGTCAGGGTGACCTTCCAGAACGGCATAGTTGAGGGACGTCTTAGGGCCTTCGGCGGTACGGTCGCGGACCTTCAGGATCCTGCCGTCCAATTCGCGGTCGAGTACGACGACCGGGTGAAGAAGACTGGATATGGTCAGCTTGGGGCCGCCGAGATGTTCCCGCAGGGTCTCGACTATGAAGGGGCAGTCGGGCATCGCCGTAAGCACGACCACGCGGTGATTGTGGCTACTGACGCGCACGCCGATTCCGTCAGAGGGCGTGTGCTCGGCCAGCTCGTACAGTCTCTCGAGGTCGCGTGCCGCGTCCTCGACCGCACCGGCCGTAAAGAAGTCGTCGCTGGCCCGGGCCAACACCTTCTTGGTAAATCGTTCCAGGGCCTCTGTTGGCGCACCGATCGACTCCGGCTGCAACGCCTCCAGCAGAGCGTCAAAGCGGTTCGTCGTGACCGTATTTTCCATGATGCCGGGCAGCATAGACGCGCGGGCCGGCACTGGCAACGCCCGGCCTCCGTTGCTGCGGCTCTCGTCAGTCCCGATACTGGCGCTACCCCAGGAGCGGGCATGACGAGGCGAAACCCAGTAAGAGTGTGGTGGCGCGCGCGGGGACGACGCCCGTGGCGCACGTTCACGCGACAAGTCATCGAACGGGACCTGAACGGCGGCTGGCTCATTATCGGCTTTGCCGCCGTCATCGGAGCGACGGCCGGATACGCGGTCCTCGGGTTCTATGGCGTGGTAGATATGGTCCGCGACCTGGCGGGATGGACGAGCGCCAGGGCCGGACTCGGGCCCAGATCAGCCTGGATCCCTTTCGTTCTCGTGCCGCTCGGGCTCTTCGTAGCCTCTTCCTTGCGCCGGTCAGAATCTGCCGACGACGGTCAGATGGTCCCGCTCCTGATCCGCGCCGCGGCCAAGCGCGGCGGGGCGCTCCCGATCGCGTCCGCCCTGCGCCGTGTAGCCAGCGCCGCGGTAACCCTGGGGAGCGGCGGCTCGCTCGGCGCGGAAGGGCCCGTCTCCGTGGCCGGTGCCACGATCGGATCGGGCGTGGGCCAGGGGCTGCGTTTCGGACCCAGCCGCGTCCGGGTCCTGCTGGGCTGCGGAACGGCGGCGGGAATATCCGCCGCTTTCGGAGCGCCTATCGCCGGAGTCCTGTTCTCGCTGGAAGTCGTGCTGGGCACTTTTTCGGTCGGGGCGATGAGTCCGGTAATGGTGGCCTCTGTCATGGGCGCGGTGGTGGCGCAGACTCACCTGGGCGGCGGGTCTATTTTTGTCCTGCCCGGCGCTTTCGAGTTCTCCAATCCGGTGGAACTGGCGTTCTACGCCCTCCTCGGACTCGGATCAGGGCTCCTGGCCGTGGCTTTTGTGCGCGTGTTCTTCGGAACCCAGGACGTACTGCGGAGCCGGCTGTCCTCGCCGCTGCAGCGCGCCGCCGCGGCGGGGATTCTCTTGGCGGCAGCCGGATTCGTATTCCCCGAGCTGCTGGGAGACGGGCGAAGCGGAATCGATCTCGTGTTCGCTGGCCGCCTCTCCGCGCTTGCTCTCGTCAGCCTGGTGGCCCTCAAGATGCTCGCCTCGGGCCTGACGGTAGCGGGTGGAGGCGCGGGCGGAGTGTTCACCCCATCACTCTTCGTAGGCGCAGCGTTCGGCACCCTGTTCGGCCAGACTATAGGTCAGGTCTTCCCTTCACTCGGCGTGACTCCGGGCGCGTACGCGCTGGCCGGAATGGCCGGCCTGACAGCCGGCTCCACTTTCGCGCCGCTGACGGCGATCCTGATCATCGTCGAGATGACGAACGACTACGGTTTGGTCATTCCGCTCATGCTTGTTTGCATTCTGAGCTACCTGGTCGCCCGCCGTGTGGGCGGAGAATCACTGTACACGGAGGGCCTCGTGCGCAGTGGCGAGCGAATCAGCCACGGCGCCGATAAGTCAGTTCTGGAGAACGTCAGAGTCGGCGAGTGCTTCGACCGCGACCCTCACGTGGTCCTGGAGGATGCGCCCCTGCGAAAGGTCCTCGGACAGTTCAAGGGATCCCGCCAGACGGCGTTTCCGGTCGTGACGGCTGAGCTCGAGCTCGTAGGCATGCTGACCTACCAGGAGATTTCGCGGGCGCTCGACGACACGGGACTCATGGACATACTCATCGCGGCTGACCTCACGGCGGAGGGAGTGGAGACCGTAATCCCCCGTGACTCGTTGCTGGACGCCATGCGCCTCATGGGAGTCCGCGGCCTGGATTACCTGCCCGTGATCGACAAGCCGGACAGCCGAAAACTGGTGGGTCTGCTGAGCCGTGGGCAGATCATGGACGCCTATCAGACGCGGCTGCTGTTTGAACCTTAGGCTGCGGCCGGCCGGTCAGGCTGCAGGCTGCGGCTGGCCGTCAGGCTGCGGCCGGTGTCCGCCGGGGCCGGAAGGTGATCACCAGCGCCACCACCAGGGCGATCAGCAAGGCAGCCTGAAGCGCCAGGGTCTCTACGGTAGGATAGATGCCGAGGGCGGGCAGCGACGGCGCACCGCTGATCGGCGAAAAACCTATGGAACCCGCCTCCTGAAGCTCGTGCACTCCCTTACCGGCGAAAACAAACGCCATGTAGTACAGAATTCCGCTCGTGAGAGCGAAAAAGGGACGCATCGGAACGCGAAGCCCGAAACGGGTGAACATGGTATAGATGAGAGCCAGGCCCAGGCAGCCGACCAGGAAACCGCCGGCCACGGGAATTAGCGTGTCCTGGCCGAAGCCCATCAGGGCCTTGTAGAACAGAACGGTCTCGAATCCCTCCCGGTACACGGCCAGGAACGCGACTCCCCCCAGAGCCAGCCCGCTCCCGGTCTTGAGCGCCGTATTCATGCGCGTGTGCAGAAACTCGTTCCAGCGGCGGTGGTCGAGCTTGGATACCAGCCAGTAGCTGACCGAGAACAGGACAACGACAGCGACCAGCATGGTGACGCCTTCCAGGAACTCCTGACTGGCCGGAACCGCCCGAAACAGGCCCTCCAGAGCCAGGGCCGTAACTACGCTAGCGACCAGGGCGGCGGTGACGCCGAGCCGTATGTCTCGGCGGCGGTCAGCGTTTCCTGTCTTGACCAGAAAAGCTATTACCGCCCCGATAATCAGAATCGCTTCGAAGCCCTCACGGAGAATGATGAAGAACGACTGGACAGCCAGAGACCAGTCGCTGGGGCGCTCTTTGAAGACCTCCTTGGCCTCAGAAAGAACCAGTCTGAGGTCCGTTTCGGCGGCAGCCGCGCCGGGCGTGCCCAGAGCGGCTCGAAAATCGCTGAAACCCGCTTCGGCACGGCTGGCCAATACAGCCGAACGGGCCCGCAAACGGGTTTCCACTCCTTCGAACATCAGGTAGGCCTCGAGAGCGGTCGAGCGTGCGTTCCCGACGCTGCCGGCCGCGCCGAATTCCGCCGCTTGCGTGATGAGAGAATCCACGCCCGCCAGACGCCGCTGAACTCCCTGCGGAACGCCTTCGGGATCCGCTGCCGGGAGGCCCTCCGGGTCGGTACCCAGCTGCCAGCGCAGAAACGCCACGATGGCCTCCCGCTGCGCCGCGTCCGGTACCGCCCACTGCCCGCGAACCCGTTCCGCCAGATCCGCGTCCGTGAGTTCGGCCGTCGTCGGCAGCTGGGACCAGCCATGGACAAGCGTCCGGATCGGACTCGTCTCGGAGAGGGCGACGGATCTGCCCTCCGCGACCTCGTGCGCTCCGTGACGCAGAGATTGGACGTACGTCACTACTGCCCAGCGATCTTCGAAGGTCAGGAGATCGGACCAGCCCGCCATCGCCGTGGCCGGTATGCCGTATGAAACCACTTGGTAGTCCCGCGCCGGGGTCGCGCCCAGGCGGCGAACGGAAGATGTCAGATCGGTCGCTGGGGGTTCGAGATCCGCACCCTCCGGCCCGTCACCCGCACCGGAGGCGCCGTGGCAGGCGGCGCAGGATTCCCGGTACAATTCCGCCCCTCGAGCCGCGGACGGCCGGCCGTCCGGAAAGCGAACGGATACGGCGTCCCACTCCGCCTGGATGATCGGGCGCAGAAGACCGACCTGAGATCTGAAATGATCGGGAGAAGACCTGGACTCGACAGCTGCCGCCAGCGAGGCCATCAGACGGCTGAGTTCGCCGGCCGCCGCGGGCCGGGTGGCTGCCACCAGCTGGCCTAGCTCGGACGCGGCTTCGGCCGTGAACTGGGTGGCCTCTTCGTACTCGGCCGCGTCGACGACCTGCCCGTCGGACACCGCGTCCGCGTATTCCATATCGGCGAGATCCAGAAGCGACAGAATCCGGCTGGCGACCTCCGACGGAGCCTCCTGAACCTGCCCGGATCCGGGCTGATCCTGGCTGGCCGCCGGACTAGCGCCTAGCGCGGGCGGGACCAGCGCGGCGGCAACCAGCGCGCTGGCCACGACATGGCGCCACCGGTGTGGCCGACTGTGCTTGTAGTGTGGGGCGTCCAACCGTCATCCTCGCGTACATGAGATTGATTCTCAACTAGCCGAGTATACCGGCGTGGGCTGGTATCTCACAAGCACCGCCCGCCTACTTTCACAAGCACCGCCCGCTACGGTTGCGGGCTTGAATCGGCCTCGCGTAGGATCTGACGATAACTCATCTCAACAGCGAGGCGCGGTGATCAAGGGCGTCGGTATCGATACGGTTGAAATCGGGCGCATGGCGGCCCTGCTGAAAAAGAGCCCGGAGCGGACTCGCGCTCGCCTGTTCACTCCCGCTGAGCAGGCCACCTGCGACGCTCGTGCCGAACCGGATGAATGCTATGCGGCAAGGTTCGCGGCCAAGGAAGCATTCCTCAAGGCGCTGGGAACCGGCCTGTCCGACGGAATCAAGTGGACCGATGTGGAAGTCGTGGCTTCGCCCAAACGGAAGCCCGAGCTGGTGTTGTCAGGGCGAGCTTTGGCGGTTCTCGCGGAGGCGGGCGCGGCCGCCGTGCACCTCAGCTTTACGCACGAGGCGGGTACGGCGACAGCGATAGTATTGCTCGAGAGCTAACCCGAATCCGGGCCGCACTCCGGCGGTCGGCCTACCCGGCGTCTGCGGTTCGGCGGGCCCTGGCGAGGCGCGTGAGGAGACCGCGTTCGCCACGCTCGTCCCCCGCCAGGTCGTTGACAGCGATGCCTCCGTTGCCGGACGAGCAGTGGACGAGCTGGCTCCCGCCCATGCTGATGCCGACATGTCCGATCTGTTCCGATCGATCTGACGAGACGAAGAACATCAGATCTCCCGCCAGCAGGCTGGGGACCTCACCCCGGCGTACGGGAACGTCGTGGCCGCACTCCGCCTGCGGCCCGCTGTCCCGGGGAAGTTCGATCCCATGCAGCCGAAAAACCGATTGCACGAATCCGGAACAATCGGCCCCGGCTCCGGTCCGTCCTCCCCACAGATACGGCGTTCCCAGCCAGAGTAGGGCGGTATTCACGACGTCGGGCCCGCAGGGAGGAAACCGTTCGGCAAGCGCGGCGCGGGAGATGACCGACTCTGGAAAGACCGGCCGCCACGAAGCTCCATCCGGAAACTCGAACCTTCCGTCCGTTGCGGGCCTCAGATGGGCGCCCCACGGCGCCGTGAGAGGCGTCGCGGCCTGCCGGCCCGATACATCCGCTACCGCCGTCCCGAGCGAAATGCTGGAGGCGGACTTCTGCCAGGCGTCGGCATCCTGCCGCGACACGGCGCGCGTCCCACCGTCTGCCAGCCAGCCCCGCATGCCGTCTGCCATCTCGATGTTGTACCAGCCCCCATTCCGCGCCAGGATCTGTACGACTTCACCGCACAGCGCCTGACTCACCATCTCAGAGCGGTGAGAAGCCTCGGCGCGAACCGGCAACACGGCAGCGAGCACTACCAGACGGGAATCCAGGCTATCGACGGGAACCATACTCCGTATTAGTTCTGTTCAAACAATCACCCTCGAACGAAAGGAGACGCAGTGAAAGTTACGATCGAATATTGCGGTGTTTGAAACTATGAGCCAAGAGCCGCCGGTCTGGCGGACGAGTTGCGGCAACATTACGAAGGCGTCGATGTGAATCTGATTCGGTCAGCGGGTGGCGTATACGAGGTCACCGTGGACGGCGAACTCATCTACTCCAAGAGGACCACAGGGGAGCACGTCACGCCGGCGGAGATTATCCAGATTATCGAACAGAGGTAAAGGAAACAGGCCGGTAGCGCATCATGTAGAGCAGGAATACGACCACCGGCAGCACGAGCAGGAGCCTGTCACCTGTCACGAAAGAAAAAGCGAGCCCCAGCAACGCTGGTCCCTCCCCGATGGCCCACATAATGATCGCCGACCGGGCCCTGCTGGCTGAATCCGCTTGAACCGCCAGGCGGCCTGACACCACGCCGGCGGCGACCATCGCCGCCGCTGCTGCTCCGAGCCACGCCAGGCGAAGCGCGTTCATCGGCTCCGGGCTGCCCGAGGGGACGACGACGGCGATCACCGCCGCAAACAGCAGCACCCCAGCGATGAGCGCCGCGTGAATGATTCGTAGATGCGCCGCCGTCACCTGGACCGGTTCATCAGCCATGAATTCTCCTCCCCGAAACTGGACTCCGACTACACACGTATGAGGCTCCGAGACACGGGTGGAACGAAGCGGGCCCACCCGTGTTTCATGAGCGACAGAGAAGCCCCCAGAGCCATGGTTCCTTCCTTGGATCCTATCCCCGCAGTCGATCCGTGGCCGAGGGGGTTTTCTCGTTCCCGGCTGTTTTCTGGATCCCCGCTTCCCGGGGCCTCAGACATCTGGGCTCGCCCGCTTTACGAGCCAGCCCAGATCTTCGTCTCCCAGCTCTTCCCAGTCCAGGCCGATGTATCCGTGCGTCTGCTCCACATCGGTGAGTGCGAGTGTGGCGCGCCGAGCCCCATAAAAATACAGGGCGATCTCCGCTGAAGTGGCGGGCGTGAGCACCCGGTCACGGAAGGTCAGCGCCAGGTGGCGGAAGGGACGTCCGCCGTGTATTCCGCCCCGCGCATCTCGCTCCACGCAGTACGATATTTCCGGGCCGAAGGACAGCTTGCGGCGATGTCCGCCGGGCAAATCCTCCGGTGCGCCGCTCTCGGCCACGGAACGCCAGTGCTCGGGATTCTCCGCCCAGCGGCTCAGCTCCCTCGCCACGCTCCTCAGTTCTATAGCTCCGGGAGACAGGTCCACGACTTCCTGGCCCAGAATCCGGGGCCGCTCCGAAACCGCGTTCACCAGAAGCCAGGTCTGGGGATAGGTGCGGCCGGACATATCGACGATTCGGTTCGACATGTGCCGGTCTAGGAGCGTCCGTAACGATCTTCGAGCCGGATCACATCGTCCAGCTCCGGCGTACTGACCTCCAGAATGAGGCTGTCTTCCACTGCTTCCATGCGGTGCACGGTGTCCGGCGGAATCTCGATACAGGTGCCCGGAACCCAATCGAATACTTCGTCGGCCAGTTGAAACGACATCTGGCCTGAGAACAGGTAGAGTGTTTCGTGCTTTACGGCGTGCTTCTGGAGCGACAGTTGATGGCCGGCACGAACCTCCAAGACCTTACCGGCGTACCGGTCCGTTTGGGCGTACCAGACTTCGCGCCCCCACGGCTTTTCGACGATTTTCGGCTGGCTGACACTCACGTGTTCGCATTCTTCCGGCTTCGGGTTGTCGTGTTCGAGCCGCGGCGAATATCGGCCTCCGCGCGGACTCGGACAAGCACGGCGAGCCGCCAGCTCGATCGTGGGCGAGGCCGCGGGCCTCGATCAGCGAAAGTTGCGGCTCTGACTTCTGAACGGCTGGCCGTTGAGATCGAGGGCCGCACCGTGGCGCGTACGTACATTGATCACATCCTGCTCTCGTTCCACGATCCCCTCCAGTTCGAGGAGGGGCGAAAGGCGCAGCGTGCGGCGATACTCCTCTCCGACATCGGGCAGTACGACAAAATTCGCGAATCCGGTTTCGTCCTCCAGCGTGATGAACATCACACCCTTTGCTGACCCGGGCCGCTGCCGGCAGATGACCAATCCGGCCACCCGAACCCGGTCACCGTTCTTCCGGCTGGCGAGTCCTGCCGCGGACGTGACGCCGCGCCGATCCAACTCGGCCCGCAGACCTTCCATCGGGTGACCTTCCGCCGACAGGCCGAGGCACCGGTAGTCGGCCATAATTCTCTCCTGCTGCGTAAGCGAAGAAAACCCGGACAGCGCCTCGGCCCGGCGCCGAGCCAGAGGTCCGGCATCGCCGCGCACCTGCCGCAGAAGCTCCCACAAAGCCTCCCTCCGGCCCGGCCACAGACTTTCAAAACCACCCGCCTCCGCGAGCACGCGCAGCTCAGCCGGGCCCAGTCCGCTGCGCCGCACGACGTCTTCCACGGAGACGAAAGAACCTTGCTCGCGCGCCGCCTGTAAGAACTCTCGCGC
>JBDLJJ010000059.1:0-14806 GCA_039714435.1 Gemmatimonadota bacterium | reverse complement strand
CGCGATCCGCGTGCGTGATCATGGGCTACGAGACCGGCTAGACGGCGGTCGAATCAGCGGCTGGCGGGCGCGGGAAACGGCCCTCGGAATCAGGGGCCTAGCGGCTCGTGAGCCGGCGGCAGTGACTAACGGCCGTTGGGCGGACCACAGCTCGTCGGGCGGACCACGGCCGTCGGGCGAACCACAGCCCGTCGGGTGGATACCGGATCAGGCTATCGGGCCGGCGGCGTGGCGGGATCGGACGGAAGACACCTTCCAGCCTCTCGTCGAGGCTCAGGGTGACCAACGTCCTTGCTACTTACAGCTAGGCCGGGCCGACCTAGGCCCGCTAGCGGCCAGCTTCGCGCGCCAGCGCCTTCGCGGTGAGCCTGAAGTGCGAAGCATTCCACTTTGCCACGCCGCCTCGCACGAGAATCACCTGGGGTGACTCATGGCGCACGCCGAAGCGTTCCTCGATCTGACGCGACAGCTCCCGCTGGCTGATTACATCCACCATGTACACGGGCTCGGAGGGAGTGAGCGCCAGGAATTTGTTGACTTGCCGGAAAGCCCTCGCACTGGTCCCGCAGGCCGTGCTGTGTTTAAACAGGATGAAGTCGCCGCCTTCGACCGCGGCGTCGAGTTCAGAGTAGTCGGCCAGCGGGAGTAACTCGGCTACGGGAGTCACTGGCACTTCGTCCGGAAGAAGCTCTCCGCGCAGCACGGTAACGGCTTGTCCACGCAGCGCGACCCGCTCCCCGCGTACCTCCACGCCCACGACGCCGCCGCGCCGGGACGCCTGAAAGCCGGTCAGCGCTTCACGGCCCAGCCTGTCACGCCAGAACGGAGCCAGCGCACAGTGGGCCGAACCTGTCACAGGGTCTTCGGGAATTCCGTGGGCAGGGGCGAAGAATCGGGAAACGAAGTCGTACGAGCCCTGTTCTCCCTCGGCTTGCGCGGTGACGATGACCCCGCGCATCCCGAGCGATCGCAGGGCCTGCATATCCGGCTCCAGATTCCTCAAAGTCTCTTCAGAGGGCAGCAGTACGAAGTAATCCAAGCGGTTTTGCCCGAACCATGTGCCGGCGCCGCGCAGCCCGTCGCGCAGCAGCGCTGGCGCTTCGATCTCCTGTGGGGGCTCCGCCGGGAAGTCGAGCTCGATCCAGTCGCCGTCCCGCCGCGCCGTGAGGACTCCGCTCCGGGTATGGAACCGCGCCTCGGCACCGGCCGCGAGATGCCCCTCTTCCCACAGTACGTGCGCACTCGCCAGCGTGGCGTGTCCGCACAGGTCGACCTCACCGCCCGGCGTAAACCAGCGCAGCCGAAATCCATCTGCTTCGGGGACCAGAAATGCTGTTTCAGAAAGATTCATCTCCGATGCCACCGCCTGCATCCATTCGGCACCGGCCGGTTCCTTCAGCCGGCACACGGCGGCCGGGTTACCGGAGAACGGACCGGAAGCGAAAGCGTCGACGATTCGAATCGGTACCATGCGGCTCAGCTCAGCTCGGCAGGTGGCAGCTGGCCAGGCCGCGCTTCTCGAGGTAGCGCTGGTGGTACTCCTCGGCCAGGTAGAACTCGGAGGCCGGTTCGATCTCGGTTACGATGGGTTTCGAGAGGCTGCCCGAGGCGGCCAACCTGTCCCGCGAGGCAGTGGCGGCCGCCGCCTGCTGCGGCGAATGGGTGAAGATCGCCGATCGGTACTGCGTCCCTACGTCCGGCCCCTGCCGATTGAGAGTGGTGGGGTCGTGCATGCTCCAGAACACGTCCAGAAGTATCTCGTACGACACTCGCGCCGGATCGTACTCGACCTGCACCACTTCGGCGTGGCCTGTCTTATCGCTGCACACCTGTTCGTAGGTCGGGTTTTGGAGCGTGCCGCCCAGGTAGCCGACTTTCGCATCGGTCACTCCGGGCGTGTTCCTGAACGCGACCTCGACACCCCAGAAGCATCCGGCGCCAAACGTCGCGGTGTCATGCTTGCGCTGGTCTGATCCGCTATCCGTCATCTGCTCATCTCCGTCCTAATTCACTCCACAGGTCCAGTACTCTACAGGTATGGCTTGAACAACCGCGCCACGCCGTCCCGCAGGCGGATCGGGAGCCGGCGGCTGTCCAGCATCGCCGGTGTGAGAAGTCTCCCTCCTCGCATCTTATCGTCAATAATACCATCCAGGGTTCCCGCCAACTCCCGGCCGTAACATTCGACGTTGAATTCGAAGTTGAGCCGCAGGCTGCGAGGATCCCAGTTTCCAGATCCAAACAGGCTCCATTCTCCATCTACCGTCATGATCTTGCTGTGGTCGAAGGGCGCCGGAGACAGCCACACCCGGCAGCCACCAGCCAGGGCCAGTGCGACATCCGCCGTCATGGCCCACTGCACGATTCTGAGGTTGCTGCTCTCGGGCAGAATGATCTCCACCTCCACTCCGCGCATGGAGGCCAGGTACAGGGAATCGTAGATGGTTCGGTCGGGAAGAAAGTATGGAGTCAGGATCCGGATCTGTTTTCTGGCCTGCCCGATGGCGGCGAGCAGAACCCACCTGAGCTGGCCCAGGTCGTCGTCAGGGCCGTCGGGTATGGCACGGGCTGGATCCTGTCCCGCCTCCTGGAGCGGAGGGAACCATGATTCGCCGCTGAGCGGCTCCCCGGTCGTGAACTCCCAGTCTTCGGCGAAGATCTGGGTCAGCTGCCTCACGATCGGACCCTGCAGGCAGAAATGGGTGTCCCGAATCCTGTCGCCGGCGGGTGACTCACGCAGGCAGCCGGCCCGAACATTTATTCCACCCGTGAAGCCGATCCGTCCGTCGGCGACGAGAATTTTGCGGTGGTTCCTGAGATTGAGGTAGGGCATTTTCATGATGCCGAGTGACTTCAGAAACTCGGCGGTAGGCACCCCTTTGTGCCGCAGGACGCCCGGGGTGCGGGGCCGGCTGTATCTGGCCCCCACCGCGTCCACCAGAACGCGCACCTCGACTCCGCGCCGCACGGCCCGCTCGAGCGCTTCGATAAAGCGCACGCCAATTTCATCGTGATCAAATATGTAGGTGCACATGCCGATCGTATTCTGCGCCGCTTCGATAGTCTCCAGCATGGCGGGGAAGGCCTCGTCCCCGTCCACCAGCGGCGTGATCTTGTTTCCCGGAGTGGAAGGCACGCCGGTCATGTTTCCGACCAGGGTGCCCAGCTTGGTCACGTTCTCATCCAGGTCAGGGCCGGGCCCGGCCTCGCTGCGCAGATCGCCGGCAGCCAGTCCGGGGTGGCCGCGGCTACGCAGGCGCACCGCGCGGCGGCGTATGCGATTGATGCCGAGAGTCACGTACAGAGCGGGCCCCAGAATCGGAACGAGCCAGATCAACCCCACCCAGCCGATCGCGGCGCGCTCTTCGCGCTTGTGGAGAACGGCGTGCGCTGACGTGAACGCTGCCAGGATAATGCCGAGAATGGTGACAAGAATGGGGAGCTCTATGAGCAACGCGCGTCTCCAGTGACCATGTGCGTGCCTCCAGCTTGTGAGTGGTGTATCATTCCAGCCTCGACTATCTAACCGAAAAGGCCCGTGAACGATACAGGATTTTCACGATTGACGCGCGATGCCCTGCTAATGGCGTCGCTTGTAGTGCTGATCGCCGGCGCCCGGGTAGCGGCGCCGATCATCGTACCTATCCTGGTGGCGGGTGTACTCTCGATCATCTGTGCTACCCCCACCTCATGGCTTACTTCTCATAAGGTGCCGGCCCCCCTGGCGGTGGCTGTCGTGATGGTCGGGCTCCTGGCGATCTCGTTCCTGGCCCTGGCTCTGATCGGAACATCCCTCGCCGAACTGTCTAACGATCTACCCGTATATCAGGCTACAGTGCGGGACCGGACGCGCGAGGTAGCCGCCTGGCTCGGAGGCCGCGGCATCGAGGTCTCAGACCAGGTGCTTCAGGACTTGTTTAATCCAAGCCGGATGCTGCGCGTCGTCGGCACTCTGGCTTCCGGCCTGGGAGGCCTGCTTGGCAGCATCGTGCTCGTGCTCCTCACGACCGTGTTCATGCTGCTCGAGATGTCCGAGTTTCCGGCCAAGGCCCTGGCTGCCCGGCGTCCGGAGCGGACGCTGGCTGAAATGCACCGGGTTACCGACAACGTGAAGCGCTATATGGCGCTCAAGACACTGATCAGTCTGGTGACCGGGGTGTCCGTGTCGATCTGGCTGACCGTAGTCGGCGTGCGGTACGTGCTTCTGTGGGGAGCCCTCGCCTTCCTGCTCAACTACGTGCCCAACATCGGATCGATTATCGCCGCGATTCCGGCCATCCTGCTGGCCTACCTGCAGCTGGGCTTGGGAGGAGCGATCGCCACGGCGGTCGGTTACCTGGTCATCAACATGGTCATCGGCAACTTCATCGAGCCCCGGCTGTTCGGCCGGGAAGTGGGTCTCTCCACCCTGGTCGTTTTTCTGTCCCTCGTGTTCTGGGGCTGGGTGTTGGGTCCGGTCGGAATGCTCCTCTCGGTGCCCCTCACCATGATCGTCAAGATCGGGCTCGAGGCCAGCGAACAGACGCGCTGGATAGCGGTTCTGCTCGGTAACAAGGTTGCCGCAGAGGAAACTATTTCCGTGTAAGCTGGCCTGACTGCAACTCCGGACTGTTACGACATGCGCCGTCCTGTCGTCTTCCTATCGAACCTGTGTGGAGGGGGAGATATGGGAACGACAAAATTGCGCGTGCTGTGGGCGGCCGGAGCGGTGCTGCTGCTCGGCGGGCTCGCCTCACCGGCTGAGGTCTCGGCCCAGACCGATCGAGGCGCCGCCCGGCGCGGCGATATAGGTATAGATAGGGCAGGGGCGCTGGGACGCACGCAGCGCCACAGTCAGTATCGGGGCCGGCAGGCAAGACGCCACGACGTTCAGCGAGCGCGGGGTCAGCATAGGGTTCGCGGACACAGGGCGGTGCATCGCCATCAGGCGATTCGCCGACACCAGCGGGCCCACCGCAGGGCCGTGCGCAACCGCGTTCATCGGCACCAGCGGGTTCATCGGCAGCAGCGGGTCCATCGGCACCGGGCGGCTGCTCACCGCAGGCGAGCGATGCGGCACCGAAGCCGACGCGGCCCAGTGTAGCGCAGGTTACCCGCGAAGTTGCTCCTCCACCTGGTCAGCGAGCTGCTCGAGGTTTCGTCCGAAATCTTCCAGAGCTTTCAGCACGGGAGCCGTGCCCTCTTGAGCGCGGGCCAGATTCTGCCCCACCACGTCCCAGTTGATCAGGTTCCAGAAGCTGCTTACGTAGTCAGGGCGCCGATTCTGGTAGTTCAGGTAGTAGGCGTGCTCCCACACGTCGATGCCCAGAATGGGTACCATTCCATTCATGAGCGGACTGTCCTGATTCGCGCTGGACATCACCTTCAGATCTCCGAAGGCGGACACGGCGAGCCAGCCCCAGCCAGACCCGAACCGGGCCCCGGCAGCCGCTGAGAACCGGTCCTGCAGTGCTTCCAGGGAACCGAACGTGCGGTCGATTTCGCCGGCCAGGAGGCCCTCGGGCGCCGAGCTTCCACCCGGTGTGAGCACTTCCCAGAACAACGAATGGTTGGCGAAGCCACCGCCGTTGTTACGCACCGCAAGGCGCACCTCGTCGGGGAGCGACTCGAGGTTCCAGAGCAGTTGCTCGGCCGAGTAGCCATGCAGCTCCTCATGTCCCTCCAGAGCCGCGTTCAGCTTGTTCGTGTAACCCTGGTGGTGCTTCCCGTGATGGATTTCCATCGTCCGGGCGTCGATGTGAGGCTCGAGAGCGTCGTGGGCGAAGCCCAGGTCCGGCAATTGGAAGGGATATGACATCGGAGACTCCTGATCATTAGTTAGGCAAAAGATCGTCCGTCCTCAAATTGCTTGTGATGGTACCGCGCGACAAGTATTACAAGCCGGGATAGACGACGGATCCGACCCTCAGGGGGCGTTACGAACTCACTACAAGGATGTACGGTGCTCGTCACCGGAGCCGCTCAGCGATTGGGCCGGGATATTTCCCTGGCCCTAGGAGCCGCGGGCGCGAGACTCGTTCTCCACTACCGGAACTCCGAGCCAGGCGCGGAGAGTGTCCGCTCCGAGCTGATGGCCCTGGGTACGGAGGCGGCTACCGTGTCCGCGGATTTCGGGAACCCGGACGGGCTCACCGCGTTCTTCGACCAGGTCTGGGCCGAGCACGGTCCGGTGGCGCATGTGGTGAACAACGCGTCCATCTTTCCGGACGCGACCCTCGACTCACTGACTCTGTCCGGGTTGGAGGAGAACATCCGAATCAACACGTGGGCGCCGTTCGTTCTTACGCGCTGTCTGGCCCGGCGCCTGGCGGAGTCGGGCCGGCGCGGCTCCGTGGTGAATCTCCTGGACAGCCGCATCGCGGGAGGCGATCCGCGGCACGCTTCCTACCACCTGAGCAAGGTCCTGCTTTCCGTGCTGACCCGCATGGCCGCTCGCGAATTCGCTCCGGCTGTCCGGGTGAACGGAGTTGCCCCCGGCGCCATCCTGCCGCCCGCGGGCGAGGGTGAGGAATACCTGCGAGGCCTTGCCGAGCGTCTCCCGCTGGAGAGCGGCGGCAGGCCCGCCGATGTAGCCGCGGCGGTGCATTACCTTGTATGCTCCGAAGCCGTCACCGGACAGATTCTGTTCGTGGACGGCGGCCGGCACCTTCAACCGGAGGGGGCATGACAGACAGTCTGCTCATCAAGGACCTGCTCGTGCGCTGCGTGATCGGCGTTCACGACTGGGAGCGGAAGGACCGGCAGGATGTCCTGATCAACATTGAGATCGGGGCCGACTGCCAGCCGGCCGGACTCAGCGATGACTTCGAAGACGCGGTGGACTATCGAGCTATTACCAAGCGCGTCGTCCAGGCCGCGGAGAAGTCCGAGTTTTTCCTCGTGGAGGCGCTGGCCGAGCGGATCGGCGCGATATGCATGGAGGATGAGCGAGTAGCCCGGGTGCGTGTGCAGGTGGAGAAGCCAGGCGCCCTGCGGTTCGCCCGTTCGGTAGGCGTCGCCATTGAGCGAGCCCGGCCCGCATGAGCATCTGGTACGTCGGCGTAGGATCGAACATTCGCCCCAAGCGAAACATTCGCCTCGCCGCGCGCCTCTTGATAGGCCACCCGCTCATTCGGCTGACGGGCTCTTCTACCTTCTATCGCACCGAAGCCGTCGGAGCGCCTGGAGCTCCTGATTTTCTCAACGGAGTGTTCGAGCTTCGCACCGAAATGCCCCATGCAGACCTGGAAGACGCTCTGGCGGTTATCGAAACCGCGTCGGGCCGCCAGCGCTCAGAGCATGGGTATGCACCCAGGACATTGGACCTGGACATCCTTGTTTGGCGCGCCGAGCCTTCCGACGCCTGGCAGCCGGAAGGGGGAAGTGGCCCACAGCATCGCGACGTGCGCGAGCGCGCTTTCGTGGCCGTTCCGCTGTACGAGGTGGCGGGAGATATTCGGCTGGAGCCGGACGGGTCTGCTCTAGGTCACGTCGCCGCCAGCTTTGCGCCGGGTTGGGGGTCGGCCCAGCGCCTGTTTTCACACCGCATAAGACGGCTGTTAACGGCGAGCGGAGAAGCCATTTGCACGCTTGACGCTTGTCCGAAACCTGACTAGTTTCCGCCCCACAATAAGGCAAGTGGAGAACAGGATCTCCCACCTTTCGGCGTGAGTCTCATACAGGCCACAGTCGCCGGGTTCCCACAAAGCGAAGGCGCGGTCTGCGCCTGTCGTCGTTGTGGTAGTCCCGGAATGTGTAATCCGGGGCTTTTTTTTGGCCCCTATTCGAGGAGGGATGTGAGCCAGGACGAACTGAGAGTAAACGACAGAATTCGCATAAGTCCGATTCGACTCATAGCCGAGGACGGCGAACAGATGGGCATTGTCGCTACCGACGAAGCCCGTTCGATAGCCGAGGACAAGGGTCTCGACCTGGTCGAGGTCGCGCCCAACTCCCGGCCGCCGGTGTGCCGAATCATGGACTACGGCAAATACAAGTACGAGCAGGCTCGCAAGGCGCGGGAGGCAAAGCGAAAGCAGCACGTGATCCACATGAAGGAGATCAAGCTGCGACCCAAGATCGAGGACCACGACTTCGGGTTCAAACTTCGCCACGCGCGCCGCTTCCTCGCTGAAGGAGACAAGGTGAAGTTCACGCTTCGCTTTCGGGGCCGGGAGAGCACACACCCCGAGCTGGGTGCGCGAGTGCTGGAGCGGGTGAAGACGGAACTCGACGATCTTGGAATCATTGAGACCGACATACGGCAGGAAGGGCGGCAGATGACGATGGTGATGGCGCCTCGTCCCGTTGCCTAGAACAAGAGAGATCGGACATGCCAAAACAGAAGACGAACCGATCCGCCGCCAAGCGTTTTACGAAAACCGGCAGCGGAAAATACCGACGCAACAAAGCCTTCAGGAGCCACATCCTGACCAAAAAGAGTCCCAAGCGGAAGCGCAAGCTTCGCAAGCCGACGCTAGTGTCGCCGGCTGAGGTGAAACGGGTCAAGAGGCTGCTGGGCGGCAACTAATGGTACGCATAGAAGGAGAGTTTCCATGTCTCGCGTAAAGACAAGCGTCGCCCGGAACCGGCGCAAGAAGAAGATACTGAAGGAATCCAGGGGTCAGTTCGGCGCCCGGTCGAAGCTCTATCGTACCGCTAAGAACGCGGTCGAGCGTGGCTGGTCGTACTCATACAGAGATCGCCGCCGCAAGAAAAGAGACTTTCGCAGACTGTGGATCGCGCGGATCAACGCCGCCACCCGAGAGCACGAGCTGTCGTACTCGCGCTTCATCTGCGGCCTGAAGAACGCAGGTGTCGACATCAATCGAAAGGTCCTCGCGGATCTGGCTGTCAGGGAACCCGCAGCGTTTGCGGAGCTCGCGAGGGTCGCCAAAGAGCATCAGAATTGACCCCAGCCGAGGCATCGTTGCCGGGTCGGCTGGATAGCATCCGCGACTCCGGTCTGTCGGCCATCGAGGCGGCAGCGGATGCCTCGACCCTGGAAGACGTCAGGGTGGAGTACCTGGGCAGGAACGGTAGACTGGCGGATGTGCTGGGGTCTATACGCGACCTGCCCGCCGACGAGCGCCCCGCCGTCGGCCAGTTAGGGAACGCGGTCAAGAGAGCCCTCTCAGACGCGTTCGATGCGCGCCTGGCTTCATTCGAGGTTTCGGCGACGCCGTTTGTCATGGACCCCACGCTGCCCGGCCGCCGTCAGTGGCGAGGCGGCGAGCATCCGGTGACGATAGTCGTAGACGAGATCTGCGATATCTTTCGGGAACTGGGATTCACGCGGGCGGCGGGTCCGGAGATCGAAACCGAGTGGCATAACTTCACGGCCCTCAACATTCCGCTCGATCACCCCGCAGCCGACATGCACGACACCTTTTATCTGGACGACGGGTTCGTGCTGAGGACGCATACGTCTCCCGTGCAGGCCCGCGTAATGCTGGATCACCCTCCTCCCATCCGGATCCTGGCGCCCGGGCTGGCATACCGGCGGGATCCGTTCGATGCATCGCACGCTCCCGCCTTCGAACAGATCGAAGGACTGGCCGTCGACGAAGGAATCGACTTCGTCGAGTTCCGGGCCGCGATCGACTATTTCGTGCACCGCTTCTTCGGCCCCTCGACCCGAACTCGTTTTCGCCCTTCCTATTTTCCGTTCACCGAGCCGTCGGCCGAGGTGGACGTGAGCTGCCGCATCTGCGATGGCAGCGGGTCGAGCTGCTCGGCGTGCAAGGGCACCGGCTGGATGGAGATCATGGGCAGCGGGATGGTCCACCCACGTGTGTTCGAGGCTGTCGGCATCGATCCGGAGCGCTACACGGGGTACGCCTTTGGAATGGGGCCGGCCCGAATCGCCATGCTGCGCTACCGGATCCCCGATATCCGGCTTCTGTATGAGGGAGACGTCGCTTTTCTGTCCCAGTTTTCGGGCGGCGCGCCGTGAACGTCAGCGTGAATTGGCTCCGCGCCCTGGTTCCCGGACTGCAAGGCTCGGCCGCTGAGCTGGCGGACGAAATAAGTCAGAGGGCCGTACCTGTGGAATCCGTCGTGCCCTTCGGGGCCGGCCTGGAAGACGTCGTAGTCGGCCGGGTGGAAGCGGCGCGGAAGCATCCCAACGCGGATCGCCTGACGCTGTGCCAGGTGGATGACGGTTCGGGAGAGCCGCTGGCCGTCGTGTGCGGCGCACCCAACGTGGAGGTGGGCGCCGCGTATCCGTTCGTGCGGCCTGGCGGGACTCTGCCGGGCGGGTTCAAGATCGAATCGCGTGAGATCCGCGGAGAGACGAGCCACGGGATGCTGTGCTCGGAGAAGGAGCTCGGGCTCGGGGCCGACTCGGGCGGAATCATGAAACTGGACGGCGAGTATCAGGCCGGCGCGCCGTTCGGCGAAGCACTGGGGATGCCTGATGCGCGGCTGGAACTGGACCTTACGCCCAACCGGGTGGATCTGGCCGGCCATCTCGGCGTGGCCCGCGAGCTGGCGGCGGCGCAGGGGCTGGACGTGACTCTGCCGGACCTGGGCCCCCGCTGGGAGCCGGAGTGGGTGGACGGCGAAACAGCCGCCGCGGCCGGCGGCGTCGTAGTGGAAATCGAGTCTGCCGAGCGCTGCCCCAGGTACCTGGCGGCGGTGGTTCGCGGGGTAGAGATCGGACCGTCTCCGGACTGGCTGGCGGCCCGGATCATGGCCGCCGGATCCCGGCCGATCAATAACATCGTGGACGCCACCAACTACGTGTTGCTGGAACTGAATCAGCCGATTCACGCCTTCGACCTGGACCGACTTGAAGGACCGGAGATCAGGGTGCGTACGGCTGACGGTGAGAGTATCACGACGCTGGACGGGGGCGAGCACGAGCTCGGGCCAGACTCCACCGTGATCGCAGATCGAGCCTCGCCGGTCGCCCTGGCCGGAGTCATGGGAGGAGCGGAGAGCCAGGTCACGGAAGGGACGGCTGACCTGCTTATCGAGTGTGCCGCCTTCGCGCCCGCCGCCGCCCGGGTGACGGCGCGGAGAGCCGGGCTGTCCACGGACGCGTCGTACAGATTCGAACGGGGCATCGACGAGTCAGGACTGGAGGCGGCTCTCCAGCGCTGCGTCGAGCTGATCCTGCAGGTCGCCAGCGGCAGGGCAGATCCTGAGGCGATACGCGTCGGCCGCATACCCGGTGCCAGGCCGGTAATCAATCTGCGCCCCGCCAGGGTCAGGCAGCTACTAGGGCTTCGGCTGGACTCCGAGCAGCTCAAGAAGCTTCTGGAGCCACTCGGCTTCGAGTTCCTGGCCGGGCAAGAGGAGGAACTTCCGGGCCGGGCTGTCCTGCCGGTCGCCGTACCGGGGTGGCGGAGGGACGTAACCCAGGAGGTCGATCTTCTCGAGGAAGTGGCCCGGGCCTACGGGTACGACTCCTTCCCGCAGGAGCCCCGCCGGGTGCGCCCCAGCAGTGTGCCCGACGATCCCATGTGGCTGCGCCGTGACCGCGTGGCGGACTCGCTGGCGGCCAGCGGGCTGTACGAAGCGCGCAGCCTGAGCTTCGTCCCCGAAACGCTTACGGCCGGCGAACCGGTCAGGCTCAAGATGCCTCTCTCCTCCGAGGAAACGTGTCTGCGCACGGATCTGCTGCCGGGTCTCGTGAGGCGATTGGAGCACAATTATTCACGGGGCCGCAGAGACGTTCGTCTGTTTGAAATCGGATCCGTGTTCCAGCGCGTGGACGCAGAAGTGCCGTTCGCCGAGCAGGTTCGGGTAGGAGCTGTGCTGACGGGCGCCGGCTCGCCCGCCCACTGGGCCGGTGCGGCGGGTGACCTGGACGTATGGGACCTCAAGGGTCTGGCTGAGACGATGGTCGAGAGCCTTGGCCTGGGACGGATGGAAGGGGGAGAGCAGGGCGCCTGGCCGGGGCTTGGAGGATGGTTGGTTCCCGGCAGCTACGAAATCGTCCGGGACGGCATCGTCATCGGACGCGCCGGCCAGATCGAACCGCGCCGGGTCGACTCGCCGCCCTGGGGACACGCCGTATTCGGCCTGGAGTTCGAGCTGAACGCCGTGGCGCTGGACGAACCGATCCTCTATCGTGAGCTACCGGTGCTGCCAGCTGTGCCGCGGGATCTGTCGGTGGTTCTGCCCGAGGCGATTAGCGCGCGGCAAGTCGCGGACGTAATGCGGGCGGCGGCGCCGGAGACCCTGGAATCACTGAACCTGTTCGACGTTTTCGTGGGCGAGGATATCGACCAGGGTCAGCGAAGCCTGGGTTGGCGGCTGGTATTCAGGCATCCGGATCGAACGCTGACGGACGGGGAAGTCGAGAAGGCCATGGCGAGTATTCGAACTGCGCTGGAAGGAAGCTTTGATGTCAGATTCCGCGGCTCCTGACGCTTCCGCGGTAGAGGAGCAAATCTCGGAGTTGGAAGTGGTCGTCGGCCGCTTGGTCGAGGAGTTGCAGTCGTGGCGCAGCCGTGCCCAGTCGGCTGAAACGGCACATCGCCAGTTGCAGCAGGCACTGCAGGCCAGCCCATCCGCGCCAGACAACGGCGGTGACCTAGAGGTGCGGCTGCGCACCCTGGCCGAGGAGAATGAGCGGCTGCATGGTCTGCTGCGCGAAGGGCGTTCCCGTGCCGAGCGGATCCGCAGCCGGTTGATCGTAATGGAAGACGAGGCAGACTCCTGAGGACTAATCATGGCTGACGAAAAGAAGACGGTTCGGGTTACCATCTTCGGCGAAGACTACGCCCTGCGGTCCGAGATGGGCGAGCAGTACACGATGTCCTGTGCGCAGCACGTGGACGAGGCCATTCAGTCGGCTCACCTCGGAGGGCACGTCTCCGAGCCCCACAAAGCTGCGATCCTCGGCGCCCTGCAGATCACCGATGATCTGTTCCGCAGCCAGGCGAGCGAGAAAGCGCTGGCACGTAGCGTTGTGGAAAGAATCGGGGCACTGCGGGAGATGGCGGCCTCGGCGATAAAGGACGACTCGTAGGCTCGTCGAGGCCCTTCGCAGCTTGCGGCTTCGCCAGCCAGCGAGCAGTTTTGCCGAGACCGAGAGTCCGCTGGCTGTAACGAATCCGGATACGCTCTGTATATAGATGTCTGCGGCCACGGCTTGGCCGGCAGCGCGGTGCGTGTGAACCGGCGGATGGTTGTCCGCCGGTTTTTTCATATAGATGGAGTAGATGATGGGCCTTCTCGCCACAGTGCTAGTCGGTATCGTAGCCCTCGCTGCAGGTGGTTTCTTCGGATACTCCTCGCATCGCCGCAAGATCGGGCGCATCGCTGGTACCGCCCACGGTCAGGCGGATGAAATTCTGGCCGCAGCCCGGGTAGAGGCGGACGCTCTAAGACGGGAAGCGGAACTCAGCGCCAAAGAAGAGGCCTTCAGCCTCCGGGAGCAGATAGAGAAGGAAGGTCAGCAGCGCGCCGCCGAGGTGGCTCAGGGAGAAAAACGGCTGACCGAGCGCGAGGGAGCGCTCGACAAAAAGGCGGATCTCGTCGACGAACGGGAAGTCAGCGTTCGAGAGCAGGAGTCTGGCCTCAAATCGCGTGAGGGCTCTCTCGACTCCAGGGCGGCGGAGGTGGAAACTTCCAGACAAGAACTGGCCAAGCGACTGGAGCGCATTGCCGGTCTCTCGGCCAGCGAAGCGCGCAGCCAGCTCATCGCCGCCATCGAAGACGAGGCCCGGGCCCAGGCAGCGCAGACAGTGCGCGATCTGCGCGAGGAGGCGCGGCGCGAGGCGGAGCGGGAGGCGAAGAAGATCATCGCCATGTCCGTGCAGCGTCTCGCGGTAGACCACTCGTCCGAGATCACCGTTTCCGTCGTACCGCTTCCCAGCGATGACATGAAGGGCCGTATTATCGGCCGGGAAGGCCGCAATATCAGGTCCTTCGAAGCCGCCACGGGCGTCGATGTCGTGGTCGACGACACCCCGGAGGCCGTCATCCTGTCCAGCTTCGATCCGATCCGCAGAGAGGTCGCCCGAGTCGCCATGGAGCGGCTGGTCAGCGACGGCCGGATACATCCGGGACGGATCGAAGAAGTTGTCGAGAAGGCGGCGGGCGAGGTCAAGGTCGAGATGCAGGAGGCGGCCGAGGGAATCCTGTACGAACTCGGAATCCACGATCTACACCCGCAACTGGTAGAGGTGCTGGGCAATCTCAAGTTCCGCACAAGCTACGGGCAGAACCAGTTGCAGCACGCCAAAGAGGTGGCGCTCCTGTCTGCCAACATGGCTTCCGAGCTCAGTCTCGATACGGCCATGTGCAAGCGAATGGGTCTTTTACATGATATTGGTAAAGGACTTACTCATCAGCAGGAGGGCAGCCACGTAGAGATCGGATACGAGCTCTGCAAGCGGTTCGAGGAATCAGAGGCGGTTCTCAACGCGATCAAGGCGCACCACGGAGAGGAGCCCGCCAAGTTTCCCGAGACGTTCCTCGTCACGGCGGCGGACGCTATCTCCGGAGCCCGCCCGGGAGCCCGCCGGGAGTCATTTGAGCACTACGTGAAGCGGCTCGAGAAACTGGAGGAGATAGCCTCGTCTTATACGGGCGTTTCCAAGGTGTACGCTATTCAGGCTGGCCGTGAGATCAGAGTCATGGTGATGCCTGATCGCGTCTCCGACGAAGAGATGGCGGAAATCAGCGAAAAGGCGGCTCGCCGAATAGAGGACGAGCTACAGTATCCGGGTCAGATCAAGGTGGTCGTCGTCCGGGAATCACGGTCAGTCCAGTTCGCGCGCTGACGAATGCGGTTCGCGCGCTGACGAAGGGGAATACATGCCGGCACAGTTGATAGACGGGAAGGCGATAGCGGCATCGGTTCGCGCCG
>JBDLJJ010000058.1:0-15163 GCA_039714435.1 Gemmatimonadota bacterium | reverse complement strand
CGGAAGGAGCCGGGCCGGCAGCGCGGCGGAGGTGGCCCGGATTCAGACAGACGGAGGACAGGTCCACAACGTGTGGTACTGGCCTGAGACCGGGTATGCCTTCGTTGGAGAAGAGGACACGGCGACGCCGGGAATCCTGCACGTAGTGGATATGCGAGATTTTGCCAACCCGCGGGAGGTGGCCACATTTTCGCTTCCAGATGACACGCCGCACAATTTCTGGCTCGACGAGGCGCGCGGCATCCTGTACGTGGCTTGGTTCGGGAAGGGAGTACGGGCGATCGACGTTACGGGCGAACTCCTCGGCGAGCTCGATAAGCAGGGACGGGAGTACGCTTCCAGCATTTACGCGGGACCGCCCGACTGTGGGCGGGACGCCGGTCCCTCCGCGACATGCACGCGTTCCCTGATTCTGCGGAACGGGTTGCTCTATCTGTCGGACTTCATGAGCGGGCTATGGATCCTGCGCCCGACCTTCTAGCTGGCGTCTAACTTTTCTTGCATCTGCCGAAGTCTCCAGACAGCTTGTCCGAGAACACTCCGTCCCTGTGACTCTGGAGGGAATTGTGCGAAAGAGGCTAACGACGTGGACCGCGCTTCTGGCTGTCGCAGCTGGGTGCTCCGAGCCTACGGCGCTGTCGGAAACGACCGGGTCGTCCGGGGATCCGGCTCCTCCTCCTCCTCCAACGTCGGTCGTGACGCTGCAATTCGTAGCGGGCGACGGACAGATCCTGACGGCGGGAGAAACGGCGCCCGAAGCCTTTGTCGTGGAAGCCCGCGACTCGCGTGGAATGCCCGTGCCCGATCTTGCGATTACCATGCGGGCCACCCTCGAGGGGGGCCTGTTCCTACCCCAGGAGACTCAGACCACGAGCGCGGACGGGCGGGTCAGCTACAGTTTCGAAGCCCCGCCGTCGGCAGTGGCTCTTGGCATCCAGGCGTCTGCTCCAGGCGCCTCGGCCGCATTCCTTTCCGTCGAAATTCATGCCGGGCCCGCCGTCTCGCTCGATGTCCAGCTCGACCCCGAAGCGGTCTTGCTCGGCACCGCCGCGACGATCCAGGTGGAAGGCTTCGATCGCTTCGGGAATCTGGCGGAGTTGCCGGGTCTCGAGTTGAGCGTCGACGGATCCGCAGCGATCCTGGCCGGAGCCACGATCGAGGGTGCCGAATTGGGCGAAGGGATGATCCGGGCTCAGGCGGGGGAGCTGAGTGATTCGGCCTCCTTCATCGTGTATGGCCAGCTCTGGAGGCGGCCGCTGTCGGCTACGCCGCTAAGGCTGCGTGCGCGCGACAACGGAGACTTCGTCGTCCTGACGATCGACGCACTCGAAGTTCGGGACCACGTCGGCCTGCTCAGGCTAAGCGTACCGATCACGTCTGTGGCCGCCGATGTAGTGATTGACGAGGCGCGCGGCATAGCCTATGTCTCGCTCCAGGAAGTGGACCGCAACATTCTAGCAATAGACCTGTCGAGCGGTGTTGTCGAGACATGGTCGACCGGCCTTTTTCAGGCCGGAAAGTTGACGTACGATCCGGTCGCCGATCTCCTCATAGCAACAGACATCGCACACAGGGTCTGCATTATTCCGGTCACAACGCAGACCTGCGAGCTCAGGGAGGCGGGGAATCTTCCCATGGCGTCGGCGGTCGATCCCGATATCGGCGTGGTACTCGTACCTAATCACACCCGAACCGGACCGAATTTTGACGTCACACTCCTGTATCTGGATGGAAGAACATCCACGATAGTCGCTGTTTCGAATCCTCTCGGCGTGGCGATCGACACGCAGCGGCACATAGGCGTCGTGACGAATTCCATGGGTCCTTCCGTTACGGTGGTGGATCTGGCGGCCGGCCGAAAGCTGGGCGACATAGAAACCGGCGGCCGTCCCATGGACATGGTCCTCGACTCAGAGAGCGGCCTGGCCGTGATCAATCACGGGTACGGAGACGTGGCCTGGCTGGATACCGAGACTCTGCAGGTCGTCGGCCACCTGATGTATCCGCATGGACATCCGGGGATCGCAGGTAGCTTGAGTGATCGTGTCGTCTTCCTGACGCCTCCATATCCCGACCTGCTTCAGCTCGTTTCGCTGGACGAGGCCGTGGCGCTCCCGGATCTGAGGCCTGAGGGCCAGGTCGTTCAGGCTTCCGAGGTGCCGGGCGAGCCATATGTGGCGGTGGTCACCTCGCTGGAGTCGGGGCTGGAGGTCCACAGGCTGCCGATCTCAAGCACTCCATAGTGGCGAGCAGACCATACATTTCGTAGCAAGAACATTGGGAGGACGTGATGAAGGGAAGTGTAGGACATACGGCTGCAGTGGCGTTGTTTCTTAGTCTCTCGGCGTCTTCGAGCGCGGCCGCTCAGCAGACGGAGGCGGGAGGGCAGGCAGCCACCGAAGCTGACACCTGGGATCTGACGGAGCTTTTTCCGGCGGTCGAAGACTGGGACGCGGCGCGCCAGGAAGTGCTCGCCAGCCTGGCCACGATCGAAGCACGTAAAGGAACGCTGGGCGAGGGAGCACGGTCCCTCCTGGAGACCGCCCGGCTTATTTCGGACACTCGGCGAGCCGCCAGCCGTGTAAGCGTATACAGCGGCCTGGCGGCTGACGAAGATGTTCGGGTTTCCGAGGCGCAGGAACGACGCCAGCTAGCCCGCTCGATGTGGACCCGCTTCTCTGAGGCCACGGCATGGTACAGCCCCGAGGTACTGGCTGTCGGCCGGGAGCGCATCATGGGATTCGTGGATGAGGAGCCGGAGCTGGAGCGATTCCGGCATGGCCTCGACAACACACTGCGCGCGGCGCCGCACACGCTCAGCGATGAGACGGAGGGCGTCCTGGCCGGCGCCGGACAGCCTCTGGGGGCGGGGCAGAATGTTTATGGCCTACTCTCCGCATCCGACATCCCGTGGCCCACGATCACGTTTTCGGGCGGCGAAGAAGTGCGCATCGACGCCCAGGCCTACTCCAAATGGAGACGGTCGCAGAACCGCGATGATCGCAGAAGCGTGTTCGATGCGTACTGGACCAAGTGGGGCGAATTTCAGAACAGCGTGGGAATGACGCTGGCCTCACATCTTCAGGCTCAGGTGTTCCTGTCCCGGGCCCGAAATTATGGCAGTGTTCTGGAGCGCGAGCTGTTTCAGGATAACATGCCGGAGGACGTCTACCGGACGCTGGTCGCGCAGGTGAACGAATCGCTGCCTACTCTGCACCGATACTTCAAGCTACGCGAGCGGATGTTGGGTATCGATCAGATGCACTACTACGACATCTACCCGCCTCTTGTGGCGCTCGACCGGGAGTTCACGATCGATGACGCCAAGCGCATGACGCTGGAGGCGATGTCAGTGCTAGGCGACGACTGGGTGGAGATGCAGCGCGACGCCATCGGGAAGCGCTGGATGCACGTGTATCCGCAGCAGGGCAAGCGGTCGGGGGCCTACATGAGCGGGAGCGCCTACGATGTGCATCCCTATCTTCTCCTGAATCACAACGACGATTACTCCTCCGTCTCCACTTTTGCGCACGAGTGGGGCCACGCCATGCACACCCTGTACGCGAAGTCAGCCCAGCCCTACGAGACGGCCGCCTATGCCACGTTCATCGCAGAGATTCCGTCCACGACGCTCGAGTTGATCCTGCAGCAGTACATGGTCGACAACGCGGAGACCAATGAAGAGAAGCTGTTCTATCTGGGGAGCGGACTCGAACAGCTGCGTGGCACCTTCTTCCGCCAGACCATGTTCGCCGAGTTCGAGCTGGCGCTGTATGAGGCTGTCGAGCGGGGCGAAGCTCTGTCGGGTGAGCGTATTACGGATATATACGGCGAGATTCTGCGCCGATACCACGGGCACGATGACGGCGTGGTTCTGATCGACGACTTGTACGAGAACGAGTGGATGTTCGTACGCCACTTCTATCTGAATATGTACGTCTACCAGTACGCGACATCACTTACGGCGGGGACGGCCCTGTACGAGAAGATAAGGGCCGATGGCGAGCCAGCGGTTGAGAATTTCAAGGATCTGCTTCGGGCCGGCGGGTCGGACTACCCGTACGAATTGCTCAGGAGCGCCGGAGTCGACATGGCTACGCCTGGTCCGTATCAGGCTCTGATCCGCCGCATGAACGACGTCATGGATCAGATGGAAGCTTTGCTTGGCGAGGGCTAGATCAGGGTTGGATCGAATCGAGTTGTGACATCCGGTCCTGGGCCGCCTCGCGCGCGTCGATCGCTTTTCGTACCCCCTGCGATCCCGGGATCGAAGATTCCGCGATCACGCTGTCCTTCTGCTCACGCGTCAGCTCAGCTTCTCCGGCCGCCTCTTCACCGCTTGTACAACCGGCGAGCAGCAACGTTAGCAGCGCTACATACCTAGTCCCCATTCTGTCTCCCTGGAGTGGAGGTGGACCGCTTCCGCCTCAGCCTGCGAAGCTTCGTAGGGTGCAGCCCGTATTTTGCTATCAGGCGGCCGTACCGCAAAGGTACGTACAGGAATGTCAGCCACCCGGGAAGCTTGACCCGGTTCCAGTCTCGCCTGCCCGGCAGTAGTGTTCGCTTGGCCAGGTAACGTAACCTTCCCGATGCCCTATCCTGCATGGCCAGATCGAACCGGGTCCTTTCCTCGAAACTGGGTTTCAGCTCCACAGAGCCGAACAGATGTGCCCGGATCCAGGCGGTCAGCTCTGTGAAGGTCGTGTCTCCATCCAGCTCCACGCTGGCCCGTGCCGGCAACTGCGCTTTAAGAAGCCGGTTCGGCAGTGCGAGGCCCAGGAGCAGCACTCGCTTGAGGCGAAGACTCTCAGCCGCCTGGAACGTCTGCTCCCAGTCCGCTACCGCTCGCGTTCGAAGGAGCTCGCTCATGTCGGCGATCCACTTGAGTTTCGGCCAGGGGTACGGTCCGTGCTTGGCGCCGTGCACACAGAGGGCTAGCGGGAGCAATGGCCGCGGAAGCGAACGAATCGGCCGCCCCTGCACGGTCACGAACTCCGCCTCGCTCCAGATGCGAGCCGGCTCTATCTCGCCGGCGAAAAAGTTCTGCGAGAAACCCCAGTGAAGATCCACCCCGATCCAGTCCAGCTTGCGTCCATACGGCCGCGAGTAGCCGGAGCTGAGTAGCGTTTCCTCCTGAGCCGGCGACAGGGTCTCCCACGGCTCGTACGATCTGTCGGCCAGGACCGCCATCGCCTTGCGCACGTCTTTCCGGCGCACGAGCACGTCCAGATCAGAGTAGCGCCGCAGGGCAGGGCTCGGATAAGCCATGGCCGCCAGTATCGGCCCCTTGAGGGATATGGCTTCCACTCCTGCCTCTGCCAGAGCATCGAACAGTGCGTGGAGTTCCTGGTTGAGATACAGGTTTCGGCGCGCGATGGAACGAGCCTCGTTCCGCAGCTCTTCGGTTACGGCAGCTGGTATCAGGTCAGGACCGAAACCCGACAGGTGAAAATGAAGCAGCGGCACTACGTCGTGCCTGTTGCCGAGTTCCAGAAACCGGTCCCAGTCGGGCCCGGCGCGCAGAGTTTCCTCCAGCCTGGCCGTACGCGCCTCCGACCGTGTCGTCTGGCAGCACAGGCAGACCAGGCTTCCGGCGAGATCGTCAGTCATGTGACCTCGGCGTCGGTCATGTAGCCTCGGAGGCTGCGGAGACCTGGCCGTACATCGAGGCCTGAAGCTCGAACAGCCGCGCGTATGTGCCACGCGCCGCCATAAGCTGGTCGTGAGGCCCGCTCTCCGTGATACGGCCGTGTTCCAGCACGCAGATGCGGTCAGCCATACGAACTGTCGAGAAACGGTGGCTGATGACCAGAACTGACCGGTCCCGGGTCAGGCCGCGCAGCGATGCGAACACCTCCGCTTCCGCCTGCGCGTCCAGGGAGCTGGTCGGTTCGTCCAGAATCAAGAGCTGAGAGTCACTGAAAAAGGCTCGGGCCAAGGCCAGTTTCTGCCATTCGCCCAGGCTCAATTCTTCTCCACCCGCAAACCACTTTCCGAGCAGCGTCTCGACTCCCTGCGGGAGGCCCGCGACCAGTTCTTCTGCGCCTGCGGCCCTTAGCGCATCAGCCAGGCGCCGGTCGTCCGCTTCCTTATCGACGTCCCCGAACCAGATGTTCTCACCTACCGTCATCTGATAACGAGAGAAATCCTGGAACACGACTGCCAGCTGGCGCCGGTAGGAGACCGGATCGAATCGGCGGATGTCCACCCCGTCCAGGCTCACGATTCCGTCGTCCGGGTCGTACAGGCGGCAGAGGAGCTTGACGAGGGTAGTTTTGCCCGAGCCGTTGGCACCTACGAGCGCGACCATTTCTCCGGCGCCGATCGTCAGGCTGACGTCGTCGATCGTCGCTCTCGAACTGCCTGGATAGCTGAAACTGACGTTCTTGAGCACGAAACCGGACTGGATAGAAACGGGTACCGCAGCCGGGTTCGCCGGTGCGGCTACCGTCGGCTCGAGAGAGAGAAAGTCATCCAGCGTCGTGAGGAACAGATTGTCCTCGTACAGTGCCCCGATTCCGCCGAACAGACTCTGGAGCAGGGCCTGCCCTTTTTGCACGGCTCCGAAGTACATCACCAGATCTCCCGCGCTCAGGAAGCCCTGAGCGGTTCTGTATCCGATAAAGCCCAGGGAACCGAGGAGTACGGCAGCGCCGGCGAACTGCGTCCAAAGATCGGCGGTGCTCTTTCGAACCGCGAGCGAGATGCGCTCACCCCGAATCTCATCGCGGAGCTGTTTGAACCGGCGGCTCAACTCCGCCCCCAGGCCAAAAATACGCAGCTCTCTCGCATGCTCAGCGCCCATGAGCAGTCGGTCCAGGTAGAGTGCCCGGCGCTCCGTCTCGACGCGCTGCCTGTGCCAGCGAAACAGCTTGTCCGCATAGCGCTGGCGCACCACAAGACCGGGGAGGACCGCGAGCGCCAGCAGCGCCGCCAAGACCCAGTGCACCGTCATCAGGAGTACTACTACACCCACCGAAGTCACCGCGCTCTGGCCGACCCTGCTGAGATTGCCGACGATCCTCGTGGGTCGAAACGGAGCTTCCTGCTGAGCCCGATGCAGCGTGTCGAAGTAGGCGGGATTTTCGTAGTACTCGAGGTCTACTTCCAGCGCTTTGCTGTGAAGCACCTGGAGCATGTGATCGGTGACCAGATGGCCCTGCGCCTCGGTCGCGAGCCCAGTGAGAGATCGTCCCACGGAGGTGAGAAAGCCGACCAGCGTCAGGATACCGACCCAGATCAGCACCCCCCGCACCGGATCGGATACGTCGGCGACTGTTACCGTGTCTACGACTTGCTTCATGGCCCACAGGCCGACTAGCGGCAGCACGGCCATGATGACGAGAAGGATGAGGCTGACGATCGTCCAGCCGCGCGCGCTCCTCCACACGAGCTTGAGGGCTGACCCTACCTTGAGGGTCATTCGAAACCTCTCCTTGAGCCCGGGTCGTGTCATGCCAGGACGCGTTTCATGGCCGGTCGAGTCCCAGAGGGGGCAGGGGAGTATAAGTACCCGCGGCCGGCAGGTCCCCGATCACGGTTTTCCCCTCGCTGTCTACCCAGGCGTGCGCCAGGAGGCCTGACTCCGAATCCCGGGCCACCCCGATCCTCAGCTCGGCCGGCAAACGGCGTCGGCGCAGCCCGTAGAGCACGGCCAGAGCCTGCGGCAGACACGGCTTGGCGGGAAACAGCCGCCGACCCGCGGCGTCCACTGCCCAGATCATCGTCTCTGCCGAAGCGCGTGCGGCAGCTTCCACCGCGGCACGCGATGGAGCGAAACGTTGCCGCCGCCCGGCCAGCCGCTCGACGAGGCTGACGACGCGGCGAAAGGGAAGGACAAACAAGGCTGTTCGAATGATGAGAAGCGAGACTGCGGCCATAACGAACGCCCCACGTTCGGACCACGAACGGGCCCGATACCTATGAATCGTCCGCAGAATCCGCATCCACGATCTCGATCAATCCGCGATCGTCCAGGCTGGCCAGCAGATAATCCAGATCGTTTCTGCACTCGCTGGCCTCCACATCGTACTCCGCGAGCAGTGTCTGCTCAATATCCCCGACAATAGCAGGTGAGGAGATGAGTTCCCAGACGCGGGCCGCCACCTCGTCCAGGCCGAAATACTCGCCGCCTCCCAGATGAAGGATGACTACCTCGCCGTCCAGGTCAGCGGAGACCTGATCGGAGGTAGCGACTACAGATGCTGTGCGAGACAAGGGATGGATATGTGATGCCATAGCTTGGACAGTTCCCCGTTGTTGTTGATCTTCGGCACGGCCAGGTGAGTCCACAAGAGGCACGATGCGTGCCAGACATGGAAGGGCTGTAGCGGGTCCTACAAAGCAAACGGGGGGGGCCATAGCGGCCTCCCCCTGTTTGCGCAGCACCCTCAAAGAGGGTCTATGTGAGCCGGCTCAGCCGCCTTGCGACGAAGCGCTGCCTGTCTTGGCGTCCTGGCCGGGCATCGTCTGCCCTGTGGCCGTCAGCTCACTCACGGTTCCCCAGTCCCGTACAACGGGCTTGGTGTAGTGTTTCCTCTCCATAGTACTAGCCTCACTTGGTTGGAGTGGCCACTTCCTTACTACTTCGGACTACTCAATTTGGCAAGACACATACCGATCATAACTCTGCCGGTCGCCGTTCGGCAACATTTCAGGAGCCGTGATCGTAAATCATGTAATAACATTGTGTTATATACGCACCAGGTTTCTTGTGATTCGCAGAAAGCGGCACTTCGATCGCCAAATTGTGTTGCATCGGCGCCACGCTCGCTGACGGGGCTGCGCAACGCTCGGCGGCAGGCGCTTCTCAAGGAACTCTGTCATTCCCAGTGCTCCCGCAGCCACATTTCAACGCACAGAGACCACCAGAACCCGGGATGCTCGGGACTGCCCCTGCAGATGGAATCGTAGTGGCCGCGCAGGCCCGCCTCGTCCACAAACCCGTGCGCCGCAGCTCGCATATCGGTGAGCAACTCGCGCACGGTCGCCTGCTCCCTTTGTTTGAGAGAGCGCATGTAGAGCGGGTAGGGAGTGATCTTTCGAATCGCTCCCAGCGTCTCCTCGGGCATAACGCCGCGCATGGCCCGCCGCACAAGCCGCTTGTTGTCTCCCGTGCGATTGAGGAGCCGCTGCGGTACCGCGAGCGCGAATTCCGCGATGCGGCGATCGCTCCAGGGATCGGCGAAGCCGATACCGAAGCGGGCCTGAGTACGGTCGGACCACACCATTCCGCGAACGTGCATGGGGGTGAAGATCGCCTGGTACCGTTTATGGCGCGCCAGGGGCTGAAAGTCCGCCTGCTCGGGTCGCTGGCGCAGGATCTCGTCCAGATTCGTGGCCGCGGAGAACTCCGGCCGGAGCCAGGGCGGCGAGATGGGGCGCTTCCTGAAACGGCGGTATGTGCGCCGCAGCGGCTCCCGGGCCCACTCCGCCCGGCCGGGAGGCCATACGTGGGCGCGAGCCGGACGAAGCAGGAAAATGTTGAGCATGGCGGCCACTGACGCGTTCTTCCAACCTGCCTGCATGCGGAGTTCCTCCAGCAGGGTCCGCCACTGCCCGCGCCAGAACAGGCCCGGGTAGTCATAGATGTAATCACCCATCGACAAATCCCCCCGCTCCCCTGACATCATCAGCCGAACACCATCGTCCCGGGCAGCCGCCAGCGTGGCTTCGAGGAGTGGCTGGTATACACCCACATACGGATCGTCCGCGTCGGGGCCGTGCCTCGGATAGCCGGACAGGGGTGCGGCGGCCTCCGCATCGATGTCGCTTGAGAGTAGCCTGTAATGGTCGACGAGCCCGCTGCTGATATGCCGCTCGTCACATTCGGCGAGCGTGGGAAAGGCCCACGAGTAGGTGTGAAGCGGAGCTACGTCGGCGCTCTGCTTCGTCTTGAGCCAGCCGGCAGTAGCGGCGATGCTGGTCGAGTCCATCCCGCCGCTCAGGAACAGACCCATGGGCCTGGTGCCCCGCAGCCGGGCCGACACGGACTCGCTCAGCAGCTCCAGGAGGTGCTCGGCGTATTGTGCTTCGTCCGGGTAGCGAATCTGCCTGGAGGGTTCCGCATCCCAGTAGCGCGTTACCCGAGCGCCGTTCTTATCGGCGACGAGGACATGCGCTGGAGGTAGCTGCTGGATCCCCGAATAGAATGTCCATCCGGCCGGACCGAAGTCACCGGCAAGAAAGGCGGCGACTGTGGCCTCGTCCAGGCGCCGCGGCACGTCGCCGGACGCCAGGATCTGCTTCACCTCGGACCCGAATAGGAGCCGTCCGGCCTCGTGCCGATAGTACAGCGGCCTCATGGCCATCGGGTCGCGCGCCGCTACTACCCGCTTCTTCTCCCGATCCCAGACGGCGAAGGCGAAGTCGCCCACCAGACGCGCAGGAGCGTCGGCGCCCCACCTGCGGAATGCCGCCAGAATCAGGGCCGCGTCGCTGGCCGCTTCGTTCAGTCCGGGCTGGCCGCCAAGCTCTCTGAGCAACTCCGTGCGATTGTCGATGCGGGCATCAGCGACCAGCACGCACCCGTCACCTTTCTGCTGGAACGGCTGCTGTTCGTGGGTCGAGTCCGGCCCGATCTGCAGGGACTGATAGCCCAGGCCGGCGCCGGCTCCTGTCCATGTACTATCTCCGTCCGGACCACGATGGGGCGCGGCGGACATCATGCGGCGCACCGCCTCCTCGGATACGGGCCGTCCGTCAAAAGTCAGTATGCCGCAGATTCCGCTCATCGCTTCCTATCAGTCTCAGTATGCCCGTTCAGTCCCAGTAGGCCCGGAGCCACATCTCCAGGGTCAGCGGCCACCAGAAATCGTGCCGCCCGGGGTTGCCATCCACGTACGCCTCGAAAGCCTGGCGCAGAACGCCGGGGTCCACGAAACCGTGGGCCGCCATGCGGCTGTCAGTCAGCAGGTCCCGGACGGTGTGGATTGCCCGCTCGCGAAAACCTCTGTGAAACAGGGCCACTGGTTCTATCTTGCCCGCCTGATCCAGGGCGGCGTCCGGCGTCGTTCCCTTCATCGCCTGGCGCAGGAGACGCTTGGGATCGCTGAGGCGCGTGACGATGTGCGGCGGCACGGCCATGATGAACTCGGCAATCCGCCTGTCGCTCCAGGGGTCCGCGTACTCGAGGCCACGCGCGGCGCGTCGGCGTTCCAGGGCCACCGAACGCCGCATGCCGGCGAACATGAAGATCCGGCCATAGCGGGCCTGCCGCACCGTGCCTACGTCCGGCGGCGTGGGCGCCGAGCCCCGCGCGATTTCCTGGAGATCCGTTCTGCCGGCGAAATCAGGCTGCACCCAGGCGGGCGGCTGCTCAAAAGGCTGAGGTGCGCTCGCCGCGGACGGAAACAACGCGGCTCGCACCGTTCCGAGCGTGGATCGCCTGTACACTTTCTTGTGTGCAGCGATCTCGCGTATGAACCCCCGCAGGCGTCCGGATCGGAGCAGCCCCGCCAGATCGTAGATCCAGTCCCCGAACATTTCGTCGCCGCGCTCGCCGGACAGTAAGACACCCACACCGTCCAGGCGGGCCCGGTCGAGCGTGCGGTCAGCCAGCGCCTCGTATGTGAAGAGGAGCGGGTCATCGGGGTGCGGACCGTGCTTCGGATACTCGGCCAGCGGCCAGGCGTCGTCCGCCGGAATATCGGTCGCCGCCAGGCTGAAGGCGTCGGTGATCAGGCCGCTGATGTGGCGCTCGTCACAGCCGGAAAGTTCGTCAAAGGCCCACGAGTACGTCCTCAACTCCTGCGCGCCCTGCGCTCCAGCCACTGAAGCGATGCTCCCTGAGTCCATCCCGCCGCTCAGTGACAGGCCCACCGGCCGTGCGCACCGCAGCCGATCCGCGACAGCCTGCCACAGGAGCTGGCGCAGGTGTTCCGCGTACTGTCCTTCACGTCGGTAACGCACTTCGTTACCGGGGTCGATATCCCAGAACCGCCAGGTGCGGACTCCGGCTGCCTCGGCCACCAGGGAGTGGCCGGGAGACAGCTGCTCGATGCCTTCGAAGAAACTCCAGTCAGTCCGGCCGAACGGTCCGGCCAGGTGCCCGGCCACGGCCGCCTCGTGAAGTCGCTGCGGCACCCCGGGCAGCCCGACGATTTGCTGGGCCTCCGAGGCGAAGATCAGCCCTGCTGGCTCCATTCGAACGTACAGCGGTCGCATTCCCATCGGGTCGCGGGCGGCGAACAAGCGCCGGCGCTGGGTGTCCCAGATGGCGAACGCGAAGTCGCCGATCAGCCGGGAACCGCAGCCGTCTCCCCACTGTTGGTAGGCGCCCAGAATGAGCTCCTCATCCGCCGGGTCGTCGTGTCTGATCAGGCCTTTGGGGCGGAGCAACTCCAGCAGCTCATCCCGGTTGTCTATCCTCGCACTGGCGACCAGGTGCAGCGCATCGTCCGTGTCCGGGATGGGCTCCGAGTGAGGGTAGCTGCGCTGCGCGGACCGGAGCGTAAGAAAATGCGCCAACTGAGCAAGAGCGGCGCCGTTCCCCTTCCACGTGTGACATCCGTCCACGGCTCGAAACCGGGCCGCCTGTACCAGAAGGTCAAGCCGGGCATGCGGGACGTCGCCGGAACCAAAATTGACGATGCCGCAAATACCACTCACGTCTCCTCCCGAACAATGGCCGCTCGTACATCCGGCAGGAGATCGATCCCGTTCGGATACCGGATGCGGCGTACCGGAACCTGTCTGGCGAGGCTTACGAAAGCAGCCAGCCGCCGGCCGTGCAGGCCGGCCGACTCGAGCAGCCGGGTCAGAAAAGATTCCCGCACCAGTTCGATGACGGCGTCGCGCGGTGACAGAGTGTCGATCTCAATCTGGCCGGCCGTCTCAGCGCCTCGCTCCGGAATGTACAGCGCGGCCAGGGGATTGCGGCCGCTGCAGAACGCCTCGGCGGCGATCGGCACCCGCCGTTTCTCTTCGCCGGCCAGCACGAGGGCCAGCGCGTCCACGTCGTCCGTGAAATGCCGCGCCTGGTCGGGCCACATCCGCATCTGCGGAAATCCGGAACTGGTCCACCACACGTCTTCTTCAAATCGCAGGGCGAGGAAATCATCGGTCAAAAAAGAGAAATCAGCCTGCACGAACGTCGCGGCCAGCGAACTCTTCCCTCCCATCTTCGAAGCCAGAAACCCCACCGCCTTCCCATCTATCTCGACGGCGGATGCGTGCAGCGTCACCGTTCCGGCGCGCTCGAGCCAGAACGCCAGTACAAGCCCCAGGAAGTACAACTCGACGGCATCGAAGCGGTTTGAATCGATAAGATGGCACACGATTCGGTCGTCCCACAGATAGAAATCAGCGAAGCCCCGGTAGCGGAGGACATCCAGGCCGAAGCACCGGTACAGGAAAAGAAAGCTCTCACCGTCTTCGAGCAGCACGACACTTCCGTAGGCCGGTTCCTCGGACTGCCAGTCCGGCCCGTGGGGGGCGGTATCCACTACTTCGAAGCTGACATCGACCGGCCCGCGGCCGGCCACCAGTCCGCTGCGGAAAGTGAGCTGGCTGGCCACGTTGAGCCCATACACGGAGTAGACGGGCCAGGCCGTGCCTGCGCCGTCCCGTGTCTCGCTCATCCGGCGCCCTGACCTGGGCCCAGCACGCCTTTGCTGGTCAGCGAGGCGATCAGTTCGTTCAGGTCGGGGCGCAGCTCACTGTCTCTAACCGCGTACAAGTCGCACAGGGACTGCACCGCCTGATCCACGTTCTCATGCCGCAGAATCGCGTTCCACATGTCGGCCGCCGTGCCCTTCAGCTCTAGACACTCTCCGGAGTCCACGTTGGCCACAAGCACCTTGCCGGAGAGTTCACCGAACAACGTCGAAGGCAGCGGCCGCAATTCACCCGCCGCGGGCGGCTGAACCTGAACGCTTACGTTTGGGTTGGGCCTGATCCGGTTCTTCACGCAGGCGCTGGGCGGTACGACCCGCCACCCGGCCTCGGTGCTTCTGGAGGCCGGATTCCACACGCTGACATCGGGCTCGTTCCAGGGAAAGCAAATGTGTTCCGCGTGGCCCGCCCAGTAGGCGCGCCGGTCTGACCGGGCCTCCCACTCGGACTTCCATCCCTCGTACTTCCCGCCCAGATCGTCAGGAGCGTGGTCGACAAGGTCTCGCGCTCCGAGGCAGGCCAGGACGCGTGGCTCCCGGTTCTCCACGGCCGCCCGCAGCTCGGGATGAGAATAGAGGTGCGCGAACACCACCCGCTCGGCTGTATCCTGCTCCAGAAACTCGGCGCAGCGCAGACCTGACAGGGCGCAGTCGTCCACCGCGATGACGGTCTGCTCAGAATCTGGATCCTGCCGATGATCCTGAATATCCAGCATGTAGGACAGGATGCCGAGTACGTTCCAGCCGCCTCTGGGAATGGCTACGAACCGGCAGTCGGCCAGCTCTTCGCGGCCCAGTCGCTCGGTGAGCTGTGCGGCCAGAATCGCGCAGTCCGCTTCTACCTGCTGATACGAGACGTAACGCAGCCGATCCAGCGAGAAGTCGATCTGCCACTCCATAGTCTGGATCGAAGACGCCAGCTGCGGCGGAAAATCGCCCAGGATGCCCAATCTTCCCGGCCCGTCCTCCCGAACGACCAGCAGAACCGGGCCAGCGTCCTTCCAAACGGGGCTGGCGGCGAGAGCCGAAGCGAGGTCGTGCAGAGGGGTGTCGCTGCACGGAACCCCGGCGGCGGCGTAGCGGCGGCCAACTCGTGCCGCATCGATGTCGAGCGCGAAGGCGCGCTGAGTCTGTGTCACTGGACTACCATGCATGGAGCCTCGTAGAGTTCGAGCACCCTAACATGGCTGATACGTAGTGGAAAGACACCTTCGACAGGAGTCATACATGTCCCGTCAGATCGATCGCCGAATGTTCCTGGGCCGCAGCTTGTGCCTCGGAGGAGCTGCCGTCGCACTTCGCAGTCCCAGGCTTGGCGCACGGCCGGCCAGCGCGGGTTCCACCCCGATAATCATCACCAGCCACCGGAACGAAACCGGCCGGGAGGGTCTCCGTGCCGCCTGGGAAATCTTGTCGAGCGGAGGTAGCGCACTGGACGCGGTCGAGAAGGCGACCAACGTGATCGAGGTCGATCCCGAGGACGCCAGCGTCGGGTATGGTGGTCTTCCGAACGAGGACGGGGTGATTCAGCTGGACGCGTCGATCATGGA
>JBDLJJ010000057.1:0-15311 GCA_039714435.1 Gemmatimonadota bacterium | reverse complement strand
ACTCTTACGGTGGCTGTCGTGGTCGGGATGGCGACCGCGTTCCTGCTACTCGGAGTCATCGGCGATTACCGGCTGCGAAAGCTGGTGCTGCGGCCGGTGAATCAGATGGTGCAGGGTGCCGAGCGCATCGCGTCAGGAGACGAAGTGCACCGGATAGAGGCGCCGGATACGGAGGAGCTGCATCGACTCGCTCGCTCCGTCAACGAGATGGCCGACAAACTCATTCATCATCAGCGGCAGCTGACGGCAAATATCGAGTCGCTGGCGCACACTAATCGCGCCCTGTCAGAGGCCAGGAGTGAACTCATTCTGGCCGCCAAGCTCGCGTCCACCGGCCAACTGGCGGCGGGCGTGGCCCATGAGGTCGGAAACCCGCTGGGCGCGATCCTGGGCTATGTGGAGGTGGCCCGGCGCCGGAGCGGTACCGACGAAGAGTCGCTGCAGGGCATCTCGACTGAGGTGTCGCGCATCGACCGAATTGTTCGCGGGCTGCTCGACTACGCCAGGCCCAAAGCGGCGGCCACACGGAACGTCGACGTAAACGGCGTCGTTCGTAATGTTCTGGACCTGGTCTCTGTCCAGGGCCGGTTCAAGGGCATAGATCTGCAGCTCTCTCTGGCTCAAGAGCTGCCGGACGTTCGGGCCGATCCCCATCAGTTGGAGCAGGTGCTGGTGAACCTGCTTCTGAACTCAGCCGATTCGATCGAGGACAGCGGACATCCCGGCAAGGTCGAGATCGAGACCCGGGCCACCGTTGTACAGCTGGCTCGGGCCGGGCCCGAGATGGCCCGCCGGGAGTCTGACCCCAGTGGGGTCGATTACTCGCACGTGAGGCGCTGGAACGATCTGGCTCCCGCCACATACGGCCCCGACCTCAGAGAAGGTGAGGACGCGGTTCAGATAGTCGTTCGTGACAACGGAGCGGGAGTGGACGCGGCACTGGTGGAGAGGCTGTTCGATCCGTTTTTTACTACCAAGGAGCCCGGGCGCGGGACTGGTCTCGGCCTGGCGGTCTGCGCGCGCCTGGTAAGCGGTATGGGGGGTGCGATCCACCTCACCGATCCGAGTGAAGACGGGGCTGCGTTCGAAATTCTGTTGCCGCTCGTATCCGTTAAGGAGACGGAATGAAAATACTTGTCATTGATGATGATTCGGGACTCAGGCGGACGGCTTCCCTGATTCTTGAGGATGAGGGCTACGATATTCTGACCGCGGCGGACGGCAAGGACGGTCTGGAAAAGGCGCTCAAGGAGAGTCCGGATCTGATCCTGTCCGACGTTCGGATGCCGGGCCTCGACGGTATGGAGTTCGTCAAGCAGTACCGGGCCGGCGAAGGCGAGGCCACCGTAATCATGATGACCGCCTACGGGAACCCCGAGCTGGCCGTCGAGGCGGTGCGGGCCGGCGCCTACGACTACCTGGAAAAGCCGTTCTCGCCGGATACGCTGCTCCTGCGCGTCAAGATCGCGGAAGAAAACCGCAAGAAAGGCCGCGAGATCAAGCGCCTGCGCAAAGAGGTGCGAGCCGAGCGGCGACACGATGAGATCGTGGCGAGTAGTGGAGGGATGAAAGCGGCCCTGGATATGGCTTATCGGGTCGCCCCCCACCCATCCACCGTGCTCATCACCGGCGAAAGCGGCACTGGAAAAGAGCTCGTGGCCCGCTTGATTCACGAGAATTCCGATCGGACCTCGGGAAGCTTCATACCCGTCAACTGCGGCGCGATTCCTGACAACCTGCTCGAGTCGGAGCTGTTCGGGCACATCAAGGGATCGTTCACCGGCGCTACGGCGGATCGCCGGGGTCTATTCGAGGAAGCCAGCGGAGGCACTCTTCTACTGGATGAAGTAGGCGAGCTTCCCGCCGCCCTCCAGGTCAAGCTGCTCAGGGTTCTGCAGGAAGGAGAAATCAGGCGGGTGGGCGAGTCCCGCTCCAGGCAGGTGGACGTTCGAATCGTGGCCGCGACCCAGCGCGATCTGGAAACCGAGGTCGCGGCTGGCGATTTCCGGTCCGACTTGTTCTACCGGATCAATGTCGTACGGGTTCACATTCCTCCCCTGCGGCACCGGACCGACGACGTTCCGGTCCTGGTGCATCATTTCGTCGAACTGTTCAATGAACGGCTCGGGAAGTCCATCAGCGGAGTCGATTCGGCCGCCATGAAGAAGCTGATGTCATACGCCTGGCCCGGGAATATTCGCGAGCTCGAAAACCTGATCGAGAGGGCCATGGTGCTGGCGGACGGTGAGGAGATCACATCAGACGATCTTCCCGAATCAGTCAGTAATCCTAAGGCGGGCATGCCCGTGCTGTCTGAGACCCTTTCCAGCGATGAACTGTCCGTCAAGAAGCGAACCTACGAACTCGAGAAGCACCTCATCGGCCGCGCACTCGAGGTAACCGAGGGCAACCGGACCCGCGCCGCCGAACTCTTGGACTTGAGTTACAGGGCTCTCCTCTACAAGATCCGAGACTACGGCTTGGAATAAGCCGGCCGAAAGTTGTTGGGTTACCGCCATACCCCGCTCGCGATGAGCGGGGATTGATCTCGTAACAGTATTCAATACACAAGGTTAGACTGACGCATGGTTGCTGGCACGCCGGATGCTTACGACAGGGTGAGATCACAATCACTCACGGCTGCGAGACCTATGTCAGGCGACAAGACTTATAGAAGCAGGCCCGATCGGCCTTCCCGGACCCGCCGGTCCGGAGACATTGCCAGGATCTTCCGCGTTGCCGAGTACGGTGAGCACGATCCGCGGCGGAGCTCTCCGATTTCTCGGGCCCTGGTACGGGCTGCCAATGTAGTGGTAGCTATTCTGGCTCTCATCCTTCTCTTCCCGCTGATCGCACTCATCGCGATCGCCGTGAAGATCGATAGCAGGGGTCCGATTCTGTACCGTCAGCTGCGGGTGGGCCTGGACAGGCGCCATCTTCGGGATCTTCCTGACGATACGGGAAGAAGGGCCAGCGATCTGGGCGGACGTCCCTTTCTCATCCATAAGTTCAGGACGATGCGATTGAACGCGGAGCTCGATACCGGGCCCGTGTGGGCGCAGCTGGATGACGCGCGGACGACCCGGGTGGGTGCGCTGCTGCGCCGGACTCGATTGGACGAGATTCCGCAGTTCTGGAATGTTCTGCGCGGAGAGATGTCAGTCGTCGGCCCGAGGCCGGAACGTCCGATATTCGTGCGGCAGCTGCGGCGGGAGATTACGGAGTACCGATACAGGAACCGTGTGCGGCCCGGCATCACAGGCTGGGCCCAGATCAACCGGGGATACGACCGGGACGTCCAGGACGTCCGGGTAAAGGTCGGCTTCGACCTGGAATACGTCCGCAACCAGTCTCTGTGGTTCGATCTCGTGATCATGTTCAAGACTCTCCCGGTGATGTTCAACCGGGACGGCAAGTAACGGTCACCGGAAAACTCTCTGATGACACGACCTGGAGCCGAACCCGCGGGCAAGCCTACGAGCATCCTGCTTGTCAGTGAGCGCGATTGGTTCGTTTCCGCTCTCAAGGCTGTTCTCGAGCCCGAAGGCTTTGGCCTGACCCGGGTACGTTCGGCTCGAATCGCGGCTCGGGACGCCGGCCTTATCGATCCCGAGATAGTCATTATCGACGAGGGCCTGCCCGATCTGGAAGCTTCGGCCTTGACCGCCACTCTGAGTTCCGGTGCGCTGCGCTCGTCTGTTCCGATCCTCGTGTATTCGCCTGACACGTGGCAGGAATCAGCCCAGGCCGCCGTGATGGGCGCGGGCGCCTGGGGCGTGATCCGAGAGCCGATTCGCTCCAAACTGGTCGTGGCGAAACTCCGTCGCCTGCTCGAAATCAAGCAACTGATCGAGTCGACGGAAGAAGGAGTGCTGTCTGATCCCAAGACGGGCTTTCTCAACCTGGCCGGCCTGCTGCGCATGACCGAGGTTCTGGCGGCCAGCGCGGGCAGAACGAAGACGCGGTTGGCCTGTGCTGTTCTCGGCCCCACGACACCCAGGGGACGGTTCGCCGCTGAGCGCGGCCGGACCGCTCTGACGGATCTATGTCTGCCGAACCTGCGCGACTCCGACGTGTGTGGCTGGGTCGGTGGGGAAGACCTGGGTATTGTCGCCATCGATACGAACGCCGCCGGCCTGGCCGTTCTTGTCCGCCGCTTGACCGACCTGGCCAACGGATCCCGCTGGAATGGGGAAGAGATCCAAATAAGCGCCGGCATAGTCGAAATCGGGCCGGCAGGCTGGACTTCAGCCGCTCAGGAAAGCAGGCCGGGACCGGTAGCGAGCAAGATAGCCAGTCTCTCCCGTCTGGCCGCCGCTCAGCGCGCTCTTCGCGACGCTCGAGGCGCTGGCGGGGGGATCCGGATCGCCGAGGGTGTCTGACCTGATTATTCCGCCGGGAGTCCCGTCCGAGTTTCGTGAGGAGGCCCGGGCAGCTGTCAGCGCCGCGCTGGCCGGGGGCCGCGCCGCGATGGACTACTACGGCGCCGACCTGACAGTGACGCGTAAGGAAGCGGGTGATCCTGTCACCCTGGCCGACCTCGCGGCCAACAGGGCGATTCTGGATGAGATTCAGAGCTCGTTCCCGGCCGATTCTGTCCTGAGCGAAGAATCGGACCTGGATCCGGGCTCCGTTCCGTCTGAGCGTCTGTGGATCATTGATCCCCTGGACGGGACGAAGGAGTTCATAGCGCGAAACGGAGAATTCTGCGTGATGGTCGGACTGGCTATCCGGGGTGAGGCCGTGCTCGGAGTCACCTGCCAGCCGCAAGACGGAATCGTACTGCTTGGCGTTCCCGGGGCTGGATCATGGCTGTCTCGGGGCGATAGCTTCGAAGCGGTCCACGTGGAGCCCGAAGCGCATGGGCCGCTGCGCATGACGCGCTCACGTTCGCACCCGGACGAGAGACTGCAGGCCCTGGAAGACGGACTGCCCGATGCCATTATCGTCCCTTCCGGGTCGGTCGGCGTAAAGTGCTCGCTCATCGTCCGGGACAAGGCTGACCTGTACGCCCATCCCGTACCGTTCCTGAAGGAATGGGACACGTGCGCACCGGAAGCGATCCTGCGTGGAGCGGGAGGCCGTGTCACCGACTGCTCCGGTGCGCCGCTGCGCTACGGCAAGCGGGATCCGCGACAGCCGGGCGGGATCTTTGCCGCGCGCGCCGATGTCTGGGCCGAGGTATTGCCGACCGTACAGGAAATATCAGTATCCATGTTCAACTATGACTGACAACTATCGACATAAGGCAGGCGTCTCTTGAGCATCAAGTCTACGAACGTGACCTGGCATTCCGGCCAGGTCGGCCGCGATCAACGCGAACAGGGCCGAGGCCACCGGGGCGCAGTGCTCTGGTTCACTGGCCTGTCAGGGAGTGGGAAAAGCACCCTGGCGGTGGAGGCCGAAAAGGTTCTCTTCGACCTCGCCTGCTCGACCTACATTCTGGACGGCGACAATGTTCGCCACGGACTGAACCGGGACCTGGGCTTCTCGCCCGAGGACCGGACCGAGAACATTCGCCGCATCGGCGAGGTGGCCAAGCTGTTCGCCGATTCCGGGTGTCTTGTGCTCACCGCTTTTATCTCGCCCTATCGCAGCGACCGGGACCGGGTTCGTGAAATCATGGCCGGAGAGCGCGATTTCGTGGAGATCCACGTCTCCTGTCCGCTCGAGACCTGCGAAAGCAGAGATCCCAAAGGGCTGTACAAGAAAGCCCGAGCCGGTGAGATCCCCGAATTCACGGGCATCAGCGCGCCATATGAGGAGCCGCTGGAGCCAGAGCTGGTGATCCACACCGGGCAGCTCGGTGTCGAGGAATGCGCCGGCCAGGTGGTGGCGTATCTGCGCGAGCACGGATATCTGAACGTCGACTAGACACAGCAAACCTGTACACAACCAACAAGGAACTTCGCATGCTTGAGCCATATGGCGGTCAGCTCGTCGACCGCCGGATCACCGGTGGCGCTGAGGCGGAACTACGAGCCGAAGCGGCGGCACTACCCAAGATCACTATCTCGGACTGGACACTGAGCGATCTATACCTGATCGCCGTGGGCGGGCTTTCTCCGCTGACCGGGTTCATGAGCCAGTCCGACTACGACAGTGTCGTCGAGAGTATGACGCTGGCCAGCGGTCTCCCGTGGTCCATTCCGGTGACGCTGCCGGCCAGCGCTGCCGAGGCGGCGGATCTGTCGGCCGGTGGCCGGGCCGCGCTCGTTCTGGAAGACGGCTCTCTGGCCGCCGTGATTGACGTGGCGGAAACCTTCCAGCGAGACAAGAGTCGTGAGGCCGAAGCGGTGTTCAGGACAACTGAGGAGGCCCACCCCGGTGTGGCGGCGCTGAACGGCACTGGCGAGTGGTGCGTGGCTGGCGCGGTCCACTACGTCTACGACGAGGACATCACCGGCCTTCCGGCCGACAACCTGACCCCGGCCCAGACGCGGGCGGAGTTCGCCGCCCGAGGCTGGAAGACTATCGTGGCCTTCCAGACCAGGAATCCGATCCACCGGGCGCACGAATACCTGCAGAAATGTGCCATGGAGATGGTGGACGGCCTGCTTATCCACCCCCTCGTGGGCCGCACCAAATCGGACGATATTCCGGCTGACGTGCGCATGGAATGCTACCGCGTGATCATGCAGCACTACTACCCGAGCGACCGGGCCTTTCTGTCCGTTCTTCCGGCAGCGATGCGCTACGCCGGCCCGAGGGAGGCGATTTTCCACGCCATAATGCGGCGCAACTACGGCTGCACTCACTTCATAGTGGGCCGGGATCACGCCGGGGTGGGCAGCTACTACGGCACCTACGACGCTCAGGATATATTCGACGAGATCGACCAGGCCGCCCTCGGCATTCAGCCCCTGAAGTTCGAGCACTCTTTCTGGTGCACCGTCACGAAGCAGATGGCGACGGCCAAGACGTCACCGTCTACTCCCGAGCAGCGCATATTCCTGTCGGGGACGAAGGTGCGTGAGATGCTGAGCCAGGGCGTACGTCCGCCGGAGGAATTCACCCGGCCCGAGGTGGCGGACGTGCTGATGAGGGCGTACCAGACGGCGGGATAGGCCAACAGTGACGCTCGACATCGCTATTACGCTGGCGGTTCTCGCGATCACGATCGCCGCCATCTCGCGTGAGATCTTCGGTCCCGATGTGCTGCTGGCGGCCGGACTGGTTGCTGTATTGGCCGCCGGCGTGATCGACCCTGCCACGGCCCTGGCGGGTTTCGGAAATCCGGCCCTCGCCACCATAGCCAGTATGCTCGTGATATCGGCGGCGCTCAGATCGACGGGCGCCCTGGAGGGAGCAGGAAAGCGCGTGTTCGGCGAGACCAGGAGCCTGCCCAGGGCCCTGCTACGGCTGACCGGCCTTACAGCCGGACTGTCGGCGGCCGTGAGCAATACGGCCGTCGTCGCCATGGCCGTGCCCGTCGCGCAAAGCTGGGCCAAACGCGTGCGGGTTTCTCCTTCGAAGCTCCTCATACCCCTGTCGTATGCTTCTATCCTGGGCGGAATGACTACGGTCATCGGCACGTCGACTAACCTGGTGAGTGACGGCCTGCTACAGTCGTACGGTTTTCCTGGCCTCGGATTCTTCGAGCTTTCTCTAGTTGGGATTCCCGCCGTCCTGATCGGCGTGCTGTACCTGTCACTGGCCGCTCCGCGGCTGCTGAAGGATCGTGTGCCGGTGTATGAGACTGGCTCCGACGTGCGCCGCTACCTGGCCGAACTGCGCCTCACCGAGCCGTCCGCGATCATCGGCAAGACAGTGACGGAAGCGGGTCTCAGGCACCTTCCGGGGCTTTTTCTGGTCCGCATCGAGCGCCGTACGGGCGTAATTTCTCCTGTCGGTCCGGAGATCAGACTGTTCGCCGGCGACCGGCTGACCTTCGCCGGCAACGTCGACACAATCGTAGACCTGCGAAAACTCCGAGGTCTCGCGCCGGAGGCGGACGAAAGTGAGAACGAGTCCCTGGCTCCGTCTCAATCGGCCGGCTGGTCGCTCAACGAAGCGGTCGTCTCGCCCGGATCGGAGCTGGTCGGATCGACGATTCGCGAGGCCAGTTTCCGGTCCCGCTATAACGCGGCGATCGTAGCCGTGCACCGCCGCGGATCGCAGCTCACGGGCCGGATCGGAGACATCGTGCTTCGGCCCGGTGACACGCTGTTGCTCGAGGCCGCGTCCGGCTTCACGAGGACGTTTCGCCACTCACGCGACTTTTACCTCGTAAGCCAGGTCGTGGCCAGCACGAGTCCGCGGCACGACAAGCTGCCCGTCGCGCTCGGCGTCCTGGCCGGCGTCATTCTTCTCGCGGCGCTCGACGTTCTCCCCATCGTTACGGCGTCGATGCTGGGTGGAGTCGCCATGATCGCCTTTCGCTGCCTTTCTCCGGGAGACGCCAAGCGCAGTATCGACTGGTCAGTGCTGCTGATGATCGGTTCGGCTCTAGGTCTGGCGGCGGCGCTGCGCGCCAGTGGCGCGGCGGACTTGCTGGCGGCGGGTATCGTGGGTGCGGCCAGAGGGTTGGGGCCGGTGGGAGTGCTGGGAGCCATCTTCTTGGCCGCCCTGATTCTGACCGAGTTCGTGACCAACACGGCCGCCGTGGCCCTGATGTTCCCCATCGCTCTGTCCGCCGCCGCGAGCCTGGGCGTCGATTCCCGGCCTTTTGTGGTAGCCGCCACGCTGGCCGCCTCGCTCTCCATGGCCACGCCGATCGGCTATCACACCAACCTCATGGTGTACGGCCCGGGGGGATACTCGTTCGGCGACTTCGCGAAGGTGGGCGTTCCATTGCAGATCGTTGTCGGCCTGCTGGCCTTGCTGCTCATTCCCATCGTCTGGCCTCTGTCTCCAGCCTGAGCCGGCCGGGCTCCCGCCTGAGCCAGCCGCCCGGCGGCGGGGGCAATTGGCCGCATAGTGCTCCGGCGCTCGCAAAAAGAAACTCGCGGCGCCCGGCCCCACATTCTGTAAGGCCGCCTCCCACCTCGCCTCGTCCAGTGCCCGCAAGGGTGTCGCGGTAATCCAACACCCTGGCCCGCCGTTTGCTCTGAGGTGCGCGCAGCGACCGGTCCGATTCCCCAGTCAAGTGACTATTGGACAAGACGTTTCGTCGTAGTAGCGGACGGACGACACACTGGGGTGCGGGGTGGCGTGACAATTGAATGTGTTCGTACCGGCTGCGAAACCTGGCCGCGGGACACCTTCCACCGGCCCGGAGCAAACGAAAGGACGACACCAAGCACTATGTGCGGAATTGTAGCGTATACCGGCGAGAGCGAGGCGACACCGATACTCCTCAAGGCCCTGAGCCGCATGGAGTACCGGGGGTATGACTCGGCAGGTCTCGCGGTTCAAAACGGGGCCGGAATCGTGCGGCGCAGAATGGCGGGGCGCCTGGAGAATCTGTCACGTCTGGTGACTGAGGAGCCGATTCGAGGAGAGTCGGGGATCGCTCACACGCGCTGGGCCACCCACGGACCACCTACCACCGAAAACGCACATCCGCACGTCGATTGCAAGAACAAAATAGCGGTTTGCCATAACGGTATTATCGAGAACGCCGACATACTGCGCGCCGAGCTGGAGCGCCGCGGCCATACGTTCCTGTCGGAGACGGACTCCGAGGTGCTGGCCCATCTGATCGAAGAGCACTGGGTGCCGCCGCTGTCGCTGGCCGTAGCGAGGGCTCTGTCCATGGTAGAAGGTACGTTCGGCGTCACTGTGATGTGCGAGGACGAACCGGGCCGAATCGTCTGCGCACGCCGGGGTTCTCCTCTGCTCATCGGCCTCGGCGATGGCGCCACGTACGCGGCATCGGACGCCGCGGCTCTGCTCAGCCACACGAGGCGCGTCGTCTACCTGGACGACGGAGAGATGGCGACCATCGACCCGGACGGATGCGACATCGTGGACATGGCCGCCATGGTACGGGTGGACAAGCCCGTACATCAGATCGAATGGGATCTCGAGGAAGCCGAAAAGGGCGGATTCGACCACTACATGCTGAAGGAAATCCACGAACAGCCCGAAGCGATCGAAAGCTCGCTGCGGGGCCGTATCGTGCGGGATCAGGCCGCGGTGAAGCTGGGTGGCCTGGCGGACTTCGCGCCCGTACTTGCCGGCGCCAAACGGATCGTGTTCACGGCCTGCGGCACTTCGTGGCACGCGGGGCTGATCGGGAAATTCATGGTGGAGCAGTTCGCCCGCATCCAGGCCGATGTCGAGTATGCCTCCGAGTGGCGCTACCGCGACCCCGTCCTCGATCCCGAGACGGTCGTCGTGGGCATCTCGCAGTCGGGCGAGACGGCGGATACGCTTGCCGCCATAGAGCTGGCCACGGAGCGGGGCTGCAAGACACTGGGAATTGTCAACGTCGTGGGCAGTACGCTGTCGAGGAAGACCGACGCCGGTGTATATCTGCACGCAGGCCCCGAAATCGGCGTGGCTTCTACCAAGGCCTTCACCTCACAGGTCGTCGTTCTGGCCCTGTTCGCGCTGTACCTGGCCCGTCAGCGTGGCATGGACAGCGAGGAAATCGGCCTCGTTCTGGACGAATTGGCCGGCCTGCCGGACAAGGTCCGCGAAGTGCTGAGCAGGGCGGACGAGATCAAGCAGCTCGCAGAGCGTCTCGCCAGTCACGACAACTTCCTGTACCTGGGCCGCGGCTACAGCTTTCCGGTGGCTCTGGAAGGAGCCCTCAAGCTCAAGGAAATCAGCTACGTGCACGCGGAGGGATTCTCGGCTGCCGAAATGAAGCACGGGCCCATCGCGCTGATCGACGAACAGATGCCCGTTCTCGTGGCGGCCCCGAGGGACGGAGCGTACGCCAAGGTTTTGTCCAACATGCAGGAAGTGAAGGCCCGGGGAGGCCGCCTGGTCGCCGTCACGACGGAACCCAACGGCCTGGCCGAACTGGCGGACGAATACTTCATCGTCCCCCAGACGCTGGACCCGCTGCAGCCCATTCTGACCAGTATCCCTCTGCAGCTCCTGGCTTACCACATCGGCCTGGTGCGTGGCTGCGATGTGGACAAACCCCGTAACCTGGCCAAGAGCGTCACCGTCGAATAGATAGCGGCGCCGCGGCTCTGCTCTGGTCTGAAATCGCCTCACCCCGTGCGTTATGCCAGCCCATGGAGGCCGATTCGAGGCCCTGCGGCCGGCCGGCAAGGGCCCGAGTGTCGCCTTTTTCCTACATCGACGTGCCGGCGCAACACATCCAGCCGGAAATCCGCTTCACGGCCCGCTTTTTGACCATGTAGCTCCCGAAAACAGGGCGATTATTCTCCCGCACGCGCTCGACAAGCGCGTAACCGGGTCAACTCCCAGCGGACGGAGCCGCGGACACGTGAGCGACAAACTCGAACAACACGACCCCACGGAAGACGCTGCCGGCGAGCCGATGTTTCTCGCTTCCGAGGAAAAATCGGCCATCCGGATCCTGGTCGTAGACGATGAGCCCAGTATCCTGCAGAGCTGCGAATCAGTTCTGAACGGAGACGGGTACACCTGCGAAGTGGAGCGCAGGGCGGACGAGGCTCTCAGGCGCCTGCGCAACCAGGCCTTCCAGATCGTTCTGATCGACCAGAATATGCCTCAGATTCACGGGCTCGATCTGCTGTCTGAGCTGCGCAGCCGGCATCCCGACAGCCTGGCGATCATGATGACCGGACAGGCCACGACGGAAGGCGGCGTGCGGGCCATGCAGGCCGGCGCGTGGGACTACATGCCGAAGCCGTTCACGGCCACCCAGCTGCTGGTCCTGGTGGGGCGCGCCGCGTACACGCTCATGCGCACACAGAAAGTGGACAAGCCTGCCCAACGCGAGGGTCTGCTGGTCGATTCAGGAGCCACCATTCTGGGCGTGTCCGCCTCCATGCGTGAGGCCGTCCAGAAGGCTCTGAAGGTAGCCACAACGGATGCTTCAGTATTCATAACGGGCGAGAGCGGAACCGGGAAAGAGTTGTTCGCTCAGTTCATTCACCGCGAGAGCCGCCGGTCCAGAAAAGCGTTCGTGGCCGTCAACTGCGCCGCGCTTCCGGCCGAGCTGCTCGAATCAGAGATGTTCGGCCACCGCAAGGGCGCCTTCACAGGCGCCATCAGAGACAAACCGGGTCTGCTCGAGGTGGCCGATCAGGGCACGTTCTTCCTGGACGAGTTGGCCGAGATGCCGATGCCCCTCCAGGCCAAGCTGCTTCGGGTGCTGCAGGACGGCGTGCTGCGCCGGGTCGGGAGCGAAAAAGACGACGCCGTCGTCGACGTCCGCTTCATCTCGGCCACTAACCGGGAGCCCGAGGACGCCCTCAACGACAGGTCGCTCAGACACGACTTGTATTACCGCCTGCGGGTGGTGCCGATTAATCTGCCCCCGCTCAGGGAGCGGCTGGAGGACATTCCGGTGCTCATTCGGCACTTCATCGACCATTTCTGGCGCAGGCATCAGATGCCTGGCGATGAGCCACCGAAGCTGTCCACCGGAGCTCTGGACGCCCTGATCGCCTACTCGTGGCCGGGGAACGTACGCGAACTCCAGAACGTAATCGAAAACCTGGTGGTTCTGGCCGAATCCGACCAGGAAATCAGCCCGGATCGGCTTCCGATCCTGGGCCACGGCGGCGACAGCTCCTCCGCGTCCGTGGTTTCGCTCGGCGCTCCCCTGAACAGCAAGCTTCCGTTCCACCAGGCGAAGCAGGATCTGATCGACCGCTTCGAGCGAGAGTATCTGGCCCACCTGGTGGCTCGAACGGGCGGAAACATGTCTGAGTCAGCTCGTCAGGCCGGAATCGACCGCACCACCCTGTACCGCCTCATGGACAAGCACAAGCTGGCGAGAGAGGCTTTTGCCTCCTGACTCGATTCGGGACAATCTCGTCCCATGGCCCGGAACTCCGGACGGAAGCTCTCCTGAGGAGAGTCAGCGAGAGGAAGGGAAGCGGCCCGGCTGGTGGCGTTCACCCCAGATAGACGGCGCGACTCCCGAGCAGCTCGAGCTGGCCTCTGTTCTGGAAGACTTTCTGTTCTCGCACACGACGTCGCTCGATTTGAGCACGCCGGGGCTGACCGGCTCGCTACCGCGCGATCTCCTGGCCCACATGCGGGCTGTAGTCGTGGCCGCTCACGGTTCCGGCGCTTCCGCCGCTCAGGCGGACCAGCTTCACCGCCGCCTGGACGAACTGTGGATTCAGCTGGCCGGAGCCGCGCTGGCCGAGGCGATGGCCGGACAGCATCGGATGATCGAGGACATTTCACACGACATTCGCTCGCCGCTGAATTCGATCCTGTTCCTGGCCGACGCTCTATTCAATCAGCGCCAGGGAGATTTGAACCCGGCTCAAGAGCGGCAGGTGAGCGTCCTGTACTCCGCTTCCGTAAGCCTGGTGAAGCTGGTGAACGATCTGATCGACTACGCCAGGATGCAGGCTGACAGTCCGATATCTGTCTCACTGGTACCGTTTTCAGTCGAATCCGTGCTTCAGGAAGTGAACGGGCTGGTCGGGCCTCTAGCGCAGCACTGCGACATACAGCTCCACACCGCGGTGAATACGGACGGAATGCGCTCAGGGGATCCGCAGATCCTCAAGCGCGTCCTCCTCAATCTGGTCACGAATGCGATCCAGGCTTCTGGTGAGGGCGGCGCCGTTTCCGTCCACGTGTTCGAGAGGGACGGCCCGGCCCTGTGTGTGGAGGTAACAGACGAAGGAGTGGGGACGGACCTCGAACTCATTCGGCGCCGGCTTACCCGGCCGGACGAGAATCCAGGCGAAACCCGAGGCTGGACGCACGGATTGGGCCTTTCGATCAGTTCCCGCCTGGTGGCTGCCGCGGGCGGGTCGGTTGATGTCCGCAGTCAGCCGGGTGAAGGCACCGTGTTTACCGTCGTACTGCCATTCCCACAGTTGTAGGTCAAGAGGGTTGAGTTTGGGGCGCCAAGAGGGCAGTGTGGCTCTGGCGCAACAGCTCTATTTTTCATTGGGATTCTGAATCCGGAAAAGTACTTCTGTTTCAATACCTTAGCGTGCGTTGGATCAGGTGCCCGGTTTTTGCTCTTCGAGCGGGCGACATAGAGATGGATGAGCCGGCCATGCCGGTTCCACAATGGGCGACGCTGGTACCGCCGTGAGTTCGGCCGCGGTACCCCATGTTACTCACGGGCACGGAGTGCACTTTGAACCCAGCACAATCGAGTTGACGGCCGTGGCTGCAGACCAGGCGGTGCGGTGGTACGCCTGCTACACGCGCTCGCGCCACGAGAAGCGGGTTGCCGCCGCGCTGGAGGAAGCGGGGCAGGACGTGTTCCTTCCCATGTATCCCAAAATCAGCCAGTGGCATGATCGGACTCGCACCGTGTACTGGGCCCTGTTTCCAGGATACCTTTTCGTACAGTGCGTGCCGGGGGACCTGACGGACGTCGTTCTCAGGGTGCCGGGCGCCGTGTCTATCGTCAGCCTGGGCGGAAAGCCGGTTCCCATTCCCGACAGCGAGATCGCCAGCGTTCAGCGCTTCGCGGCGGTGCTGGCTGAAACCGGAGAGATCCCACAGGCGGAGCCCCTCGTGGAAGAGGGCTGGCGAGTCCGGGTGGCCGAGGGCCCGTTGGCCGGCGTCGAGGGGGTCGTGCTGGAGAAACGGGGCAGGGCCCGGGCGCTCGTCCAGGTGGGAGTTCGGGCCATAGGCCAGGGATTGAAGGTAGAGCTGGACGCCGCCGTCCTGGAGACGATCGAAAAGTCCGGTTCAGAAGACTCGGCTCCCGGTGAGTAAGACTGGCGAGCGGGAGTCGTCGCCGGCTTTCTGGACGGGCCGCCGCGTTCTGGTGACCGGCGGGGCCGGGTTTCTCGGCCGCCCGGTCGTGTCCCGGCTGCGGGCCCTGGGTGCGGGCCACGTGTTCGTCCCCAGAAGCGCGGACTACGACCTGACCCGGGCCGAGGACGTCGAGCGCGTCTACGCTGACGCCGAGCCGGACATCGTGCTGCACCTCGCGGCGGAGGTGGGCGGTATCGGAGCCAATCGAAGCCAGCCCGGCCGCTTCTTCTATGCCAACATGGCAATGGGACTGCACCTGATCGAACAGGCGCGCATCGCCAGCCTGGAAAAGTTCGTGCAGGTGGGAACCATCTGCGCCTACCCGAAGTTCACGCCGGTACCGTTTCGGGAGGAAGAGCTGTGGAACGGGTATCCGGAGGAGACCAACGCTCCCTACGGTATAGCGAAGAAAGCTCTTCTGGTGCAGCTCCAGGCATACCGTGAGCAGTACGGCCTGCAGGGTGTGTACCTGCTCCCCGTGAATCTGTACGGGCCCGGCGACAACTTCGATC
>JBDLJJ010000056.1:0-15432 GCA_039714435.1 Gemmatimonadota bacterium | reverse complement strand
GTGCCAAGCTCCGTGTCGGTGGTCGATACGGAGAGCATGCAGGAAATCGCGCAGATCCCGACCTGCGCCATGCCGCACGGCGCCCGGCTGTCGGCCAATCAGACACGGCTGTACTCCGTATGTATGCGGGACGAGCAGCTCGTCGAGCTGGATACCCGGTCGCTGGCTGTGACGCGGCGGATGTATCTGGGCCCCGACGAGGAGCGGGAACTGGACGTGACTACCCTGGAGGCGAGGGCCGCTCTCGGCACCAATACCATGGAGGCCATGGCGACTCGCTGTGGACCGACCTGGGTGCAGCCGTCTCCTGACGGGCGACACGCCTACATCGCCTGCAATAAGAACCGGGAAGTGCTCGAGATAGACCTTGAGGGATGGACCATCGCACGCCGGTTCGAAACCGGACCCGGCCCGTACAACCTCGACATAACGCCCGATGGGGGGCAACTGGTCATTACCTACAAGGGCGGCGCGGCGATCGGCGTGTTCGACCTGGAGGCGGGGCGCGAGATCGCGGCTATTCAGACACACCGAACGCTGCCACACGGAGTGGCGCTGAGTTCGGACAGCAAGTACGGGTTCGTGAGTGTTGAAGGCGTTGGCGGAGAGCCAGGAACAGTCGAGATGATCGACCTCAGCAGTCTGGCTACTGTCGGACGGGTAGACGTAGGGAAACAAGCCGGAGGCATCAGCTTCTGGAAAACCGAAATAGGAAGTGGGAATCGATGAGGGGACGCGTTTTCGGGAATGAGGGCCGACGGTCCGGCCGCATGAACAGCCGCAGGGCCAGTCGCAGGACCGGCCTGATAGCCGCGCTGGTCATCGGCGGCTTTGCGGCTGCTGGCGCGAATCCAGCCTGGGGGCAGGATTCTGCCGGCGGCGTAGAGATCAAGCCGTTCGTCGGACTCTATTCGCCGCTCAGTTCGCTGGCTGACCAGGGCGATACGCTGCAGGTGGAAATGTCCACCGCGGTCGCCTTCGGCGCGGACGTGACCTACTGGCTGCCGAGCGGACTGGGAGTCACGGGCTTGTTTGCCTACTCCAGCCCCGATGTCACGTCGCAGGATCTCTCGATGGGCTTTCCGATTCGCGTCTCGTTCGGCAACGCGGACGTACTGTTTTTCGGCGGAAGCCTCATGTATAGGCCAAACCTGTCGGGGGCGGCCTCCATCGTGCGGCCATATTTCGGTGTTGGAGCCGGAGCCAGGCGAGTGACCTTCCCGGCCGACCCGGGCCTGTCCTTCGAGGACGGGACTAGCGTAGCCGGAATCCTATCGGGGGGAGCGGACGTCACTCTCAACGACAGAGTGTTGTTCAGCCTCGGGGTGCGGGACTTCATATCCAGCTTCGACGACCCGGTTCTGGACGATTCAAAACGGCAGCATGACATCGTGCTCTCGGCCGGTTTTGCCGTTCGGCTTAACTGAGGCGGCCCTCCCGGGCTGACACGCTAGCTAGTTGGCGCCAGTCAGCAAGCGCTAGTCAGTGTCGCCCGCGAACAGCACGAGCACCGACAGCGGCTCGTCTATGGAGTGGAATCGGTGGTCCACCAGGGCGGCTACGAACACGACGCTGCCCGGACCTACAGGCGTGTCCTCACCCGCGACCGATAATACGGCCCGTCCCGACATGACGACGTAGACTTCGTCGCGTGCGTGCGGCTGCTGGCCGTCGGTAGCGCCTGCCCCCAGTTCGTATAGGCCCATACTCATCGACTTTACGTCCAGAAACGGCAGATACGGGCGTCCGCTGTCGGCCCGTTCGGAACTCAGCTCCTGCAGTCCGAAGGCCGCCCACTCCGGAAGAGTGTCGGCGTTCATGGGTGCCGTCGTTTCCACATGGTCAACCTCCGAAATCTGCTCTGCAGTGACTACTGGCCGCAGCGCGTAAGTTACTCCGGCGGTCGCGAGTAGAAGCACCGGGGTGGCGCTCGGCAAGAGAATCCTGGTCATGTAAGCTCCATTCTGCTGGTGTGACACCTGATGAAACACCTGATCCGGCTGGCCGGCTTAGTGTGACCGGTTGGTGCGGCGCCTAGAGAACCGAGTCCAAAAAGAAAGGCCCGCGACGAATCGCGGGCCTTTCGCTCATCTTAACAACTACCGGCGACTAGAACCGAATGCGTGCCCCTACCTGCGCCCGCCTAGTGTCACCCAGACCGCTGCGGATCGTGCCGTCGAAGTTGAACAGCAGTCCGCCGAAGGACGCGTCGAGGAAGTTATCGGTATTGGTTAGATTGAACACCTCGAAGATGGGCTCGAAAGTAGAACCCTGGCCGAGATCAAATACCTTGGAGACCCGAATGTCCCAACTGAAGATTTCGTTGTCCCGGCGCAGCGTGTTGCGCTCAAGGACGGTTCCGTCGGCGCAGACCCGGTCGTGTGCGGAGTCTATCGCGCGCTCGCCCGCTGGCGGTGCGAATGGATTGGAAGCCGTCGGTCCACAACTCTCCGATGCCGGAGAGGCCGACGCGTAACGAATGATGTTGTTGAAGTTTACGCCGCTGGGCAGATGGAACAGCGCGTACCCGTTCACCGAGTGGCGACGGTCGCGAAGCGAAAAGCCGTACTCGGCGTCCAGATTGTTGTTGTCCGCGATGCGGATTGTGAACGGGTCACGCTCGTTGTCGTCATCCGATTTGTCGGACGAAACCGTGTAGTTTGCCTCGAAGGTCATCACGTCGCCAACGTTCTGTCCCTTGAGGCCGATTGTGGCCGCGTTGTAGCGCGACCGGGCCGTGCTCTCAGTGACCGTCAGAGCGCCGATCCCACCGCCGCCCGGGTGGGTTCCTATTCCGAACGGCGGCGGAGTTCCGGCTATCACGTGGTGATTGACATCGCGGAATCGGAACAGGTTGTCGGTACGCGCGTGCTGACCCGAGATCTCTATCGCGACGTTATCGCTGACCCTCTTCTCGAATCCGGCGCTGAACGACCAGGTGCGTGGCAACTGAAGATCGCTGGAGGCCACCTGAACATCGGGTAAGAACGGATCGCCCGTCGGAAGCAGGAGATCGCCGTACGCCGGGATGGTGCCGAAGTTGTCGAAGTTCGCTCCGCTCGCGGCAAGGATCTGCTGGAACGCACCGTTAGTGGTTCGGTGCTGAGCGAACACGAGCATCGGAATCCTCGAGAAGTACGACCCGGCGTTCAGCCTGAAGACGGTGCTTCCGTCACCGTTTACATCATAGGCCAGCCCGAAGCGCGGCTGCCAATTGTTCAGGTCATCCGGAATCGTGCCGTCGGACGGGAACGCAGGGTCGCCGAGGAACGGGGCGAAGAACGTATCTTCCGGATCGATGAAGACGTCCGGGTGCCACGTACCCTCCCAGCGCACACCAAGATTGAGCGTCAGGTTCGGGCTTGGATTCCAGGTATCCTGGAGGAAGACAGCCACCTCGTCGACACTGAAATCCTGCAGGCCCAGTTCAGACTGAGAAACCGGGGGTACCGTGGCAGACTGGAGAAACAGGACTACTCCATCGCTGTTGCCGTTCTCGACGAAGTCAATGAAGCTGTCTACCGAATCGAAAATGTACCGCGTGTTGGCAAATCCGACGAACTGCTGCTCGACCTTCGTCCGGTTGTACTCAACGCCGAACTTCAACAGGTGATCCCCGGTCAGCTTCGAGATGTTATCGACCAGCTGAATCCGGGTGTCAAAACCCGGATCGATGGGCAGGAAGAAGGGCAGGCCGATGCGGAAACCGTCCGCGAAATCCATACCCGTATCCGGGAAGGGCTTTATGCCGCCAAACGCCGGCTGCGCAGGCGTGTCGCCGCCCGGGAACTCCGGACCCTCGTAAGACCTCGGGCGGTCTTCCCTGGCATACTGGAAGCGGAACTCGTTCGACACTGTGTTGGAGACCTGTGAGTTGAGCGCGCCGTTCACCGCGTGCGAGAAGTCCTTCTCTACGCCGTTGGAACTCGCGCCCCAGGCGTCCACATCGAACGTGCCGTTGATCTGTTCGGACCACGTGTAATTGTACTTGAGGGAGGCGCGGTGATTGGCGCTTAGGTTGAAGTCCAGCTTGGCGATCAGCGCCCTGTTGTCGTCCGTGCGGGCGATCGGGCCGAATTCGTCGGTGAACAGGCTGGGCCACTGGGACTGCAGGAAACCGTCCAGCTTCGCCAGTTCGCTGTCGCTGATCACATTGCGCGTGAACTGCTTCGTCTCGTCGCCCTCCTGCTGATCGTAGGAGAGGAAGAAGAACGCCTTGTCTTTCACGATCGGTCCGCCCAGGGTGAGCCCGAACTGGTGCCGCGTGAGTTCCGGCTTGCCGCCGCCCCTGGCGGACGAGAACTCCGACACCAGGCCGTCAAACTGGCCGAAGTAGTGCGCCGAGCCCTTGAACTCGTTCGTGCCAGATTTCGTAATTACCGTAACGAAGCCGCCGGCCGACCTGCCGAACTCTGCCGGCGCGCCCTGTGCAACGACTACCAGTTCCTGGACCGCATCCTGGTTGAACGTGAATGCCGGCCGCTGACCCCCGCGCTGCTCGCCAAAGAACGGATTGTTGAAGTCGGCCCCGTCCACCATGACGTTGTTGAAAATACCCCGCTGGCCGCTGATGTTGAGTACGTTTCCGTCCGGTCCCTGGGATAGCTGCACACCCGGCGTGAGCAGCGTGTAATCGAGGAAGTTACGGCCGTTGTTGGGTAGTCCGTCCACAGTCTCCGCAGACAATCGCTGTGCCTGCGTCACGTCCTCGGGGTCCACCAGCGGGATCTCGCCGCTCACGGTGATATCGGCCAGCGCCACCGGCTTTAGTTCCAGCACCAGATCCACCGTCTCGCCGACACGAAGCACGAGTCCCTCGATGCGGTCCGGGCTGTACTGAGCCAGCGGCTGGGCCGTTACGTCATACGTGCCCAGAGGGAGAAGCGTCCGCACAAAGGCACCCGAGCTCGTCGTAGCGACTTCGGCCCGAAATCCAGTCTCGCGTTGCTCGATTATCACCGCAGTACCTGCCACGGCATTTCCGTCTGGATCGAGCACGATTCCGCGGATGATTCCGGTTGTGGCCTCGGCCTGGCCGTAAAGATCGGCGGCGCTGACCAGGGAGATACTGACAACAACCAGAGCCATCAGTAATGGACGAAGACCTACTCGCATCAATCGAACATGACTCGGCATCAGGGCTCCTCCGTGAATCGGGGGTACCGAAAGAGGTCGCGCGGATTCAGCAACCTCAGAATAAGTAGTATCAACTACCGAGATTAGGTTGCTAATTAGGCTGTCGCAAGCGCGGCGAGACGGCTGCAAACACGAAGGGCCCGGCTTCCGGGCCCTTCGTTCATCCATGGACAGTCACCTCGCTACTCCACAGTGAGACAGTCTGAGCCGGGATTTTGTCAGTCAGGCCGGCTAGATCACCGGCGCTAGGCACCGCCGTCGAGAACTCTGATTCCGGGTGCGATCTGGGGTGGACACTGCACGATGGTATTGCTTCCCTTCGACTTGGCCTCGTACAGCGCCAGATCCGCCGCCGCGACGAGGTCCCGCATCTCGAACATGGCCGGGTCGAAGTCAGCCACGCCGGCGCACATGGTAAGGCGGTCGCCTGTCGAGGTAACAGCCTCCGAGATGGCCTGCAGCACCCGTTCCGAGACCGTGGTGGCGGCCTGCAAGGAAGTCCCGGGAAGCAGCGTCAGGAACTCGTCCCCTCCGTACCGGCCGGTCAGGTCTGAGTTTCTCGTGTTGTCAGCCAGCACACGGCCTACGAGCCGCATAGCCTCATCTCCGACGGAATGGCCATACTTGTTGTTGTACTCTTTAAAGCCGTCCAGGTCGAACAAGATTGCACAGAGAAACTGAGTCTCTCTTTTGGCGGCCGCGAAGTGGTGCGCCAGGGCGTAGAGAAGCGCCCGGCGATTGGCCAGGCCCGTGAGTTCATCCGTATAGGCCAGATCCACCGCTACGTCTCGTCTGCGGTGCAGCGCCTCGGCGACCCAGCCAATGGCGAAGCTGAGCCCGATGAGGACGACCGTGAGCCCTCCGGCAAGCTGCCAATCGACCTCGTTACCCAGGAACGACACGACGACGACCTGGAGACCGACCATGAGCACCATAGAGGCCGCAAATCCGACAGCCGCACCCCTCCAACCCTTGTGGTAGGCCAGCAAAAAGCACGGAATCAAGGCGAGAAGCCAAACGAATCCCGACAGGGAGCTAAGTGAATCCGGCCACACGAACGTGGCGACTCCCGTGACCAGAAGGGCCAGCAGGCTAATGAGAAGCGCCTGCGGCGTTACACTACCGCCTTTGTGGAGCGGCTTTTCGTGTACGTTCAGCACCGCATCGCTGGATGTGAGTCCGGCAACGAGCATGTAGTCTCCACTGCTTTGGCCAACTGTCCGAGTCGTGGATATACGTATCCGCTACCGTGACTTGCAGGATTCCTGCCGTGATGGGACTGCCTAACGGCGAAGGGCCCGGAATACCGGGCCCTTCGTTCAGCCTAATACCTCAGAATCAATACCTCAGGATCAATCAGCCGCCGCGGCTCTCGAGCGGAATCATGATGTGCGCATACGGCGTTCCCGGCCACATGATCCAGGGGCCGCCGTTGAGATGATCCGTGGAGATACTTTCGAGCAATGCGGCATCGGGAACAAGCATCATCACGTGCGGCCCGAGGTCGGTCACCCAATCCTCGGCTCCAGTTTCCTCAGTGGCGTACGGATCCGCGTTGCTCACCGGCGTATCGCCCATCAGCATGTAGGCGAAACCGATCTCCGTGTAGGTGGGCTCTTCCTGATTGACGTAGGCTCCCAGGAAATTCATCCAGGCGCCGGTGATGCACCACGGGTCGTTACCAGGAGTGTCTGGACGATCGGGAAGGCATGTCCACCCGTTCGTCCCCTCTCGCAGCGTTTCCATGTTCCAGTTCATGACTGTCGCCGCGGCCGAAATCGACTCGGGCCCTGCGCTCATGGCGCTCTCTATCTCGTCCTGGGCGAAGGCGCTTGTGGGAATAAGAAAACCAGCGAGTACTAGTGCAGTGATCCGACGCATGAACAGCCTCCGTTAAAAAGTGCATCGACAGTAAGTGAGCCAAGGCGGATGGGCGTTGGCTGTGCTCCGAATCTACCCAGTGCGAGGCGATTAGACAAAAACTGGCATAAACTTTCGGGTCGTTGCGGGGTATTTGTTGCGTCACGACGTATTTTGCCAGCCGAACGGCTGGGCGTTCACACGCGAAGGTCGGGATTCTCCATTAGACGCACGATCCGTGAACACATTTCGATGGAGTTTGAATAATGTTATCGAGTTCTGTCCTCAAGACGTTTTCGAGCCTCCTTGGCATTCTTCTGGTCGGTTCGCAAACGCTCGCCGCGCAGACAGCCCAAACGCCGGTTCTTCCAACGAATCAGGAGATATTCGCTCCGCTCGAGGTTCCGGGCGCTAACCCGATGCGGCGTGGATCTGGCCTGCCCGGGCCGGATTACTGGCAGCAGGAAGTGGAGTATCGTATCCGGACCAACCTGGAGCCGGACGAGCACCGCGTTTCGGGATCCGAGGTCATCCGCTACACCAACAATTCGCCTGACCAGCTGGATGTTCTATGGGTGCAGCTGGACCAGAACCTGTTCTCAGTGGGGAGCCGGGGAAGCCTGCTCAACTCCGGCAATCGGTTCAGGGGAGCCTTTGCCGAGGGCGGATTCCAGTTGGATCGGCTCGAGGTGCAGCACGGCGGCCAGCGCTACGAGCCGGTCATCCTCGTCGAGGATACCCGGCTGCGCATCGCGCTCGAGACGCCGATGGAGCCGAGCGGCGATGCGCTGCAACTCGAGATCGATTGGTCGTTCGTGATTCCGGAGTATGGCGCCGACAGGATGGGCCGCCTGGCTACGGAGCGCGGCTGGGTGTACGAGCTGGCGCAGTGGTATCCGCGGATGTTCGTGTACGACGACATTCAGGGCTGGAACCCCCTGCCCTACCTGGGCCAGGGGGAGTTCTACCTGGAATATGGTGATTTCGATGTAGAGATTACCGCCCCGCGCGACTTTATTGTCGTTTCTGGCGGAGAGCTGCTCAATCCGGAGGAGGTGCTCACGTCAGAGCAGCTGAACCGGCTTGCACAGGCGCGCGGCAGCGCTGAGACGGTACACATCGTGGCGCCGGACGAGGTCGGAACTCCGGCCAGCCGGCCTTCGGGCAACGGCCCGCTCACGTGGAAGTATCGGCTCGAGAACGCGCGCGACTTCTCCTGGGCGGCCTCGCCGGCGTTCATCTGGGACGCGGCCGGCTGGGAGGGCGTACTTCTCCAGTCCGCGTATCCGCATGAGGGACTCGGTGATGCGGCCAACCCCGGCTGGGAGAGATCCACCGAGTACGTTCAGCACGCGATCTCCCACTACTCCAACCGCTGGTTCCGCTATCCCTATCCGGTGGCCGTGAACGTGGCGGGTATCGTGGGAGGAATGGAATACCCGGGTATCGTCTTTTGCGGAGTGGGTGCGCGAGGGTTGGCTCTGTTCGGGGTGACGGACCATGAGTTCGGCCACGAGTGGTTTCCGATGATCGTGGGCAGCGATGAACGGCGCTACGCCTGGATGGATGAGGGGCTCAACACGTTCATCAATCACTACTCGATCCGGGAATTCTACCGGGACGACCCCAGCGTCGGGCAGCGCACCACAGGCGCGGCAGTCGCGGCCCGCATGCAGTCACCGATCGCGGACCAGCCCATCATGACGTACCCGGACGTGGTGCGGCGGCAGGGTCTTGGCTACCTGGCATACCGCAAACCCGGGTTCGGCCTGGTCCTGCTTCGGGAAGTGATCCTGGGCCCGGATCGGTTCGACGACGCGTTTCAGACGTATATCGCCGAGTGGGCCTACAAACACCCGCAGCCGGCTGACTTCTTTCGCACCATGGAAGAGGCTTCCGGTGAAGATTTGAGTTGGTTCTGGCGCGGCTGGTTTTACTCGACCGATCTGCTGGACCAGGCTGTCGATGCCGTAACGGTCTCGCCTGACAGCGGAATCACTATCCAGCTTTCGAACCGCGAAGGCCTGGTGATGCCGGTGACCGTGGATGTCGAGCTGGAGAGTGGGGAGACGTTCCGGCTCCAGCTTCCGGCCGAAATCTGGATGCGCGGTGATCTGTATTCCCTGTCGCTGGACCGGGACGAACTTCCCGTTCGGGTAACGGTGGACCCCGACGCCATGCTTCCGGATGCGGATACCGGAAACAACGTGTGGATACGGGAGGCCAGTTAGCCCGCATTCCCGGCGGGGGCGGATCCGGATAGAATGTTAGGCTGTGTGTTCAGCACGCCGCTTTCCCGGCCGTACCGGAAGGCGAGGCTCAAGATCCGCGCGGGAGGAAGCGTTGCCGGTTCGCCATAGGATAATCGAGTTCTCCATACAGCGGCCGAAAACGGTCATGCTGATGACCGCGGCGCTGTTCGCGGCAGCGGCAGCGCTGCTTCCCGGCGTCACGATCGACGCCGATCCGGAGAACATGCTCCCGGCCGACCAGGGCGCCCGGGTGTTTCACAACCGGGTGAAGGCCGATTTCACCCTGCACGACATGATCGTCGTGGGGGTGGTCAACGAGGAAGACGCGGACGGAGTGTTCAACCCCGTTTCCCTGGCGCGCCTGCACGAGTTGACCCGCGCCATCGAGCAGCTGGAGGGCGTGGTCAGGCAGGATCTTCTGTCGCTCGCCACGGTGGACAACATCTCGCAGGGCGGACCGGGCGTCGTCCGCTTCGAATGGCTGATGCAGACTCCGCCCCAGGCGCGAGAGGACGCGCTGAGCATTCGGGACGCGGCCCAGCGGATTCCCACTCTGAACGGAACGTTGGTGAGCGAGGACGGGCGGGCGGCGGCGATATACGTGCCGATCGTCGAGAAGAGCCAGAGCCACCGCATCGCGAGCGAGATCGAGCAGATAATAGCCGAATTCGAGGGAGACGAGCAGTACCACATCACCGGCCTACCTGTGGCCGAGGACACGTTTGGTGTGGAGATGTTCATGCAGATGGGCATCACGGCGCCCCTGGCTGGCCTGATCATCTTCCTGCTCATGTGGTTCTTCTTCCGCAGCATCGCGCTCATCGCGGCGCCCATGATAGTGGCCATCGTGACGGTTATCACCACGATGGGCCTGCTGACCGGGCTCGGCTTCACCGTGCACATCATGAGCTCGATGATTCCGATCTTCCTCATGCCGATCGCCGTGGTCGACTCGGTGCACGTCCTGAGCGAGTTCGCCGATCATTATCCGCGCTCCAGAGACCGGGAAGAGACGATCCGTGAAGTGACGAGCACCCTGTTTACACCGATGTACTTCACGTCGCTTACTTCTGCGGTGGGCTTCGCATCGCTCGTTCTGGCCCCCATTCCGCCGGTGCGCGTTTTCGGGCTGTTCGTGGCGATCGGGATCGTACTGGCGTTCCTGCTGACGATCACGTTCATCCCCGCCTACGTCGTTCTGCTGAAGGACAGGAGGATCGCCGAGCTGGCGCGCGACCGCGAAGCGGCTGGGGAAGAAAAATGGCTGAGCAGGATTCTGTCACGATTCGGCCCGGCCAGCGTCGGAGCTGCGAAGGGGATTCTGTTCGCTGCGGTAGTCCTGGTAGTGGTGAGCGCGTTCGGCATCGCCCGTATCCAGATCAACGACAATCCCGTGCGCTGGTTTCGCGCCGATCACCCGATTCGGGTGGCGGACCGGGTACTCAACCAGCACTTCGGAGGCACGTACAACGCTTTCCTCGTCCTGGGCACTGAGCCTGGAACCGACCCGCTGGCAGAGCTGGATGCCCGCGTTCGGACCCTGCTCGAAGAGGAAGCGGCGGGCGGCGGCCCGGATCTCAGGTCCGACTGGGCCGGGATGGTTGTACCAGACGGGCGGGAGGCGGCCGGTACACAGGTTGATGCGCTGGTGGATGCCGTGTACGACAAGCTGGACGAGGGAGCCGACGCCGAGGCGTGGGAGGATGTTCTCGTTATGCTCGAGGACGCTCAAACGGGCGGCCAGACCTTCAAGACTCCTGAGGCGCTCGGTTATATCGAAGGCCTGCAGGAGGATCTGGTGCTCTCAGGCTTGGCGGGAAAATCGAACTCGCTGGGCGATATCGTGAAGACAGTTCACCGCGAACTGCGAGACGGAAATCCCGACTACTTCACGATCCCGTCCAGTACGGGAGGAGTGGCTCAGACACTTCTCAGCTATCAGTCCTCCCACCGGCCGCACGACCTGTGGCACTTCGTAACCCCTGACTTCCAGAGCGCCAACGTGTGGCTGCAGCTCAAGAGCGGCGACAACCAGGATATGGCGCTCGTCACGGAACACGTCAGCGCCTACATGGAGGCCAATCCCCCACCTGCGGGCATCGAGGCCAGGTGGGCCGGCCTCACGTACCTCAACGTGGTGTGGCAGGACGCCATGGTCAGCGGGATGCTCAAGGCGCTGCTCGGGAGCTTTGTGATCGTACTGATCATGATGCTCGTGCTATTCCGCTCGGTCTGGTTCGGCTTGCTGGCCATGCTCCCCCTGTCCATCACGATTGCTGCGATATACGGACTTATCGGCTGGACCGGAAAAGACTACGACATGCCGGTGGCGGTGCTCAGCTCGCTCACACTGGGCCTGTCCATCGATTTTGCGATCCATTTCCTACAGCGAGCCCGCGCCATTCGGAGTGAGACGGGAAGCTGGCACGACACCGTGGAGCGGATGTTTCGCGAACCAGCCCGCGCCATCACACGCAACGCCATCGTAATCGCCATCGGCTTCTTGCCGCTGCTTGTGTCGCCCCTCCTGCCGTACACGACGGTGGGGCTTTTTCTGGCCGCCATCATGGCCCTCTCTTGTGTGGTGACACTCCTTCTGCTTCCGAGCGTCATGGAACTTCTGAAGTCGAAAATCTTCAGAGAAAGGGCTGCGCCGCCGCCTATCGAACCGTCCGCGGCGGGGAACCTGTGAAGCTCGAACAGACACGTATACAATTATGAGATTCAATAACACACATATTGTTCTACTGGTGGCAGGTCTCCTGGTGGGCCTCCTGGCCGCTCCATCCCTTGGCCACGCACAGGATCTGACCGATGTCGCCGACATCGTCGGGCGCGCCAACCTGGCGGCCTATTACGCCGGCAACGATGGGCGCGCCGAGGTGCGAATGACGATCAGCGACGCTCAGGGACGCAGGCGCATCCGTCAGTTTTTTATTCTGAGACGCGACCGGCAGGACGGGGCGGACCAGGACTATGCCGTCCTCTTCAGCCGGCCGGCTGACGTACGAAACACTGTATTCCTGGTGAATAAGCACGTCGGTGCAGACGACGACCGCTGGCTCTACCTGCCCGATCTGGATCTGGTGAAGCGTATCGCGGCGGGCGACAAGCGTACGAGCTTCATCGGGTCCGACTTCCTGTATGAGGACATCTCGGGCCGCGGTGTGGATGAGGACGTGCACGAGCTGATCGAAACCACCGATGAGCACTACGTGATAAGGAATATTCCGGTCGACGCCAGTTCGGTCGAATTCGGCTCGTGGACGGCGTGGATCGACAAGACGACGTTCCTGCCCGTGAAGTCGGAGTACATGGACGAGCAGGAAAACGTCTACCGGAGAATCGAGGCACTCGAGATCGAGGAAGTAGGAGGCCATCCGACCGTCATCAAGGCGATGGTATCCGACCTCCGCTCGGGGGGGACGACCGTATCCCTGTTTCGAAAGATCCAGTACAACATTGGCCTACCGGAGGCAGTCTTCACCGAACGTACGCTGCGTAACCCGCCTCGGAAGTGGTTCTCCTCCCGGTGATGCGGTCGGTGCGCGTTGCGGCCGGGATGATCATGTTGCTCGCGCTGCCAGGATCCGGGCTCGCGCAGGAGGACGACTGGGGCGACGAGTGGGGCGACGAGTCGTCGCTGCCCGTGGAAATCCACGGTTTCGCTGAGGCAGCGGTAGGCGCCCGCGTCGTGGCGAACTCCACCCAGCCAGACGACGTCTTGCTCGAGGAGGCGCGTTTCAGGCTTGAGGTGGCGCAGTACGGCGAGCGCGCCGAATTCCTGTTCAAAGGTGACCTGGTCGCTGACGGCGTGGAGCGGGATCAAGTCATCGACGTGCGTCAGGCACTCGTCTCCCTGAATGCGGCCGACTGGCTGGACGTTCGCATGGGCCGCCAGGTGCTCACGTGGGGAACCGGCGACCTCGTGTTCATCAACGACCGCTTCCCCAAGGATTTCGTCTCCTTCTTCGGCGGGCGGGCGGACGAGTTTCTCAAGGCGCCCTCCAATTCAGCCCGCTTCAGCTTCCACGCCGCCCCGTTCGACTTCGACTTCGTGTGGACCCCCGTGTTTGCGCCCGACGTGGCGATCAGCGGCGAGCGCCTGTCTTTCTTCGACCCGCGCACCGGCCAGATTGAGAGTAGTACCACGCTGGGGGGCGCTGTGGACCCTCTTCTCCCGGCCCGAGAGCTGGACAGCGGCGAGTTCGCCGGACGCCTGCACCGAACCGTATCGGGCTACGAGCTGGCGCTGTACGGCTACGTGGGCTTCACTAAGCAGTCGACGGCGTTCGACGCGGCGGCCGGCCGGCCCACCTTCTCGAGGCTCGACGCCCTGGGAGCCAGCGTGCGCGGAAACCTGGGGGGCGGGATCGCCAACCTGGAGGGCGCCTACTACTTCTCGCTCGACGACGAGGACGGCGACGATCCGTTGGTCGCCAACTCCGACCTGCGCGCCCTGGCGGGCTACGAGCGTGAGGTGGCGGCCGATTTTACTCTCGGGCTACAGTATTCGCTCGTGTGGATCCAGGACTACGACCGGCTCATCGGCAGTTCACCCGCGCCGGAATTCGAGCCGCCTGAGGCCGACCACACAGTTACGGCCCGGCTCACCAGGCTGCTCCGTCAGCAGACGCTGCGCCTGTCGCTGTTCACGTTCTACTCACCGAGCCGCGACGACGCACATCTGCGGCCCGTGCTCGATTATGATTGGAGCGACGCGGTGAAGCTGAGCCTGGGGGGAAATGTGCTGCTGGGACCGGATGCTTCATTTTTTGGGCAGCTGGAGCAGAATACGAACGTGTACGCACGGCTGCGCTACAGCTTCTGAGCGGACTGGCTCGCCGGGGGCGTTGGTCCGTCAGTCCAGCTCGCCTGTCGCCTCCAGGTACGCCCGTTCCACAGTCCACGTGACCATCTGATCGAACATGCCGTTTCCCGACTCCGTGTCCTCCACGAAGCGTCTGCGAAACGCCTGAATCGTCTCGCTGTCGCCCGCAGAGGCCTGCGTTCGCTCGAGACTAACACCGCCCGCCAGCGAAAGCCGGACATGATCGACAACCGCTTCCAGGAATCGCCTGGACTGGGTCAGGTACGCCTTTCCGGTCAAGACTTCGCCGTGCCCTATCACTATTCGCTCGATGTCCAGCTCTTCCAGGGCTCGCAGCGTCTTTACGTAATCAGCCGGATAGCTCGACCAGGACCACAGAATGGGAGTCGTGAGAAGGTCACCGGCGAGGAGGATCTTCTCTGATGGCAGGTAGACCACCACGTCGCCCCGCGTGTGGCCCTTGAAGAAGTAACGAATGTGGATGGGGCGCGTCGGTGTATGAAGAGTCAGGCCGCGTTCGAAGGTCAGACTGGGCAGCACGAACTCGATTCTGTCGATGCCCTCCAGGAAGTTCGCCTGACCCTGAGCGAAGCGCTCGATCTGCTGCCGCTGCTCGGGCGTGAGCGTGTTGCCGTGTTCGTCCAGGCCGGTCTGCAGTTGCTCCCGGGCTTCGGCGAGCGGTCTCTCCATGAATGGTGCCACATCCTTCAGCTGCTGGCGCGCCATCTCCGGAATGTCCTCACGCGTAAACCGGTGCGATATGAACTCCACCTCTCCCGGGAAAGCACGATAGTAGGCTTGATTGCCGACATGGTGGTCGGCGTGCCAGTGCGTGTTGACGACGTAGCGCACGGGTTGATCGGTTAGCCGCCCGACCTCCTCGAGAAGCGCCGCCGCAGAAGCAGGGCTGCCGTGCGAGTCGACTACCAGAACGCTGCCGTCATTGATGACAATCGTCGCGTTCGCACCCTGGAAGCGTCCCCGAACCGCGAATACACCCTCGGCCAGCTCCGTGAGTTCGTGCGTGGCGCCGATTTCCTGGCCGGGCGCCGGCACCGGTAGCGCGAACATGAATAGCGTCAAGACAAATGGAATCATCCATACGGCTCGTATTCGCATGCCTGGCCTGCTCCCTGTCTCAGCTGCTGGAGTACTCCTGCCGTCCTGCAGTGGACAACACGGGCGGAGGGGCTGTCGTTGGAGCTACCGGGCTACAGCCGTTCCGGCCACTCGGCGTCGGGGCTGCGCGGCTGGGCCTGATCGCGGCTCAGGTTTGCCGGGTCCACATCGGCGACCACGAAGTTCTCGGGCGGAATCGGCGAGCCGTGCAGGCGCCGCAGCATGGCCAGCTGG
>JBDLJJ010000055.1:0-15850 GCA_039714435.1 Gemmatimonadota bacterium | reverse complement strand
CGCTTCGCGATTCGTGAGGGCGGTAGAACGGTCGGCGCCGGGGTAGTGACAGAGATCATCGAATAACAAATGGCTTTGATAAACGGTTCATCTGATCGTGCTTTGCCTTTGGCAAAGGCGCCGTGGGGCAGCGCTTCGCGCGGGCTCCCTGCGGCGTACATGAGTACGCCTCAGTCGCCCTCGCTCGCGCGCCTCGACCTGAACCGTTTCTCTTCGCCATTTAGCGCCCTTACGGCGCGCGCGAGTTACTGAGTAACTGAGGATACGGGTAGAAGAGAATGAGAGACCAGATCACGCTCGAATGCACCGAGTGCAAAGAGCGTAACTACTCGACAACGAAGAATAAGCGGACGCATCCGCAACGCGTGGAGTTTCGCAAATTCTGCCCGCGCTGCGGCAAGCACCGTCCACACAAAGAAACACGCTAGATAGATGGCCGGAATCAGAGATCTTCAGCAGTTCGTCGAGGAAGTGCAGGCGGAGACCAAACGGGTCACTTGGCCCGACCGGGAACAGCTCCGCAATGCCACCATCGTCATTCTGATCTTCGTGGTGATCCTGGCGATCATTATCGGGGCCATGGACTCCGTATTTTCCTGGATCGTGCGTCTGACCGTGGGTGTGTTCAGTGGCTGAAGCCGTTAGCGAGACCGCGGGGTCGGCGCGCTGGTACGCCATTCAGACCTACTCTGGCCATGAAAACAAGGTCAAGACGCTCCTGGAGCGAAAGATCGCGGATCTTCCGGGCGAAGAGGGCGAAAAAGCCGTTCGCGAGGTGATCGTGCCCACTCAGGAAGTGGTCGAGATCAAGGGTGGAAAGAAGGTCCACCTGACCAAGCGTCTGTACCCCGGATACGTGCTGGTCAACATGGTTTTGAACCAGGAGACCATGTTTCTGGTTACGAGCGTTCAGAGCGTCATCAAATTCCTTGGCGGGGGCACTGAGCCGCAGCCCCTGGCAAGCGAGGAAGTGAACAAGATTCTCGGGATCGCCGATGAGTTGGAAGAAGAGGGACCGAAGGAAGAGATTCCGTTCCGAACCGGGCAGGTCGTCGAGGTCATGGAAGGGCCGTTCAGCGACTTCAGCGGCACGGTGGAGGAAGTGATTCCTGACAAGGGCAAAGTACGAGTGCAGGTCAGCCTGTTCGGCCGGCCGACCACCGTCGAACTCGATTACACGCAGTTGAAGGGATATTAGCGAGCGCATCATGGCCAGAGAAAAGCCGATAATGGCGTTGATCAAGCTGCAGATTCCTGCCGGACAGGCGACACCGGCTCCTCCGGTGGGCCCCGCGCTGGGACAGCACGGCGCCAACATCATGGAGTTCTGTAAGCAGTTCAACTCCAAGACTTCCGGCGAGCCGGGGATGATCATTCCGGTGGTGATCACAGTCTACAAGGATCGCAGCTTCACCTTCATCACGAAGACGCCACCGGCGGCCGTACTTCTGAAGAAGGAGCTGGGGCTGGCTTCGGGGTCACCGGAATCGAACCGCACCAAGGTAGGCACGGTGACGCGGGAGCAGTTGCTCAAGATCGCACGGATCAAGATGGAGGATCTGAACACTGACAACGAGGAATCGGCCATTCAGATGATCGCCGGTACGGCCCGCTCCATGGGTGTCGAGGTGTCCGGCTGATGGCGGCGCACGGCAAGCAGTATCGGGACGTAGCCGGAACTATCGAGGCCGGAGAGGCACTCGACCAGAAGGCCGCGATCGCGAAGGTCAAGGAAATGGCATTCGCCAAGTTCGACGAAACAGTCGATGCTGCCGTTCGTCTCGGGGTGGATCCGCGGCATGCGGACCAGATCGTTCGGGGGACGGTACAGCTGCCGGCCGGCACCGGCCGCAACGTCCGGGTCCTGGCGATTGTTCAGGGTGACAAGGTGGCCGAGGCCGAGGCGGCTGGGGCCGACTATGTCGGCACGGAGTACATAGCCAAGATCCAGGATGGCTGGCTGGACTTCGATGTCGCCGTCGTTACCCCCGACCTGATGAAAGATGTCGCCAAACTGGGCCGCGTTCTGGGTCCGAGAGGCTTGATGCCGACGCCGAAGGCCGGAACGGTTACGACCGATATCGGCCGGGTGGTAGGTGAAGCGAAGGCCGGCCGGATCGAATACCGCGTTGACAAATTCGGCAATATTCATGCGCCGATCGGCAAGGTGAGCTTCGAGGCCGGAGCGCTGCTGGACAACTTCACGGCCCTGATGGACTCCGTTGTCCGGAACAGGCCGTCGGCGACCAAGGGGACCTACATCAAGAGCATCACCGTCAGTAGCACCATGGGACCGGGCGTGTCCGTCGATCCCAACCTGTACAAATAGACCGGAACAGACAGAAGGTATACGGATGAGACTGGACGAGAAAAAAGCCGTCACGGCTACGCTGGCCGCCAAGCTGGGTGAGGCCGACGTCGTCTACCTCACGGATTTTACCGGCCTGGGTGTGGAGTCCATGAATGCACTCCGGCAGCGGCTGCGTGAGAAAGACGCCGAGTTCATGGTGGTCAAGAACACTCTGGCGCTGAGGGCCCTGGAAGATCTCGATCTTCCGGACATCAAGGGCCATTTTACCGGTCCGACGGGCCTGGTGCTGACCGGATCCGATCCCGTTCCGGCCGCCAAGGTCGTGAAGGACTTCGCGGCGGAGAACGAAAACCGCCCGGTGATCAAGATCGGTGTCGTAGATCGGCGTGAAATCGAGGCCGAAGCGGTGTACCGGATGGCCGATCTTCCGTCGATGGACGCCCTGTTGGGCTCGATCGCCGGCAGCTTGACCGCAGGAGTGTCAGGTGTCGTCGGTGGTATTGCCGCCCTGATACGGGATATCGCAGTGATGATTGAAGAAGTCGCAAAGAAAGAAGAAGCAGGGGGCTGACCCCATACCGCAACACTGGAGCACATGCACAGATGAGCAAGGTTGAAGAGCTGCTTGATGCGATAGGATCGCTGACCGTTCTCGAGGCGGCTGAGTTGAAGACGATGATGGAGGATAAGTTCGGCGTTAGTGCCGCCGCGCCCGTAGCTGTAATGGCGGGTGGGGCTGGTGGCGGAGCGGAAGAGGCCGCCGAGAAAGACTCCTTCGACGTCATGCTCACGGGCATTGGAGACAAGAAGATCCAGGTGATCAAGGTCGTGCGCGAGGTTACCTCGCTCGGACTGAAGGAAGCCAAGGATCTGGTAGACAACGCGCCGAACGCAGTGAAGGAAGGCGCTACCAAGGACGAGGCCGAAGCCATAAAAGCGAAGTTGGAAGAGCAGGGAGCCACCGTCGAACTGAAGTAGTTGGACCGAGTCCGGCCCTTCGGCCGCTCTCGTACCCTATTTCAGCGCGGACGGTAGCTTCATATGCAAGGCAGAGCACTACATAGTTTTCTTGGACAGCCCAACACCCCGGGTCCTCTGACGAACACCTGGTTCCAGAGGCGCGGGGTTGCTGTTCCTGTAGCGTACGCGGTTTCCGGTTCTTCAGCCGGCCACCCGCTGCCCGCTTCCTTGCATCCTATGACACGAGTACCCGGCGAATCAGCAGGAGTGTGTAACATTGCCTAGAAAGAACGAATTCGGTTCGACGCTTTCCTTTGCGAAGCTCGAAACGCCAATGGTCAAGCCGCATTTTCTCGACGTCCAAGTCGAGGCCTTCGATCGGTTGCTGGGCGTTCGGGCCGGGAAGGACGAGCGGCGCGACGTGGGCCTGGAGCGCGTGTTTCAGGAAGTCTTTCCGATTACGGACGTAAACGAGAACTATCGTCTGGAGTTCGTAGATTACGCGCTCGGAGAGCCCAAATACTCGGTAGAAGAGTGCATGGAGCGCGACATGACGTTTGCCGCTCCGCTCAAGGCGACTCTGCGCCTGGTGGTGTTCGAGGATCTGGGCGATGGTGAGAAGCGTCCGGCGGACATTCTCGAAAAAGAAGTCTATCTGGGCGATCTTCCCCTTCTGACGGAGCAGGGGACATTTGTCGTAAACGGGGCGGAGCGAGTGATTGTCAGCCAGCTCCACCGGTCACCGGGGGTCGTGTTCGAGGAGACAATTCACCCCAACGGATCCAGGCTTTTCTCGGCGCGAATCATCCCCTTCCGTGGGTCGTGGGTCGAGTTCACGATGGACATCCACGACGTGATCCACGTACACATCGACAAGAAGAAGAAGTTCCCGGCCACGGCGTTGCTGAGATCCTTCGGACACGGCACCAACGCGGACATCCTGGAACTGTTCTACTCGCGGCGTGAAGTGCCGCTGCGCGATGTCGAGAAGGACCGGACGGCCCGGCGGGAGGTCATCGGAACGCTGATGGCCCGTGCGGTGCCCGACAAGACGTGTAAGTCAAAAGCCGCCGATCTGCAGCTGGGCGGATTCGACCCGGACGGCGAGGAAGACGAGTTCGTATGGCTCGCCAAGGACATCTCCAAGGGCAGGGGTAACATCCTCGCCAAGGCGGGTGACCGTATTGACGATACTCTGTACCGCCGCTTCCGGGATGCCGGCATCGACAAAGTCTCGGCGCAGGCCGACCCCGAGGCCTTCTTGGCCCGGCGCGGTGACGAGCTTACGGAAGAGCTGCTGGACGAACTCATTCGGGCCGGGATCAAGACTATCGAGGTCTATTCCAGTGCGGCTTTCATACCTCTTCGTGGTACCTATGACGACCTTACGAATCGCCGTGACTGGAGTCACAGCCCGATGTTGGCGGCGGACGTTTCCGATCCGTCCACGGGTGAGGTCCTGGCGGAGGCTGGAGCCGCGTTTGACGAGAAGCTGTTCACGAAGCTGAAGGGCAAGAAGGTAAAGGACGCGCTCGTTTTCACGGGTGGACCTCGTGGTGAGTCGCCGCTCCTCAAGAATACGCTGGCCAAAGACCCGACCTTCGGTGAATCGGACGCCTTGTACTCTATTTATTCGTTGGTGCGTCCGGGTGAAGCACCCAACCTGGAGACGGCGCGAACGGCCCTGGACCGTTTGTTCTTCAATCCGAAGCGGTATGATCTGGGCCGGGTTGGCCGGCACAAGATCAACTACCGGCTGCGCGACGTGTATCGGCTTCTCAGCTTTGACGTTCCCGAAGCCGACACGACCGTGCTGGCTCCGTCAGACTTCGTGGCCATCCTGCGGTATCTGATCGAGCTGCATGAGGGCCGCGGATTTACGGACGACATCGACCATCTGGGCAATCGCCGGGTGCGGTCGATCGGCGAACTGATCGCGAATCAGTTCTCGGTAGGGCTGTCCCGAATGGCGCGTCTGGTTCGCGAGCGCATGTCGATCAACAACGATCCGGACAAGATGTCGATCGACGATCTGGTCAACGCCCGAACCGTGAGCGCCGTTATCCAGGCGTTCTTCGGCAGTTCGCAGCTCAGCCAGTTCATGGACCAGACTAATCCTCTATCGGAACTGACACACAAGCGCCGCCTGAGCGCGCTTGGCCCGGGAGGGCTGAGCCGCGAGCGGGCCGGCTTCGAAGTGCGCGACGTGCACTACTCGCACTACGGGCGGATGTGTCCGATCGAGACGCCGGAAGGCCCGAACATCGGGCTGATCACGTCCATGACGACTCACTCGAAGCTCAACGAGCTCGGGTTCCTGGAGACGGCATACAGGAGAGTGGTGGACGGCAAGGCTACGGATGAGATCGTGTGGCTCTCGGCCAGCGAGGAAGAAGACTTCTCAGTGGCTCAGGCCAACGCGGCTCTGAATCCTGACGGAAGCTTCCAGCGCGATCTCGTGCTCTGCCGGCGGCGGGACGACTATCCTCTACTGCCGCACGACGAGATTGATTTCATGGACGTAGCGCCCGACCAGCTGGTCGCGGTGTCTCCGGCCCTGATCCCGTTCCTGGAGCACGACGACGCCAACCGCGCGCTCATGGGGTCGAACATGCAGCGGCAGGCGGTGCCCCTGCTGTTCCCGAAGGCGCCGTACACAGGAACCGGGCTGGAAGAAAAAGTGGCCCGAGACTCGGGAGCCGTCGTGCTTTCTCGCCGCGCCGGAGTCGTGACTCAGGTTACGGCCGACGAGATCATCGTCGACACGGGAGCCCAGAGCAAAGGCTCCGATGAGCCTCTGGCACGCTTGGCTCAGTACGACCGTTACCGCCTCAAGAAGTTCTGGCGGACGAACCAGGACACGGCCATCAATCAGCGCCCGATCGTCCAGGTCGGCGCCAAGGTCAAGGCGGGCGATGTCATCGCTGACGGAGCGGCGGTGGAAAACGGCGCCCTGGCCCTGGGGCGGAACGTGACCGTGGCATTCATGCCCTGGTACGGCCACAACTTTGAAGACGCGATCGTGATCAGCGAGCGCCTGGTGAAGAACGACGCATTTACGTCGGTCCATATCCAGGAGCTGGAACTGCACGTTCGCGACACGAAGCGTGGCACGGAGGAGATCACCTCAGAGATACCCAACGTCTCCGATGAGGCGCTCGTAGATCTGGATGAGCGCGGCATCGTGCGAATCGGCGCCGCGGTAAAGACTGGCGACATCCTTGTGGGCAAGATCACGCCAAAGGGTGAAACCGAGCTTTCGCCGGAAGAGAAGCTTCTGACCGCGATCTTCGGTGAGAAGGCCAAGGACGTGAAGGACAGCTCTCTTCGAGTTCCGCCGGGAGTCGAAGGAACCGTGATCGACGTGAAGATATTTTCGCGGCGGATCGACGATCCCCTTCTCGAGCGCGAGCACGGTGAGCGTATCGGACGCCTGCGGGAGACCGAGCGCGAAGAGATCACCAGGGTTGTGGACGCACGGAATGAGGAGCTTCTCGAGCACCTGAAGGGGCAGACCGTAGCGCTGATTCTCAAGCGCGGTACGATCGAGCCGCTGCTCAAGGAGGGACAGAAGCTCACCGAGTCCACGCTGGCCGGAATCGACTTCGGGGAGATCGACCTGAGTACACTGAAGGTCAAGAACTCGGCGGCTAACGAGCGCTGCCGGCGTGTAATCGACAAGGCCAAGGGCCTGGTCGAGCGGGTGCGCGAACGCACCGAGGACGGCATCGACCGCGTGTTCCAGGCCGATGAGCTTTCGCCGGGCGTCGTTCAGCTCGTGAAAGTCTATCTGGCCGAGAAAAGGAAGATTTCGGTGGGTGACAAGATGGCGGGCCGGCACGGCAACAAGGGCATCATCGCCCGTGTCGTTCCGGTCGAGGATCTACCGTTCATGCCGAACGGCGACCCGATCGACATCGTGCTGAACCCCTTGGGCGTTCCGAGTCGAATGAACGTGGGTCAGATCCTGGAGACGCACCTCGGTTGGGCGGGACGGCTGCTCGGATTCCGGGCTAACACGCCTGTTTTCCAGGGTGCGACAGAGCACGAAATCGGCGCTCTGCTCAAGCTGGCCGGCGCCGTATGGGCCGGTAACATGCTGGCTCCGGATGTGGATCCGCTCGACTTCTCCAACAAGGATCTGCGCGTCCTCGTAGAGGCGATTCAGCGCACTGAGGGTGAGTTCACGCCGTCCAAGAACGGCTATCCGGCCGGCATCGGCCGCAGCCTGGACGCCTACCTGAGCGCTGCGACCGAGAAGAAGGCGACAGATCTTCTGGCCGCCACAGCGCGTTACGTGCTCAAAGTGGCCCAGGCCGCCAGCGGCGCGACCAGCGCGGACAAGCTCAAGAAGGCGGGCTGGCCCGGTGCTGCTGCGCTGACCGGTAAGGGAGCGCTGAAGAAGGGTCTGGACGGAGCGGTCGTCGAGCTGATGCTCAAGGCCGGCCTGAAGCCAGGCGGAAAAATGCGCCTGCGGGACGGCCGCACCGGGGCCGAGTTCGACGCGGATGTCACAGTGGGCGAGATCTACATGATGAAGCTCTCCCACCTGGTGGACGACAAGATCCACGCGCGCTCGATCGGGCCCTATAGCCTGGTCACGCAGCAGCCACTGGCCGGTAAGGCGCAGTTCGGTGGCCAGCGCTTCGGTGAAATGGAGGTCTGGGCGCTCGAGGCGTACGGGGCCGCCAATACGCTGCAGGAGATGCTGACGGTCAAGTCGGATGACGTAGTTGGGCGCAGCCGGGCCTACGAGGCGATCGTCAAGGGCGACAACCTTCCCAAGCCAGGCATTCCGGAGAGCTTCAACGTTCTGGTCAAGGAGCTTCAGGCGCTCGGCCTGAGCGTCACGCTGGGCAGCGATGAATCGAGCAGCATTTTTTGAGCGAGAAGTCTTTGAGCAGTACGAGCAATAAGAGTAGAGCAAGCAGAGCTAGATACGTGTCTTTCGACCACAGAGGTCAAATAGGATGATCGATTTTCCCCGACATCGAGGTGCCGGCACGTCGGATTTTGACTGGATACAGATCAAGATCGCGTCACCGGACGAGATTCGTTCCTGGAGCTTCGGCGAAGTCGTCAAGCCTGAGACGATCAACTACAGATCGTTCAAGCCTGAAAGAGACGGCCTGTTCTGCGAGCGGATTTTCGGCCCGGTAAAGGACTGGGAGTGCCACTGCGGAAAGTTCAAGCGGATCCGTTACCGCGGGCACATCTGCGACAAGTGCGGGGTCGAGGTCACGCTGTCCAAGGTGCGGCGCGAGCGCATGGGGCACATCGAGCTGGCCGTACCGGTGGCTCATATCTGGTTCTTCAAGACGCTTCCGTCGCAGATGGGGTATCTGCTCGGCATGAAGCTGCGCGATCTGGAAAGCGTGATTTACTACGCGGCTCACGTGGTCACGAATCCGGGCAAGCAGGAAGTCGAGCCTCTGGAGATTCTGGACGAGGACCGATACTGGGAGCTGACGGAGAAAGCCAAGGAAGAGGGCGACAACAAGTTCCGGGCCGAGATAGGCGCGGAAGGAGTGCGTACGCTGCTGGGTCAGCTGGATGTGGACAAGCTGGCCGAATCGCTGCGCGTGGAGGTAGCCGAAGAGACGTCCAAGCAGCGTAAGAAGAAGAAGCTCAAGAGGCTCAAGGTTCTGGACGCGATCCGCAACAGCGACGCGGACGTGGCCAAGCGGAACAACTCCGAGCATCTGATCATGGACGTGATCCCGGTGATTCCGCCGGATCTACGTCCTCTCGTGCCGCTCGACGGTGGCCGCTTCGCCACCTCGGACCTGAATGATCTGTATCGCAGGGTCATTAACCGGAACAACAGGCTCAAGAAGCTGCTGGAGATGCGGGCCCCCGAGGTCATTCTCCGTAACGAAAAGCGCATGCTTCAGGAGGCCGTCGACGCTCTGTTCGACAACGGCCGCCGGGGCAAGGCGATTCGCGGAAGAGGTAAGCGTCCGCTGAAGTCGCTGTCCGACATGCTCAAGGGCAAGCAGGGCAGGTTCCGTCAGAACCTGCTCGGAAAGCGCGTCGACTACTCTGGCCGTTCAGTAATTGTGGTAGGGCCGGAGTTGCAGCTGCACCAGTGCGGCCTGCCCAAGCTGATGGCGGTGGAGCTGTTCAAGCCGTTCATCATTCATGAGCTGGAACGTCGCGGCGAGGCCGAGACCGTAAAGCGCGCCAAGAAGCTGGTCGAGGAGTACCACCCGACCGTATTCGAGGTACTGGAAGAGATCATTAAGGATCACCCGGTGCTGCTCAACCGGGCGCCGACCCTTCACCGGCTCGGAATCCAGGCCTTTGAGCCCGTGCTCGTGGAAGGCAAAGCCATCCGCATCCACCCGCTCGTGTGCGCCGCCTTCAACGCGGACTTCGACGGCGATCAGATGGCGGTTCATCTGCCGCTTTCGTTTGAAGCGCAGTTGGAAGCGCGCGTGCTGATGCTGTCCAGCAACAACATCCTCAAGCCGGCCAACGGACGGCCCATCACGTCGCCCAGTCAGGACATGGTCCTGGGCTGCTACTACGTGACGAAAGTCGGGCCGGACTTCGAAAAAGAGCGCAAGAAAGAGGATCTGCCGCGGTTCTCCCGGGCGACCCAGATCGAGTTGGCGCTGGAGAACGGAGACTTCCGGAGCGCGCAAGGCACGACCGACTATCATCGGCCGATTCGCTTCCTGGCAGACGGCCAGTGGGTAGACACCACGGTAGGCCGCGCACTGTTCAACGCGATCCTTCCCGATGAGATCCCATACGTCAACCAGACGATGAACAAGGGTCTTCTGGGCGACCTCGTTTTCGAGTCGTTCCGGCACGCCGGAATGCGCCGGACGACCGTATTTCTGGACGACTTGAAGAACTTCGGGTTCAGGTACGCCACCATCGGCGGCATATCGGTGGCCATGATCGACATGGTCATCCCTTCGGAGAAAGCCGCCATCCTGGCCGACGCCCAGGAGGACGTGGACCGCTTCACGCGGGCCTACCACAAGGGTGTGATCTCGTTCGGCGAGCGCTACAACAAGGTGATCGACGCTTGGACACACGCTAACAACGATGTGGCCGACGCCATGGTGGCGTCGATCGCGTCAGCGAGGGGCGGATTCAACCCGATCTACATGATGTTCGACTCGGGCGCGCGTGGCTCGCGTGACCAGATCCGGCAGCTTGCCGGGATGCGGGGCCTCATGGCCAAGCCGCAGAAGAAGCTGACCGGAGGCATCGGCGAGATCATAGAGAGTCCGATCCGGGCCAATTTCCGTGAAGGACTCAGCGTGCTGGAGTACTTCATCTCTACTCACGGGGCCCGGAAGGGTCTCGCGGATACGGCTTTGAAGACGGCTGACGCCGGATACCTGACGCGCCGCCTGGTGGATGTGGCGCAGGACGTGACAATCGCCGAGGAGGACTGCGGTACTTCGCTGTCGCTGGAAGTCTCCGCCCTGAAGGAGGGTGAGGACATCATCGAGCCGCTCAAGGACCGGGTGATCGGCAATGTGGCCCGCGAGGACACCTTCGATCCGATCGATAACGAGTTGCTCGTCGCGGGTGGCCAGATCATCGATGAAGAAGCTTCGGAGAGAATCGAGGCCAGCGGCATTCAGACGCTGAAGATTCGCTCAGTGCTGACCTGCGAGTCGCGCCGGGGCCTGTGCCGACAGTGTTACGGCCGAAATCTGGCGACCATGAAGATGGTGGATGTGGGAGAGGCTGTCGGCATTCTGGCCGCGCAGTCGATCGGAGAGCCGGGCACGCAGCTCACACTCCGTACCTTCCATATCGGGGGAACGGCCGCTCGTATCGCGGCTCAGACCCAGCGCAAGTCCAAGCTGGAAGGCACGGTCGGGTTCGAGAGAATCACCACCGTGAAGGACGCCGACGGCGCCCTGGTCGTGACCAGCCGTGAGGGTCAGATCATCATGCGCGCCGGTGACGAGCGCGTGCGATCCCGGCTTGCCGTTCCGTACGGCGCCACGCTGAACGCGAAGGATGGGAAAGACGTCGCGGTGGGTGACCTTCTGTTCAGCTGGGATCCCTACTCGGAGCCGATCGTGGCGGATCACAAGGGTAAGATCGTGTACAGCGACATCGTGCCCGAGGAAACCTTCCGGGAAGAACTGGATGAGGCCACCGGCCGCAGACAGCTGGTCATTATCGAGGATCGCGACAAGAAGCTGCACCCACGGATCGAGATCGTGGACGGCAAGGGCAAGAAGCTCAGGGAGTTCATCGTTCCCGTCGGCGCACAGCTCCTGGTTCGTGACGGTGAGGTGGTGCAGCCGGGCGACACGCTGGCCAAGATCAGCCGCGAAGCCTACAAAACCAGGGACATCACGGGGGGTCTGCCCCGCGTGGCGGAGCTGTTCGAGGCGCGCCGGCCCAAAGACCCTGCCACGATCACGGAAGTGGATGGACGGGTCAGTTTCGGTGGCATCAAGCGGGGTAAGCGCGAGATCCTCGTAGCTATGGACGATGACGAGGAACAGGTCTATCAGATACCGGTCGGTAAGCACCTCCGGGTCCATGAGGGAGACCAGGTCCGCGCCGGGGACCGGTTGTCGGAAGGTCCGGTGAATCCGCACGACATCCTGGGCGTAAAGGGCCCGCGCGCGGTTCAGGAATACCTGCTCAACGAGATCCAGGAAGTCTACCGGCTTCAGGGCGTACGCATCAACGACAAGCACATCGGTGTCATAGTGCGGCAGATGCTCCAGAAAGTGCGGATCACGGAGCCAGGTGAAACGGAGTACCTGGAAGGCGAGCACATAGACCGCATGGAGTTCCGGGATCATACGCGCGAAGTGATCGAGAAGGGCAAGAAGCCGCCGCGATCGGAGCCTGTGCTGCTGGGAATCACCAAGTCCAGTCTCACGACGGAGTCCTTCATCAGCGCCGCTTCCTTCCAGGAAACCACGCGGGTGCTGACGGACGCCGCGATTCGAGGCGCCAGAGACGATCTTCGCGGGTTGAAGGAGAACATCATCATCGGGCACCTGGTGCCGGCAGGTACCGGTATCCACCGCTATTCGGAGGTGGAATTCCTGGTTGGCGAGCCGCTGCAGGAGGAGCTGGATTCGATGCGTCGCGTCACGCCTCCGGCTCCCGCGCCGACCGGGCTTTTTGCCGAGCTGCGAGGTGATACGGAGCCGGCGGAGCAGGAGGTCGAGGCGTAGGTATTATCAAGGTCGATACAATCTTGACATAACCCCGCGCCACTTCTAAGTTTTGCTGTCTATCGGTCAACGGGCCGGCAGACGTTTTCGGCGGGGACGATTATCGTCCCCGCACCTTATTCCGCTTCCTCGGTCACCAATGGAGTGCACTGGTGGCTGGCGAGGCGGTTTCGAATGATACGGAGGGAATTACCGGGCTATGCCCACCATCAACCAGCTGGTCCGCATCGGGCGGACTAAGGTAGAGAAGAAGCGTAAAGCGCCGGCTCTGGAGGCGAACCCCCAGAAACGCGGGGTGTGCACGCGTGTGTACACGACGACGCCGAAGAAGCCGAACTCTGCGCTCCGCAAGGTGGCGCGTGTACGCCTGACGAACGGATTTGAAGTCACGGCTTACATTCCCGGTGAAGGACACAATCTGCAGGAACACAGCATTGTGCTCATTCGCGGCGGTCGAGTTAAGGATCTGCCGGGTGTGCGCTACCATATCATTCGCGGAACCCTTGACGCCTCAGGCGTCTCGGACCGAAAGCAGGGCCGCTCCAAGTACGGCTCCAAACGATAGAAACGTTACCGGGACGCCAGAAGCGTCCCGGTTTGTTCGTATTGCTCATTCAGCTGCAGGATCACCCGGCTTGAGCATGCTTGCCGGGTTCTTTGTACGAAGGAAGGTACATGTCACGTAGGCAAAAAGCGGTCGCGCGCGTAATCGCACCTGACGCCAAGTACGATAGTCAGGACGTAACGGAGTTCATCAACGTCCTGATGCTCGGTGGCAAGAAGTCGATTGCCGAGAGCATCTTCTATGGGGCGATGCGAATCATCGAGGAGAAGACAGGTCAGCCCGGGCTTAACGCCTTCCGGCAGGCTCTGACCAATACGCGTCCGATTCTCGAGGTCCGCAGCCGGCGTGTCGGTGGCGCCACGTATCAGGTGCCGATGGAAGTCACGGCGCGGCGCAGGGAATCCCTGGCGCGGCGGTGGCTCGTGAACCATGCGCGCGCCCGAAAGGGCAGAACGATGGCGGACCGGCTGGCCGGCGAGCTTCTGGATGCGAGTCGCGGCGATGGCGGCGCGGTGAAGAAGAAAGAGGACGTCCACCGCATGGCGGACGCCAACAAGGCCTTTGCGCACTACCGCTGGTAGCGCCGAGAGACAACGACAAAGAGCGTCAAGAGAGTCAAAGCGAGTTTATAGATAGATGGCACGTAGCATTCCCCTCGACCGCGTCCGAAATATCGGCATCATGGCCCACATCGATGCCGGTAAGACCACCACGACGGAGCGCATCCTGTACTACACAGGCCGCGTTCATCGCATGGGTGAAGTGCATCACGGCGACGCGACGATGGACTGGATGGAGCAGGAGCAGGAGCGTGGCATCACGATCACGTCCGCCGCTACGACCGCCTTCTGGAATCGCTTCGACGAACAGTACCAGGTCAACATCATCGACACCCCGGGCCACGTTGACTTTACGGTCGAAGTGGAGCGGAGCCTGCGGGTTCTGGACGGCGCGGTGGCGCTTTTTTGTGCAGTGGGCGGGGTCGAGCCCCAGTCGGAGACTGTGTGGCGGCAGGCGGACAAGTACGGAGTTCCGCGCATCGCGTTCGTGAACAAGATGGACCGGGTTGGAGCCGATTTTGATCACGTCGTGGAGATGATGCGCGACCGGCTCGGAGCGAAGGCCTACCCACTGCAGTACCCGCTGGGTGAGGGCGAGTTGTTCACAGGAGTCGTGGACGTGATTCGCCAGGTCGAGATCGTCTATGACGAGGACTCACTCGGCAGCGAGTGGTCCGAAGGCCCGGTGCCGGACGCGCTCAAGGAGAGGGTGGCGGAACTGCGGCACGAACTCATCGAGGCCGCGGTCGAGCACGACGAAGAGCTGCTCGAGCACTACCTGGAAGGTCAGGAACTCGACGAGGAAGAGGTTCGTAGAGCCGTCCGGAAGGCGACGATCGCGGGAGCCATCACGCCTGTGCTGTGTGGAACGGCGTTCAAGAACAAGGGTGTACAGCGCCTGCTGGACGCGGTGATCGACTTTTTGCCCGCGCCGATTGACGTCCCGCCCGTCCAGGGACACCTGCCGAACAAGGATGAGCACTTCATCGAGCGGCCCGCCGACGATTCGGCCCCGTTCTCGGCCCTGGCGTTCAAGATCATGACCGACCCGTACGTGGGGCGGCTGACCTACTTCCGTGTCTACTCCGGCAAGCTGGAGTCCGGCTCGTATGTGGTGAATGCCACGCAGGGCAAAAAAGAGCGAATTTCACGCCTGCTTCAGATGCACGCCAACAAGCGTGAAGAAGTCGACATCATGTACGCGGGTGACATCGGCGCGGCCATCGGCCTCAAGGGAAGCCGGACGGGCGACACGCTCGCCGATCCTGGCGATCAGATCGTTCTGGAGTCGATGAGTTTCCCGGAGCCGGTTATCCGGGTGGCCATCGAGCCCAAGACGAAGGCCGACCAGGACAAACTGAGCGAAGCGCTGCAGAAGCTGGCCGAAGAGGATCCGACCTTTCAGGTCCGAACCGACGAGGAAACAGCGCAGACGATTATCAGCGGGATGGGCGAGCTCCACCTCGAGATCATCGTGGACCGGCTGCGGCGAGAGTTCAAGGTCAACGCCAACGTGGGACGGCCGCAGGTCGCCTACCGCGAGACGATCCGCCAGGCGGTTCAGAACGTGGAGGGCAAGTTCGTGCGGCAGAGCGGCGGCCGGGGCCAGTTCGGGCACGTGGTCATTCACGTGGAGCCCACGGAGCCTGGCACCGGATTCGTGTTCGAGGACGAAATTGTGGGCGGAAAGATCCCGCGCGAGTACATTCGACCAGTCCAGCAGGGCATCTCTGAGGCGATGGACACGGGCGTGCTGGCGGGCTATCCGCTGATCGATGTGAAGGCGACTCTGATCGACGGTTCGTACCATGACGTCGATTCGAGTGAAATGGCGTTCAAGATCGCTGGTTCGATGGCTCTGAAGGAAGCGGCCCGAAGGGCCAAGGCCGTCCTGCTCGAGCCTGTTATGGACGTGGAGGTCGTGACGCCGGACGACTATCTGGGCGATGTGATGGGAGACCTGTCGAGCCGCCGCGGGCGGATCGGCGGTATGACGCAGAGGTCCTCGGCTCAGGTTATCGGGGCGTCGGTTCCTCTGTCGGAGATGTTCGGATACTCGACTACTCTGCGCTCGCTGAGTCAGGGACGCGCAGTGTATTCGATGCAGTTTTCGCATTACGACGAAGTACCGCAGGCCAAGTCGGAAGAGATCATCGCGGGCCGCGCTGGCAGCTGAACAACAGGAGCGAGCGGAGAAATGGCGAAGGAGAAGTTTGAGCGAACGAAGCCTCACGTAAACGTGGGGACGATCGGGCATGTGGACCACGGAAAGACGACG
>JBDLJJ010000054.1:0-15875 GCA_039714435.1 Gemmatimonadota bacterium | reverse complement strand
CCAACGGGGCGAGTTCCGAAACAGTGGCCTCGGCGGTGCCCGGAGGCGAGTGACGGAGCAAGTCCGGCTTCAGAAATTCCTCGCCAGGGCTGGGGTCGCATCCCGCCGCGCCTCAGAGGACTTGATTCGGGCCGGCCGCGTGAGAGTGAACGGCGAAGTGGCCGCGCTCGGTTCCTCCGTCGATCCGAACTCCAGCGCGGTCACGCTGGACGGGCGTACCGTCAGGGCGGAGCCGCTGCGCTGGATCATGCTTCACAAGCCTCCCGGTGTGATGTGCAGCCGGAGCGATCCGGAAGGCCGGGAAACGATCTACCAGATTCTTCCTGACCAGTACGCATCTCTGTTTCACGTCGGCCGTCTCGACTACATGAGCGAAGGGCTCATCCTGCTGACGAATGACGGCAATGTCTCGAACAGACTGCTGCACCCAAGCGCGCAGCTAGCCCGAAGGTACCGGGTCACGCTTGCGGCCCCGGTGGGCCCCGAGGTGCTACAGGCCCTCCTGGGCGGGGTCGAGCTGGAAGACGGCCCGGCCCGGGCTACGGCGGCTCGTTTCGTAGAAGGTGGGCGGGCAGACCAGGTGGTCCTGGAACTCGAGCTTCGTGAGGGGCGAAACCGGGTGATTCGTCGTATCATGAGTGCGCTCGGGCTGACGGTACATTCCCTGTGCCGGACGAGCTTCGGACCTCTCCAGCTCGGAAGTCTGGCGCGGGGCGGCCACCGGTTGCTTACGCCGCCAGAGATCCGGCAACTGGAGGAGCGGGTCAGCAGGAAGCCGAGCCCGAGGTAATCGTCATAAACATGTTTCAGGGCACTGAATGGACATAACCGAGCGCACGATCCTGCTTCTCGGCGGATCGGGCCTGATAGGTACCGCCATATGCCGGGGTATGCTTCCGCATCGACCCCGCGCGGTAATCATCGCGGCTCTCACTCAGTCCGAGGCTGAGGGCGCCATCAGCGAACTGGCTGCAGAAGCAGACCAGTTTGGGACGAAGTTGGTCGCCGAGTGGGGCGACGTTTTCCTGCGGGGCTCCAGAAAGGGCACGTTTCGCTCCCAGTTGCTGTCCGAACCTGAGGGCCGGGCGGAAATCCTGGCGGATTTGTTCGGAGAGGATACCGCCGTCGGTCAGGCGGAGGCCCTGGCCTACCAGCTACTCAAGAAACACTCTCCCTGCATTGTCGTGGACTGCATCAACACGGCCACCGTGATCGCCTATCAGGATATCTTCCGCTCGGCACGCAGGGTTCAGGCCGGTTTGGAGAACGGGGGAACCCCTGAACCCGCTCTCGTGGAGGCGCACCTGACGACGCTGTATCTGCCGCAGCTGATACGTCACGTGCAGGCACTGATGCGAGGGATGCGGGAGGCCGAAACCAAGGTTTATCTCAAAGTCGGAACGTCCGGAACGGGCGGAATGGGGCTCAACGTTCCCTTCACCCACTCGGAGGAGAGGCCATCCGCGACCCTGCTGGCCAAAGCCAGCGTTGCCGGGGCTCACTCCATGCTCCTGTTTCTGATGGGCCGAACGCCCGACTCCCCGATCGTCAAGGAAGTAAAACCGACCGCAGCTGTAGCCTGGAAGAGAATCGGCTACGGCCCGGTCACGCGCCGGGGCCATCCGGTTCCGCGGCAGGATAGTACTACCGCGCTACCGCTGGCTGAGGCTTTCGGGCCAGGGGCCGAATCTCACGCCGCTCCTACCGGCGAGAGTCTCGAGAATGTCTACCTCGACGCCGGCGAAAATGGCCTGTTCAGCCTCAGTGAGTTCGAGACGATCGCGTCGCTGGGTCTGATGGAATTCATCACTCCAGAAGAGATAGCGGACGCGGTCCTGGCCGAGATTATGGGACGTCCGACGGGCCACGACATTGTAGGCGCCCTCGACGCCAGCACGCTGGGTCCGACGTACCGTGCGGGTGCGCTCCGCGAGTCGGCGCTCCGGTACATGGAGATGCTGGAGTCAGCGCACGATATTCGCTCTGTGGCCTTCGAGATGCTGGGCCCGCCTCGGCTCAGCAAGCTGCTGTTCGAGGCGCACATTCTAGAACGGTTCTTCGGAAAAGTGTCTGTCGCGGCGGGACTGGACCCCGAGGCCACGGCCCGCCGCGCCGAGACGCTCATCAAAGAGGACACACGGCTACGATCCGACATTCTTTCCGTGGGCATTCCGATTCTGATGCCTGACGGTGATCACCTCCTGCGCGGCTCTCATGTCTCCGTGGAACCCGACCCGGATGATGGGGTCCCCCCTGTGGATCTGGCGCACCGAGGCTGGGTCGACCTGAGACCTTCGTCCTGGGAACAGTGGCGCGAACGGTGCGAGAGATTCCATGCTCAGGTGGTGCAGATGCCCGGCCCCGACGCGGGCTCGGGCGGCGACCTGGACGAGCGCAGCCGTACCGGCGACATCCGGTCTGGCGCTCTTGCCGCCTTCGTCCTCAGGTATGAAGAGGCTGGCGAGCGAATGAAACGATGACGGAGCCATATATGAGCAAAACGCTGCTTTCAGGCGACGAGCTGGAAAGGCAGACGGAGAGGATCCAGCAGGCCGCAGGTTTCGTGCAGCCGGTACGCGAAGCGGTGGCGCGGCGCGTGGTAGGCCAGGAAGCCATGATAGACAGTCTGCTCATCTCCCTGCTTACAGGGGGGCATGTACTTCTGGAAGGCGTCCCCGGGCTGGCCAAGACGTTAGCCGTACGGTCGCTGGCCGATGCAATCGACACCGGGTTTCACCGGATTCAGTTCACGCCGGATCTCTTGCCCGCCGACCTGATCGGAACCCTGGTCTGGGACGAAGGGACGCGCGAGTTCGTGCCCAAGCGCGGCCCGATCTTCTCCAACCTTATTCTGGCGGACGAAATCAACCGGGCTCCCGCCAAGGTCCAGTCAGCGCTGCTGGAAGCGATGCAAGAGCGCCAGGTGACGATCGGCAACTCGACGTACGAACTTCCGGAGCCGTTTCTGGTGCTGGCGACGCAGAACCCGGTCGAGCACGAGGGCACATATCCGCTTCCCGAGGCGCAGGTCGATCGGTTTATGCTGAAGGTTCGCGTGTACTACCCGGAGCGCGAAGAAGAGCGCGAAATCATGCGGCGGATGACGGGAGATACTCTGCAGGAGATTCAGGTGGCGGCCAGCCCGGCGTCAATCCTGGAGGCCCGGAATCTGCTGCCCGAAATCTATCTGGACACGCGCGTGGAGGACTACATCCTCGACCTGGTCACGGCTACGCGCGACCTGGGAGAAGTGGACGAAGGCATGCGCGGCTGGCTGGAGTACGGCGCCTCGCCGCGGGCCACTATTTTTCTGGCCCGAACGGCCCGGGCTCAGGCTTTTCTCCAGGGCCGCGCCTATGTCGTCCCGGAGGACGTGCAGCGCATGGTTCCCGACGTGCTGCGCCACCGCCTGGTCCTGACCTTCCAGGCGGAAGCCGAGGACGTGACGACCGACGATGTTCTCGAGCGCCTTCTCGAGAAGGTGGCCGTGCCCTAATGGCCCTGCGGGGTGAGGAAGCGGCCGCACTGGTCCGGAAGCTGGAGATACGGGCGCGGCGCCTGATGGACAGCCCCATGCTCGGCAGGTACGACTCCCTGTTCCGAGGCCACGGCATCGAATTCGCTGAAGTACGGGAGTACACGCCGGGCGACCCGTTCCAGGCCATCGACTGGAAAGTAACGGCCCGCATGGGACGTCCCTTCGTAAAGCGTTTCGTCGAAGAGCGCGAACTCACGGTGCTGCTCGTTCTGGATGTGTCACGTTCGACGGACTTCGGATCGCGCACCCGGACGAAACTGGAGTTAGGCAGGGAAGTGGCCAGCGTCCTGGCTTACGCGGCTGGCCAGAAGAACGATCGTGTGGGGCTGATCCTGTTCACCGACAGGGTGGAGCGACTCGTGGAACCGGCGCGCGGCCGGCACCACATGAGGCGGCTGCTGTACGAGATGGTCACGGTCCAGCCGGAGGGCTGCGCCACCGATCTCAGCGTCGCCCTGAGCACAGCCTCGCGTCACCTTCGGCGGCGATCACTGGTGTTCGTGTTGTCAGATTTTCAGGGTCCTTCGTTCGAGCGAGCCCTCAGCGCCCTGACTCGCCGTCATGAGGTCGTGGCCGTGCAGCTCGAGGATCCGGCCGAGAGGGCTCTCCCCCGCGCCAGCCTTGTGGAGGTCGTCGATCCGGAGACCGGAGCGCGTACCGTGCTCGACCTGGGGTCGTCCCGCGTTCGGAGAGACTTCGCCGAGCGCCGCGAGGCAGCGAGCGAGAGTCTAGTCGGGGTGCTGAGAAAAGCTGGCTGTGAGCGTCTCCTGCTGCACACGGAGGAGCCGTGGGTGCCGGCCTTGCTCACGTTTCTCGCGACCAGGTCGCGCGGCCGGCGGAGAGCCGGATGATCGCGCGGCTGGCCATGCTGGCTGCGCTGCAATCGGCGCCGGGGCCCGGTCCGCAGGTGGCGATCGTCATCCAGCCGGACACGGTCCGGGTGGGCGAGTTGTTCACGGTCGCGCTGGCCGTGAGTTCCCCGGGCGATACGGCTGTCCGGTTCCCGGCTGCTCTGAGGCTCGACTCGCTGGCGGAGAACGTAGGCCTTCCCGCCCTGTCCGCCGATGCAGGCGCCGGCCGCTGGCGAGCCGCGTATCAGGCCGTGGCCTGGAAGGCAGGAGAACTCATCCTGCCGCCGATTACCCTGCGCTTTGCCGGCGGGCCCGGACTGAGTCCCCGCGTGCTGGACGCACACTCTCCGCCACTGACAGTGAGTTCCGTCTTGCCGGCAGATACGGCGGCGCTGGCGCTCATGGCGCCGCGCCCTCCGCTCGCGGCTGCATCCTGGTGGTGGCTGCTGCTACTTCTCCTGGCGCTCCTGGCCGCCTACCTGTGGTGGCGCTGGAGGCGGCGCAAGCGGGCGGCGCAGGCGGATGCTCTGGCTGACCCGGCCACGCGCGCCATCTCCCGGCTACGGGCCCTGGAAGACCGCTTCCGGGCGGCCGGAATCCCGCAGGATGTCTATTATGACGATCTGGAGCAGGTCCTGAGGCAGTACGTGGAGGAGACCCGGCCCTGGCCGGCCGGTACCCCGCTGACCGCGCCGCGCCCTGACGCAGCCAAAGTAGCCGAGACGCTGGGCCGCTCCGTGAGGGCCCGATTTGGCCGTACCGGCTCCGACCGCCAGGTGGCGGCCGGCGATGTGGAGGCCTGCGTGGACTGGCTTGAAGCGGACCGGGAGCAGGTCGAGGCGGTCGCGGCCCCGGAGGCCGGCGCGTGAGTTTTTCGTCCTGGGCTTGGCTTGTGCTGGCTCTGATGCTGCCGCTGGGCGCGGCCCTCGCGTCGCGGAGGCGGCTGCGCCTCCCGCTTCCCGCCACGTCGGCCGGACCCCGTCTTAGGCGGCCCCTGGCCTGGTACTGGACCCCGGTGCTGCGAGGCCTCGTGCTCGTGCTTCTGATCGCCGCACTGGCCAACCCGGAGCGGGCGATTCGCGACCAGGAGCGCCGCTCGGACGGCATTTCGATTGTGCTGGCGCTGGACATCTCCAGTTCCATGCTGGCCGAAGACTTCGAGCCCGACAACCGGATCGCGGTCGCCAAGCGCGAGCTGGCCCGATTCGCGGAGGGCCGCGGCGCGGACCGGCTCGCCCTGGTGGCATTCGCCGGCGAGGCGCTCACGGTGGTGCCCGGCACGCTGGACCACGGCGTGTTGCTCCAGGCAGTCGGAAACCTCGATGTGGGCCAGCTGGAGGACGGCACAGCGATCGGGACGGCGCTGGCCACGGCGGTCAATCGTGTGGGAGAAGAGCGCGGATCCCGAGTCGTCGTACTGCTGACCGATGGAGACAACAACCGCGGCCAGATCGAACCATTGGAAGCGGCCGCCGCCGCGCGGGCGCTGGGCGTCCGCGTCTACACGATCGGCGTAGGACGCCGTGGCACCGCCCCGGTTCCCATCGGCCGAACCCGGTTCGGCTATCAGTACGCGAACATGGAAGTGAACGTCAACGACGCGCTTCTGGAAGCGATGGCCGAGGCCACTGGCGGACTCTACTTCCGTGCCACCGATCCTGCGGCTCTGGCCGAAATCTACGAGAGAATAGACGCCCTGGAGACAGCGCCTCTGGAGGAGCGGCGCAAAGTCGAGCGCGTGTCGGCCCGCGCTGATGTGCTTCTGCTGGCACTCGGGGCCTTGCTCCTCGAACTCATCGGGGCCGCGACCCGGGCCCGAAGGATATTCGGGGCATGAGATCGCTGGCCGAGCTTCTGATGGGGTCCGGCGCCCCCATCCTGTTCGCGGCCGGGCTGGCGGCCACCGCGGCCGGACTTGTCATCCTCGTGGCTGCCGCCCGGACACAGAGGGACCGGGAGGCTCTGGCGGACGCGGGCCTGCTCGAACGGCTCGTGCCGGGGTCGCGTCCGGGCCGTGTCTGGCTCAGCCTGGCTTTGGTCAGTACCGCCGCCGGGATGATCGCCGCCGCCGCGGTATCGAGCTGGAGCGGCCGCTCTCCCGCCGCGTCAACCGGTCCGGAGACGGTCATAGTCCTGGACGCTTCCAACTCGATGATGGCCGGCGACGCGGATCCCGACCGCATCACGCAGCAGCGCCGCCTGGCGACGGAGATGGCGGCCCGGCTTCCCGGCCGGCTCGGCGTCGTGTTCTTCGCCGGCCGTGCCTACGTGCTCTCGCCCCTCACGGGAGATCGGGACGCCACGCTCATGTTCGTGCAGTCGGTGGATCCATCCGCCGTCGGCCGGGGAGGCACGGCCCTGGCGGCCGGAATATCCCAGGCTCTGGATGTGCTGGTAGGCGGCTCTTCGCCTGTGCGCCGCGTTCTTCTGTTCAGCGACGGTGAGTCCACGTTCGACAACGATGCCCTGGACGGTGTGCTCGACAGAGCCTCGAGAGCCGGAGTGCGGGTGCATACCGTGGGACTCGGTACTACGGCCGGAAGCGCGATCCCGCTGGCGGGGCTGAGGACGGGCGTCCAGCGCCAGGAGCGGGTTCCGGACGCGTTCATGCGGGATACGGACGGAGAGATAGTGATCAGCAGGCTGGCTGAGGATCAACTGCGGGACGTGGCCCGCCGAACCGGTGGCGTGTACGTGCCTGGCACGGACGAAGGAATCGCGGCGCTGCTTCCCCGGCTGGCCGGGCAATTGGAAGCCGAGCGAGCCAGCGCTCCCGTGCTTCTTCTGGTGCTACTCGCCTTCGCCCTCCTGTTTTCCGACGCCTACCTGGTGAGGAAGGGATGATGCGCCGACCCCGCGGGTTAATGTGGCGGGTTGGAGCCGTGCTGGCGCTGCCCGCGCTCGTGTCGGCCGCGGCCCAGGTGGCCCCTGGCGCCGGTACGGCCGTGCAGGATGCCGGCGCTATTTCCGCCGATGAGCTCGAAGGCTACCGGCAGGCGGCGGACGGCTCTGAAGATCCGGAGGACTGGTACAATCTGGGGGCCGCGCTGCTGGTTGGAGGAGACAATGAAGGGGCGGCTCCACACCTCACCCGGGCCCGGAACGAAGCGGAAGGCGATCCAAAGACGTCGGCTCAGTACAATCTCGGTCTCGTCGATGGAAGGGCGGGCGCTCCGAACGGACTGGCCAGGAACGAGCCGGCGACCAATCGCCGCAGCCGGCTTCTGGAAGCGCGCCAGGCCTTCCGCGAGGTGCTCCGGATGGATCGTTCCGCCGAGGATGCGCGCTGGAATCTGGAGCTTGTCGACCGCTGGCTGGTGCAGAACCAGCCGCCCGAGTCGCCCGGCGGCGGGGGAGGCGGGGGAGGCGGGAGTTCAGGAGGTGGGGGAGGCGGCGCTGGTGACGCGCCGCTGGAAGTGCCTCAGATGTCAGCCGCTGAAGCGGCCGCGCTGCTGGAAGCCGCCGCCGCGCAGGAGCGAGGCCTACAGGAGCGCCGCCTGGACCGCGCCCGGGGCCGTGATCCGGTGGTGGAGCAGAACTGGTAATGGGCGGAGTGTAGCGCCGCCGGCCCAAAAACGGCCCAGGCTCAACGGGCTAGCGTTCTGAGCTGTCGCCAAAGCCGCCGCCGGAGCGGAGAGGGACGAACCGAACCTCCTCAAGGTTCTGCCAGAGGAGTTCTCCTTTCTCGAACTGGCCGCGGCGTATCACCTGCGCGCTCGGTGGTCCGAGCGGCGCTACGAGCACTCCTGTGGCGGCCAGCTGAGCGAGCAGGGCCGGCGGAAGTTCCTGCGCTCCGGCCGTGACGAGAATAGCGTCGAAGGGAGATTCCTCGGGCCAGCCGAGCGATCCGTCTCCGATTCGCAGTTCAACAGAAGCCGCGTACCCGGCCTCCTCCAGATTAGCGGCGGCCTGGTTCGATATGCCGGCCTCCCGCTCGATGGAGAACACCCGGCAGCCGCATGCGGCCAAGACCGCGCTCTGGTAGCCGGAGCCGGTTCCGATCTCCAGCACGCGAACCTCGCCGCCCGCCGCGCTGGTCTCCCGAAGCCCGGCCAGGTCCAGCGCAGCCGTCATGCGCGCCACGATATAGGGTTGCGAAATTGTCGAGTGGGGGCCGAGCCCGAGCGCTCTGTCCGAGTAAGCGAACTTCCGCCGGGCCGGGGGCACGAACAGGTGGCGCGGCACCTCGGCCATGGCGGCGAGAACAATCGGATCGCCAATGCCGCGGCGCCGAATCTGCCTCTCCACCATCGCCTCGCGCTGCGCCTCGAAGCTGGCCCTGTTACTGGTCCGCCGTAGGTTCATGCGGCAACATGGCGAGCGTGGCGCGCGCTGGCAAAACGGCCCAGGCGTGGCGCGCGCAGCGGCACTTTTCTAGCTTCACTCTCCCGCGGATCGATTCCTGTTTCCGAGAGCTTGGATGAACACTCCCGCCGCTGAGCGCGTGCGGCTCACGCAGTACTCACACGGCGCCGGCTGAGGCTGCAAATTGGGTCCGGAGGACCTGAGAAAAATACTCAGCTTTTTGCCGTCCGGTGCTGGTCCGGATGAGCTCATCATCGGGCTGGAAAGTCCCGACGATGCGGCGGTGTACCAGATCACTGATGACCTGGCCGTCGTCGCCTCGGTGGATTTCTTCACGCCCATTGTGGACGATCCAGAGGAGTTCGGCGCTATCGCGGCAGTCAACTCTCTCAGCGATCTGTACGCCATGGGCGCCAGTCCGGTTTTCGCGCTCAGCATGTTGAGTTTTCCGGCCGGTACTCTGCCGGCCGAAATCGCCGGCGCCATGCTGTCGGGAGCTGCGGAGGTGTGCCGTGAGGCGGGCGTCTCACTGGCGGGAGGGCATTCGATAGACGACCCGGAGCCCAAGTTCGGGCTCGCGGCGATAGGTTTCGCACACCCGGACCGTCTCTACCGGAAAGGTGGCGCCGGACCCGGTGACGCTCTGGTGCTGGGCAAGGCCCTGGGTATAGGTGTCATGGCCACAGCTATCAAGCGCGGGGAGACGACGGCCGAGGAGCAAGCGGCGGCGGTTCGTTCGATGCGGCAGCTCAACCGGGCAGCGGCTGAGCTGCTGGCCGGATTTGACGTCCATGCGTTGACGGATGTTACGGGCTTCGGCCTGCTCGGCCATTTGCATGAGGTGTGTGTCGCTTCGGGTCATGGCGCCGTGGTGTACAGTTCGACTCCGCGGCTGGTGGCGGGAACGGAGCGGCTCCTGGCGGCCGGGTGCGTACCGGGAGGGACAGCCCGGAACCGGGCCGCATTGGAAGCCGCAGTCGAATGGCCAGCCGGATCGGACGAACGTCTGCGCAACCTTCTGTTTGACCCGCAGACTTCAGGCGGACTCCTGGCGGCGGTGCCGCAGGCTGAGGCGGACAGATTATGTGAGGTGTGGATCGAGGCCGGATACGAGGCGGCGGTAGTGGGACTGGTCGAGGAAAGACCGCCGGCGGATGAGACTAAAGTGATCAGAGTGGAGGCGTGATGGAGAGCGCAACGATGCGTCCGGTAGCGGCGCGGGTACCCGAGTTTCCGAACCTCATCATCACGGCGCATCCACTTCTTCGTCACAAGGTGCGGCTGCTGCGGTCCGTAAAGACGACCAAGAAAACCTTCAAGGAGCTGGTGGACGAGATCGCCATGCTCATGGCTTACGAGGTCACGGCGGATCTGGAGACGGAAGAGGTAGAGGTCGAAACGCCGCTGGAGCACACGACCGGTGAAAAGGTGCGGGGCAGGTTGATCACGCTTGTGCCTATCCTTAGAGCGGGTCTCGGGATGGTGGAGGGCGTGATGCGCCTCGTGCCCACGATGCGGGTGGGTCACATCGGGGTGCAGCGGGATCACGACACGCTCGAACCGGTTGATTACTACTTCAAGATTCCGACAAACCCGGCGGCGCGGGACTATATAGTGACGGATCCGATGTTGGCGACGGGGGGTTCGGCCAGCGCGGCGATCGGCTTTCTGAAACAATCAGGAGCGCAGAGGATTCGGCTCATGTCGATCGTGGCCGCTCCCGAGGGCGTACAGCGTCTGCTCGACGAGCATCCTGACGTGCGGGTATTCACTGCGGCGCTGGACAGGCAGCTCAATGAACGTGGGTACATTCTGCCGGGGCTGGGGGATGCGGGCGATAGATTGTTCGGAACGCTGGGGTAGCGCGTGGGGTGCAGGTCCGATGCACCTTTCGCTCGCTGCAATTACAAATTGAACGCTTCGCTCAACGCACATCGGACCTGCACACCCACTCGAATACACGTCCGGAGGTATGGAGAATTGAACGCTTCGTGCGGGTCGCACCGATGCGCGTCCTTCCGCTACCATCGTTCCGGATAGGGGAGCGCGCTTTGCTCGGGCCGCACCGCCAAGCGCCCGCTGCCGGCTACCCACGCTCCAGGCACGGGAGGATTGAACGCTTCGCTCAACGCACACCGGACCTGCACCCCCACTCGAATACACGTCCGGAGGTATGGAGAATTGAAGGCTTCGTTCCGGCTGCACCGACGCGCGTCCTTCCGACTACCCACGGCCCAAACACGGGGAGAACTAAGCGCTCGCTCACGGCGTATCGATACGCGTCCTACCCGTAGTTAGACCGCTTTACACCGGGCGTTTGCTTCTTCAGCATATGTCAGTTTTGACATTATGTCCAATCTGGCATAGGTTGTGCTATGTCTGAAGACCATGAACCGGTCGTTTGGTTCAGCGAGCAGGTAAGTCGCCTCCCTTTTCTCAGACAGCACGGTTGGAAGCAGGCTTCTTGATCCGAATGCTGCAAGCGGGAGAGCGACTGGGCATGCCACAGTCGCGCCCCATGACGAACATTGGAAGGAGATGTCACGAGCTGCGCGTCAACGACGCAGACAGCACGTGGAGGATCGTCTACAGGATCGACGATGACGCCGTCGTTATCGTCCACGTATTCAGCAAGAAGAGTCGGACGACGCCGAAGCAGTGATCGAGACTTGTCAGCAGCGCTTGAAGGCGTACGACAGGAGTGAGACATGAAGAGTAGCAAGAAAAGAGATCTGGAAAGCGCCGGCTGGAAAGTAGGTGACACCCAGGAATTTCTCGAACTTTCGGACGCTGAGATGGCGCTGGTAGACGTACGGGTATCTCTCTCGCGCGACCTCCGACACCGCCGCCGGGCAAAGAAGATTTCTCAGGCCACGCTTGCCAAGCGCATCGGGTCGAGTCAGTCGCGCGTGGCAAAAATGGAGGCGGGTGACCCTTCGGTGACAATTGATCTCCTGATGAAAACCCTCTTCAGAGCGGGTTCGACACCAGCTGAGATTGGGCAAGTCATCGCCCAAGCCGGTTAGCTTTCACGCACGCATCATGTTCGGAACGTTGGGGTATGTTCTGCGGACGCGCATCGGCACGTCCCTCTCTCGCTGCAATTACAAATTGAACGCTTCGTTCGTGCCGCACCGACATGCGCCTGCTGCCCGCTACTCACGCTCCAGGCCCGGGAGGATTGAACGCTTCGCTCAGGGCACACCGAACCTGCACGCACGGCGCATCCCTCATTTCGGGCACGATGAGAATTGGTGGTCTGGATGCGACCCTGTGGCGCTCAGATTCCCAGGAGCACCACTGAGAGTGTGCCAGCACTCAGGACGGCGAGGACTGTTCTGAAAGTGTTCCAGCGGTTCCAGCGCTGCTCGAACCGTTCACGAGCCGAACGCCACGCAGTTTCGTCCGCTCCGTCCACGTCGAGAGCCTGGATCTCGTTGTTCAACGGGATGTTCACCGCGATGGTCGGAAGTTGGACTCCAAAGAAATAGGCGCAGCCAGCGACGATCAGGAGCAGCTGTTGCTGTCCGGCGAACTTCCCAAGCCCGAGTGCTACAGCTAGCAACAGAGCGACCACCGAGCCAATCCAGACAATCCCAAACAGCGGCTGGCCTTTTTGGATCACGCCGTCGACTTCCTGGAAGACTCGAATAAACTCGCGGTCGCTCAGATTCTTGATTCCCGGCATGACTACCACGGCGAAGGCGAACAAAAAGCCCGCAACGAGGGAACACAGGACGGTAGCTACGACCACGGTGACTTGGGTTAGCATGCTGGCCTAGCCTAGTCGCGGCGGGTCTTTCGGGCCAGGATGCGGGCTAGGCTCGGGCCGGCTGATCCGCCTCCGGCACGCATCCAGGTACCTGGGATAAGCAGCACCAGCAGGGTGTAAAATTCCAGCCTTCCCAGCAGCATCAGCGCGGACAGTGTGATCAGGGCCGGGGGGCTGAAGTGTGCGTAGTTCTCTAGCGGTCCGACTCCGGCGAGGCCCGGTCCGATACTCGAAATGGCGGCTAATGACGCGCTGAGCGCGGTTACCAGGTCCGCACCCAGCGCGGTGAGGATCACGGTCCCGATGGCGTGGGTCACCATGTACAGGGCCAGGAAGGCGAGCACGTTATGTACGAGGCGGTCGGGAACGGGCCGTCCGCCCAGGCGCGTCACGATCACTGCCCGCGGATGGAGCACCTTCTTCACTTCACCGAACACGTGCTGAGCGACGACGGCTCCCCGGACCATCTTGAACCCGCCTCCGGTCGATCCACCCATGGCGCCCACGAACATGAGCCCGAGTAGAAGCGCCTGGAGCAGGGAAGGCCAGGCGCCGAAGTCCGCAGTCGCGAATCCGGTAGTGCTCTGTATGGCCACCACATTGAACACCGCCCGGCGCATGCCGGCCACGGACCACATGCCGTCGCCCAGTGCCAACACCAGGTAGGATACGGCCGAGACGACCAGAATCGATCCGATATACCAGCGCCACTCCGGGTTCTTGAGGGGGAGCGACCAGTGGCCGCTGAACATCCGGTAGTGCAGGGTGAAGTTCACACCGGCCATGATCATGAACAGGATCGTGACCCACTGAACGGCGGGCGAAAAGGCGGCCATGGAAGCGGTTCGGGTAGAAAATCCGCCGGTGGCCAGCGTACTGAGAGCGTGGTTCACGGCGTCGAACACGGACACTCCGAGCAGCAGGTAGGCCACGAAAAGAGCTCCCGTGAGTCCGATATAGACGCCCCACAGCAAGCGGGCGGTCGTGGCGATACGCGGCTGCAGGCGGTCGGTCGAGATACCGGGCGCTTCGGCCCGGAAGAGCTGCGCGCCACCAACGCCCAGGAGTGGCAGGATGGCGACTCCGAGGACGATGATGCCCATCCCGCCCATGAAGTGAGACAGGCTGCGCCACAGAAGGATGCTGCGGGGCAGATCCTCGATTACCGGGAAGATGGTGGCGCCCGTGGTCGTGAATCCGGAGGCCGATTCGAATAGGGCGGCTGACAGACTCGCCGTAGTCGCGGTGGTCAGGAAGGGAAGGGCTCCTGCGACCACGATCGCCATCCAGCCCAGGCCCACGACGGCCAGAGCCTCTCTCGGATTGATCTCTACTTCGCGGGGGGTCAGCAGCCAGAGCAGGGCGCCGATGCCGCCGACGCCGGCTGCGGAAACTATCCACGCGCCGAGCAGGCCTTCGCTGGCTCCTATGGCGGCTGACGGGAGCATGGCGATCGCAACCCACATCAGGAGCCCGCCGATGATGTGCCCTACTTCGCGTAGGTTCACGAGGGAAAGAGCTTGGTGACGTCCGGTATGGCGCTTTCCAGCGCAAAGACGATGGCCTCGTCACCTGGCCGCAGAATATCGTCTCCGCGCGGGATCCTCATCTTCTGGCCGTCATCCCGGACGACGGCCGCGACGAGGGAGTCGTCCGGGAAGTCGATGTCGGCCAGCCGCTGGTTGGCCACGGGCGCGTCGGCCGCGACAACGAACGAGATCATCTCGGCGCTGCAGTCCTTAAGCGCCGCCACGCGGGTGATGCTTCCCCGGCGAACGTAGCGGAGAACGGCGTTGGCAGCGCTGATCCTCGGGCTCACCGCGGCGTCCAGGCCGATACGGCGGACCAGCGGCAGGTAGTCTGTCTTGTTGATCAGCGTAATTACCTGCCGGGCTCCCATATCACGCGCCACAAGGGAAGAAATGATGTTCTTGTCGTCCTCGTCGGTCAGGGCCACAAACGCATCCACTTCTTCGACGCCTTCGAACTCGAGTAGCTCGACTTCGGTCGGGTCTCCTTTGAGAATCAGCGTTTTTTCCAGTTTCTCAGCCAGGTCGTGGGCGCGGTCTGGATCGCCTACGAGGAGGGTCGTCTGCACGTCGTTCTCCTCCAGGATCTTGGCCAGGTAGTACGCCTCCAGACTGGCGCCGGCCAGCATGACTCGGCGTAGGGCTGAGCGCTCGTGGCCAGCCAGTTTCAGCACGTTGAACACCTCTGACCGGGCCGCCGTGACGTAGGCCAGGTCGCCGGCTTGCAGCCGGAAGTCGCCCTCGGGCACGGTGGTAACTCCGTCCCGCTGCACCGCGACCACGAGCTGACGCGCCAGGCCGACCGTGTTTCCGATTTCGGCCAGGGTCTTCCCGTCTGTGAAGGCTCCCTCCTGGACTTTCACTCCCACCAGGGCTACGGCGTCGTTGGCGAAGAACTGAAGGTCCAGGGCGGCCGACGACTGAATCAGGCGGAAAGTCTCAGCCGCCAGTTCGCGCTCCGGATTGATCAGCACATCGACGCCGAAGCGGCCCGGGTCCAGCGCCTCGCCGTTTTCGTAGAAGTCGGGGTTGGAGACGCGGGCCACCCGCAGCAGATCGGGGTTGGCGCGCGCGGACATGGCGCAGACGAGGTTGACTTCATCGACGCTGGTGACGGCTACCAGAAGCCCAGCTCCCTCGATGCCCGCCTCCTGCAGAACGGACAGACTGGCGCCGCTCCCCTCCAGCACGGCGACATCGAGATGGGTCTCTACGTAACCGAGCCGGTCGCTGTCCACGTCCACGACCACGACGTCGTGTTGCTCATTCGAAAGGCGCTCTGCGACGTAGTACCCGACTTCGCCGGCGCCGATGATGATTGCGCGCATGCCCGATCCATGTGTAGGGGAAGCCTTACCCGGTGGAATCCGGGACTCCCTTGAAGGGCACAAATGTCTAAGAAATGCCTGGGTGCGGCAAGCGGAGTCTCGGATCTCCGCCGCCGGAGCGCTCTCTTCCGCTCAGCGAGGGGCCAGCTGCCGCCTTGTTTATGGGGCGCGCGGCGCCTGGGGGCAGCCAATCTCGCTTCGCGGCAGCAAGCGCCCCGCCAGCGGGTCTCGGAGGCATTCGGCTCGTTGCGCGCCGCTCTGCGTTTCGGGAGGTGACAGGGGAGTGCGGTGGTGGCTACGTTGTCGCGCTTCGTCGCGGTAAACGGACGCAGCAACGGGCCCGTAGCTCAGTTGGTTAGAGCAGGGGACTCATAATCCCAAGGTCGCAGGTTCGAGTCCTGCCGGGCCCATGGGGACGCGGTTTATCCGTCGGCAATTCCAGCGATGCTGGTGCGCCAACCAGTCGCCCACGCCAGTCATCCACCTGTTCTTGTACCGCCTCGCCTTGCAGCCAATCACGTTGCCAAGCCGCCTAGTCGCTATATTGAATGG
>JBDLJJ010000053.1:0-15968 GCA_039714435.1 Gemmatimonadota bacterium | reverse complement strand
ATGTTCGTTTCTCCCCACTACTACTTCCCGACCGACCACGGCTGGAAATTCGAGGGTGCTCTCGAGGTGCTCATGCACAACATCGGGATGTTCGACAGAGCAGGGCCCCTGTCATTGGAAGGATTCGACGAATCGGGTGCCGACTGGCTGTCCGACTACAAGGCGTTCATCAATGATGGCGAAACAGTCGTCGTCAGTCCTCACAAGGTCTATGGTCCGGAGACGAACGACCTTGTTTTGCAGCTCAGGAAACGTGGTATCGACAAGGTGATCCTGGCCGGGATGTCGGCCAATCTGTGTGTCGAGTCCCACATGCGAGAGCTGCTCGAGCAGGGATTTGAGGTCGCGGTGGTGTCCGACGCGACGGCGGCTGCCAAGCTTCCTGACTACGATGGCTACGCCGCGGCCATGGTCAACTTCCGCTTCATGGCCAACGCGCTCTGGACCACTGATCAGGCGCTGGCAGCGATCGGCGGATAGATCGGAACAGTTGTAGGACAGTTCGGAAGGCTTGAAGTGGCAAGCGCCGGTCGCGGAATTATCCGCAGCCGGCGCTTGCTGCATGAAAGCGGGAGGCCCCGAGTCCGGTCAGGGAACCAGATCTTCCCGCTTCCGCACCATGAAGAAACCGCCACTTCCACCCGTGACGCCGATCGCGCCGCTACGGAAGTACGGGTAGTTGCTCCAGCTGCCGCAGCAGCCCAGATCAGGGTCCGTATCAAAGAAGCCTACTTCCTCGATGTTCTCCGGATCCGATATGTCCAGAATCCGCAGGCCCGCCCCGTAGTTGGACTGGTACATCAGGTTGCCGCGGACATACAGATTGTGGTCTGTTTCCGTCGTTGAGGCGAAGTATTCGGTCAGGAGCACCGGATCGTCGAGATCCGCCACATCCCAGACCAGTGTACGGGTGGTCTCGACAAGATTCCTCGGCTCGTCGCCTTCGTCGTTGGAGAAGAACAACGTGTGGTCGTCCGACAGCCACCCCTGATGCGTGTATCCGACGTTGGGGTAGCTCGCCGTGGAGATGGCGATCGGGCTGTCCTTGTCGGTGACGTCCGCCAGGCTCAGCGCCGTCTCGTTGGCCCCGATGCAAATCTCCTTGCCCTCGTAATCTGAATCCGGACCCCGGTACGTGACGCACTGGGCGTCGTGACTGTAGCCCGTGCCACGCCGTCCCGTGACTCCGTCCGCGAAGCAGCCAGCGAACGTCGGGTTCTTGGGCTCGCGAACGTCGATCATGTGAAGGCCGCCGCCACACGTCTCGCCACCGCCGCTGGCGCCTACCACGTAGGCGAATCCGGTCCTCTCGTTCATGACGATGTTGTGCGCGCTGGCGATCTGGTCGTACAGGTAGTCGGCCTCGAACTCGACCGGCTCCTGTATGTCACGCAGCCGGGTCAGGTCGAACACCTGCATCCCGTGATCGCCCGCTCCGTCGGAGACGATGAAGGCGTGGTCGCCATACACTTTCATGTCGCGCCACACGCTGCTCTGGGCGCCCTCGGTCATGGGTAGATTGCCCAGATAACGAGGGTGCATCGGATCGGTGACGTCCACGAACGAGGTACCGTCATAGCGGCCGACGATCGCCACCTCTCGGCCGGTTTGCTCATCGTACCAGCCCCACATGTCATTAAGGCCGATTCCTGGCGGGCCGCCGATCGCTGTGACCGGCAGGAACGAGATTAGGTCGACGCCGTTGCAGCCCCAGCGGTCGGCCTCGCCCTCTTCACAGCGAATAGCGCTCGCCGTGATCGGATCCAGAGATTCGGGCTCCGAGCCGAGCACCGCTACCTCGGTCCAGGCGCCATCGACTCTCTCGAGCACAGTGGCGCTGCCGACCCTGTTGGCGCCCGAAGCGCCTATCACAGCCAGGTCGCCCTCGGCCGCTAGTGAGCCACCGAACGACCTCGCGTTAGGCGGGTCGGCCGGCGTGAACTTCTTGACGCCCGCCCAGCCGGCGTCCGTCTTGGAATACATGTAGACAGCCCGGGCGCCGCTTGCTCCGACCCATACCGCGTCGTCCTGAATACTGATCGAGGCGCCGAACCGTGGGCCGCGTCGCCGGGAAGGACGGCTTACGCCCTCATACGGCATCAGCGCGCTCTGCTCGCTCCACTCGCTGTCTTCCGAATCGAACTCGAACACCAGAACTCCGCCGTTGTTACCGTTCAGCTGCGGTACGCCGGCGAACAGGTTGTCGCCATGCATCTCGAGGACCGAGCCGACGGACACGACGGACGCGCTGTCACCCAGCGGCGCGATCGAGAGTGCACCCATGTTCGTCCATCCATCCGCGGTGTTGTGGAAGTGGTAGATGGCTCCCGAGCCCTCGTTGGCGCCCGGAGCGCCGACCATCATGTGGGCGCCTGATACCGCGATAGCGCTGCCGAAGCGACTCGCGCTGTCCTCGATCGCCAGACTACCTTCGGCCACCCACCCGTCTTCAGTATCTCTGTAGAGGTATACCGCACCGGTTCCGTCGCCCTGATCGGGTACGCCGACAAAGGCCGTTCCACCAGCCAGTGCCAGCGCGCTGCCGAAGCGCTCGTCCTCCACAGTTTCGTGCGGAAGCGATCCGTCACTCTGCCAGGCGCCGTCGTCTCCGCGCCGGAATACGGCGACGGACGGTGCGTGCTCCCGCCGAGGGTTCACCGAGGCCAGCAGCGTATTTCCGTCCAGCGCGAGCCGTCCCGCGAACCGGTCGGCGTCTCTGCCCGCCGCGTCGGCCAGGATTGCGGACTGGTTCCACTGGCCATCTTCATCCCTCTGGTAGACGTAGAGCATCCCCGGTCTGAATACGTTTCCGGGCTCACCGACCAGAATCTCCCCAGCGCTGATAGCCACGGTGGAGCCGAAACCAGCCTGTGCGTCCGAACCTGAGTCAGCGTCCCGGAAAGACTGGGCCTGCGCTGGACCGGCGGTGACCGTCAGCGCAGTGACAAGCGACAGGGCGGGGAATAGCCTGTGGAGCTTCATTCGGTACCTCTATGTGTTGGTGTAGGGTCAAACGCGGCCTACAGAATGGGCTCTCGGGGCATGTTTAGAAAGTCGAGTACCCCGGCCCCGGTTCCACGGATTACTTCCGGGCCCGAACAGAGTAGCTTGTAAGAGTTCCGAGACTGAGCCGGGTGCCCGGCTCTACAAAACATCAGCGAAGCATAGACGGAAAAGGAAAACTCGATGTACCGATTGAGCGATATCCGACCGTTAGTAGGGATGATGTGCCTGCCGATCCTCTCATGCGCTCCTTCTGAACAGGCTCGCCTGGACGCGGCTCTCGAAACGATCACCGCTGAGGACCTGGGGCGGCACGTCGAAGTGCTCGCATCAGATGAGTTCGGCGGCAGACTTCCGGCCACAGAGGGTGAGGCAAAGACCACGCAGTACCTGGCGGCCCAGTTCGAGGCTCTGGGTCTGCAGCCGGCCAACGACGGCAGTTGGTTCCAGGAGGTTCCTCTCGTCTCGATCACAGCCGATCCTTCCATGGCACTCAGTTTCCGCTACCGCGGACGTGTGCGGCAGTATGCCTACGGCGAGGGATTCATGGCCTGGACGAAGCGGGTGGTTCCGGCCGTGGAGCTGGAGGATTCGGAGATGGTTTTCGTCGGGTACGGGATCGTGGCGCCGGAGTACGAATGGGATGACTACGCGGGGCTGGATGTGGCCGGCAAGACGGTCGTCATCCTGGTAAATGACCCCGGCTACGCTACCGGCGACGCCGAGCTGTTCAAAGGGAACGCGATGACGTACTACGGCCGCTGGACGTACAAGTACGAAGAGGCGGCGCGCCAGGGAGCCGCCGCCGCTCTGATAGTTCACGAGACGGGTCCCGCCGGATACGGCTGGAACGTGGTGAGTGGGAGTTGGGCCGGACCTCAATTCGACCTTGTTGCGGCGGACGACAACCTGTCTCGAGTCAAGGTCGAAGGCTGGCTCCAGGTGGACGCGGCGCGCGAGCTGTTCAACATGGGAGGCCTGGACTACGATCAGCTGAAGGCAGCGGCCGCCGGCCGCGATTTCGTCCCGGCAACTCTGCCTGTGCGAGCCTCCATCTCGATCCGAAACGAGATCGAACGCTCGAGCTCCGACAACGTCCTGGCTCTACTTTCCGGCACGGACCGGGCCGACCAGTACGTGCTCTACATGGCGCACTGGGATCACCTCGGACGGGACAGCGGCCTCGAAGGCGATCAGATCTATAACGGGGCCTTCGATAATGCCTCCGGCACCGCGGCCCTGTTGGAAATAGCGCAGGCCTATGCGTCTCTGGACCCCGCCCCAAGCAGGTCAGTAGTCTTCTTCGCCACGACGGCTGAAGAACAGGGGTTGCTCGGATCAGCGCACTACGCGGAGAATCCCGTGTTTCCGCTCCCCGAGACAGTCGCCGCGATCAATATGGACGGCATTAACACATACGGCCGCATGACCGACATCGTGGTGATCGGGTACGGCAATTCAGAGCTGGACGACATCCTGGCGGCCGCCGCTCAGACTCAGAACCGTACCCTCGTACCAGATCCAGAGCCGGAAAAGGGCTACTTCTACCGCTCCGACCATTTCCCGCTCTCGAAGAAGGGCGTACCGGCGTTGTACACGGACGTGGGGACGGACCATATCGAGCATGGGACGGAGTGGGTGACGGCCCGCAAGAACGACTACCGGGACAACCGCTACCATCAGCCGTCCGATGAATATTCGGCCGCTTGGGATCTTGCTGGCGGGGTGGACGACGTTCGGCTCTTCTTCCGCGTCGGATACGACCTTACAAGTGCAGCGGCGGTTACGAACGAGTTTCCCAATTGGAACGAGGGGACAGAGTTCAAGGCGGCGCGCGACCGGATGATGGCGGACGGTGAATCCATAGAGTGACGGCGGAACAGTGACGGCGAATCACAACCCGGAGGATTAATATGAGGACCCGGCTTAGCGTGACCTTTCTGGTCGTTGCACTTGTCGTTCCCGCCGCGTGCGTGGCGCCGGCACCCGCCGGACTGTCAGACGCCGACCTGGATGCGCTCAGTGCGATGACGCAGGAATTCGGTGCGAACCTGCTGGCCGGAGACGGCGAGGCCATGAGCATGATGTATACGGAAGACGCTGTCCTGATGCCTCCGGGCTCTCCAGCCGTGCGCGGGCGGTCTGCCATTAGAGATGTTCTGGGGGCGTTTCCTCCCCTGACGGGAGTGACTGTTACCAATGATCGCGTGGATGGCAACGGTGACCTGGCCTACGTGCACGGCCACTACGTTCTGGAATTCGCCGTGGACGGATTTGCGCCCGACAGCGGTAGCTACCTGGATATTCGGCGTCGCCAGGCCGACGGGTCGTGGAAGTTCGTGGCTGACATGTTCAACCACGACGTGGCCCCGCCAGTCGCTCCGGCGGACTGATTACCCACGGTGTGGCTCACAACCGTAATGGGTGACGGGTAGTCGATAGGACCGATCGGAGTGCTCACGGTGGGCAGGGCCCTCAGCCTGATCGTGGTCGGCTCTGCCTCGGCACCGGCCAGTCCCATGGCCAGGTTGAACAGGTCAGTCGCCGACCCACCGAAAAACTCGATCAGATTTAGACTCATTCGCATGGGGATTACCCGCGGCTGGCCCGGCGGGAGAGCTACCGCTGTATCGATCACGCCGCTGATCGTCTCCCGATCCTGCAGGAGCAGCGTCCACTGAAGCCGGATCATGCGCGCCGTCACGCTGTTGGAGGCAGGATTTTCGGCATTCAGGTTCAAGGTGAACTCGAGCGGCAGGTCGCTGGCCGCCACTGCGGCTGCCAGCCGAGCGCCGTCCGAAATCGTGAGATCCGACTGGGAGCGAACCCGGTTAAGATCGACTCCCGCCAGCCGTCCGCCGCGCACATCGCCTAGATCGAACTGGACCTTACGCAGCGCAGCAAATTGCTGAAGGCTTGCGCAGCTGGAGGCCAGAACGGCAGCTACTATACTCAGACCGATAATGGTCCTCTGGGGCCGCCGCATGTTTTCTCCCTGTGGGAGTGTGTTGTGACGCGAGCCTGGTCGCGCGTGGAGTCCGATGAGTACCGACATCTTCCTCTCCGTGCACACACGCTACTAGTAGAAGTGCCGCTGCACGATGTGTGGCGCCTCGAACTCCCGAACGGAGGCGCGGATCGTAGCATCGAGGATATCAGAGCCATCCTACAACGACTTCCGGCGTCCACTGGGTTGGGTCCGGCGGTACGCGCGCTATTCTGGCTCCGAAAGTCGATTGGAGTCGCGTTCCGATGGGACACTGAGCGCTTTGAGGAGTATTCCAGCCCTTACCTCAACAGATTGACGGCAGAGGATCGCGGCGAGTCGCTGGCCGCGCCAGGAACCATCGATGGTCCATTCCGGGTTTTGTACGTCCGGGACAATGAGGCCCTAAGCGAGATCCGGAACGCAACTGTCCATGCGTTCTCGGCGCTGGCTTTGCGGCGAACCGATGCAGGGCACCGCCTCTACTGGGCGATCTATGTACAGCCAGTGGGACTCATCAGTCACCTATACATGGCGGCCATTGATCCGTTTCGACGATTGCTCGTCTATCCGGCGATCCTTCGCCACATCTATGAATCGTGGAGCGCGGCCTATGCAGCGGAAGAGTAGCGACGATGCTGACAATTGAATTCAATGATGCCAGCCAAACGGAGCCCTGCGAGTGCTGCGGCGGAGTCACCACATCGCTGACGCGTTTCGTGTATAAGGACGGCGATGCGCACGCGATTTACTACGTTCGCTTCGTCGACAATCACGAGGACCGGATCGCACAAGCGGCTGTCTCACTTGGTGAATGGGGCGAGTCGGGGAATCCGAGTCTCCGAACGTCTTTTGCTCTTCAGATCCGCGATGGAGGGGAGAACTACGAGATAATGGTTCGGGACGCGGGAGACTCACCGTGGAATGATGTCGAGATTATCGGTGCGATGCTAGACCGCGCGGAAGCTCTGGCACATCCGTGGATAGACGAGGTATTCCACATCACCGACCACATGCTGCTCGAAGACGAACCGCTGATGGCGTATTTGGCAGACAGTTCCGTTTGACTATCACACGGGAGGCGATGAAATGGCTGAGCCGAAGACGAAGAATCCGTTGCCTCGTCGGGTGCCTAGCGCGAGCGGATAGGATCGTACATGGAACCCTACGCACCTCGCCCGATCGAATTCCTCGGGATCCGCCGACACGATGACTGGCGCCTGAAGCACTATTCGATCGTGTACGGAGCCAGCCCATACGATGGGGCTGAATCTGAGCCCGGAATTTCTTTACTGCTCCCGAAGTTGCCGCACCCGGCAGTAGCCCCGGCCAGGCCAGGAGTCGGCTTCCTGATATCTCATCTGGGGCGCACGGCTAACTACTGCGTACTCGGCTGGTGGGACCGGGAGAACGAGTTGCCACTCCGTGTGGCAGTGCGCTCACTCGACGGTGGCTCGAACTGGCGGCCAGCCGCCGGACCGGAGTCCGTCTGCGTCTGGGATCTCCAGGTGGTGGCCTTCGAGCGCGACGCCTACGTGGATACGGTCTTGAACGCGGACGGAACTACCACCGCCGATGCTGTGGACCGCTACCTGGAGCGGACGCTGACCTCGTAGGCTCGGCCTCCGTTGAGACTGTGATGAGCGCTCGCGCTACGGTGAAGTCCCTGACCCCAACCGGAGCGCGCTTTGTCCTCGTCGATCAGAGAATGGCCGCACGCGGAGCGACCCCGCGAGCGCCTGGCTGGCCTTTCCGCGCAGGCACTGGCGACTCGTGAGCTTGTAGCGATCGTTTTGGGCTCGGGAACGGAAGGAAGGAACTCTCTCGACCTCGCATCCGATCTTCTGGCCCATTTCAGCGGTAGCCTACGGCGTCTGGCCCAGGCCGATCAGGGCGAGCTACAGAAGGTTTCCGGAATAGGCCCGGCCCGTTCCAGCACCATCACAGCGGCGCTCGAGCTCGGCCGGCGAGCCGCATCAGAACGTGCCCGCAAGTCGCCTCGCATCGGCGGGCCACGGGACGTTTACCGCAGACTGGGGCCCGTGCTCCGGGACCGGCGTCAGGAGGAGTTCTGGGTCCTGTACCTGGATACGCAGAACCGGGTCGTCAGCGAACGCTGCCTCACCGTCGGCATCCTGAACAGCTCTCTTGTGCATCCCCGAGAGGTGTTCGCCCCGGCGCTCTCCAGGTCAGCCGCCAGTGTAATACTCGCTCACAACCACCCGAGCGGCGATCCCGAGCCGTCGCCTGACGATCTGCAGGTCACGTCCCAGCTTGTCGAGAGCGGCCGTCTGCTGGGGATTCCCGTGCGCGATCACATCGTCCTTGGAGACGGCGGATTCGTGAGTCTGCTGGAGCGGGGCTATATAGCGGCGGCAACTGGCAACGGTTCCGCCGCTGCGCCGATCAGCCCTATCGCCAGCGAGTGACCCCGATCATGAGCCAGGTACAGAGAGCCTGCGAACCACGACCCTGACCACGTCCAGTTCGTCTTTCTCGACGAAGGCCGCCATGCCGCCCGGGCCGAACGCATCAGGCACGACTACCTCCGCATCCAGCGTCCCGAGATATTCGCCAGCTGCCGACACAAGATCGACCGGTCCGGGCTCGCCAATCTCCGTTCCATCTCTCCTGACCCACATTCGTCCCGAACGATCGGCAGTGAGGCCGCTGATGACGGGGCGTACATCGGCAAATGTCATTTGGTCCACCATCTGATCGATCATCTCTTGCGGAACCGACATTCTCCGCGATCCACCGCCGCCACCCCCGCGCTGGAACATGATGGTCACTCCTCCACTGCCGCCACTACCCGTTCCTTCCAGGGCTGCCCGGCGCCGTCGTTTGACCTCCTCCTGGTCAATTTCTGAGACGGCCGCGGGTTCGATCGGTCGCACCAGGTGACGCGAGATGCCCGATCCCCGCTCCAGGATCTTGATCAGATATCCGGCTTCGTCGGCGATCGCGATCCGGCTCGGCCCCAGTACGGCCCAGTTAAGAGCCGGGGCAAACTCTTCCCGCTGCCCGCCAAACGACATCCTCATGCCGCCGCCCGAGACTTCACGCGTCCCTGATTCCGCCACCTCTGGTACGGTCTGCTGATAGATAGCGGAAACCCCCGCCGCGCCTCCGACCGCCTGGCGCTCCAGCTGCGGTGTGTTGTCGACCGAAACCTGGCCGTCCTGTCCCGTCTGCATCTTCATGCTGTATTCAGTGACGACCGATCCGGACCCGCCGCCGGCGACGCCGCTGGCAAACTGATCGTCCGTGCCGACGAATCGCACGAACGTGCCATCCAGGCCGAACACGCTCAGGCCACGCTTGGCCATATCCACGATCACGACGAGACTGTCGCCAGTAACGGCGATCGCTGTCGGGCTTTGAAGTTCTCCGGGGCCGCTGCCTTCACGCCCGAACATCGAGACAAGCTCTCCAGCGGAGTCGAGAATAAGCACTCGATGGCCCTCGGCATCCAGCACGAAGAGCCGTTCGTCAGGTCCGAAGGCAACGATGACACGGTTTCCGAACAGCTCCCAATCTTCGCCGTCGAAGGAGCCGACGCTGTACAGCTCTGAGGACGCCAGCTCAAGACTCTTGTCGGCTGCCGGCAGCTCGACGAGATCTTGTCCGTGCACCGTGTTGAACAGCGAAGCGGCAGCTGACAGTGCCGCTGCGAGGAACATCGAGCGGACCACATTTAGACTCATTTCACTACTCCGTAGCCTGGGGTCGTTACCGGGAAATCGCTTGCATGACTCGACCTTAGACAGTGGCGGCGAGCTTCCGGGTTGCCTGCCGCGGCGCGAATCTCGGATTCAAAACGTTTGGGCCGCGCAGCGTGTTCAGCACAGGAGTAGTCCAGAATCAATCAACTAAGGAGTAAACAAATGTTAGCGGTCGTCGCATTACTCTCACTGGCAGCAGCCGCACCAACTGGCGTGGCTGGCGGTCCCGAATACGCAGACGCCGAGACCCGGCGGGTGGTAGAGGAGATGGTCAGGGCGCACGGTGGTATGGAAGCCTGGAATGACGTTGACCGGTTCAACTACCGCTTCTTTACCAAGTCGTCCAATTCACCGGAGCCGTTCCTGTCCACTGAAACCGTTCAACCGGCTACCGGTCTGTCTCACATAGAATGGCCGGTTTTCGGAGCGCAGACGGCGTTTGACGGAGAGGAAGTGTGGAGCCAGGGCTGGCCGATGCCCATCCCGGCCGGTTTCTTCGCTCGGCTCACTTTCAGCTTCATCAGCCTGCCTTTTCTTACTCAGCAGGACGGCGTGAAGCTCGCTCTAGAAGGGATGCAGACTCTGCCCAACGAAGAGGGCGAGTTTCTATCGATACTCATGCATTATCCGACGGGTGGAGCTTCGGTGCCAGGGACCTACTACCGGATCTTCGTAGACCCCGCGAGTAAGCTCATGAAGGCTGTGGAGTTCGACATCGCCCATCCGGGGATGGCCGCCAGTCCCACCCAGCCGCTGGGCCCGATATGGCACGTGTTCGGTGAGTATCGCCGCACCGGCGGGCTGGTGATTCCGGCCTATTATCAGACCTATGGCCTGGGAGCGCGGGAAATGGATGAGGTCGTTGCGGTGCACCATGTGTTCAACCTCTCCGTAGACGGTGAATTCGACGAATCGCTTGTTGAGAAGCCAGAGGGAGCGGAAGTGGATATGGGAACCGTAGAGTTCTGGAGGGCTCGAGGGCAGTAGCGGCCAGCCAGCCGGCGCCAAGATTGGCCGGGGTATTGCGGAGCCGTATGTTTATGTGCCGCACGAACCCGAAAAAAGAAAGCGCCAATGGCCCGCTCAGCCGCGAAGAAGAGTACTGCCACGGACCGCTCCGGGAGTGACGGGGCGGCAGCGGAGACCCATCTCCCGTCCGAGTTGCTGGGGGCCATCGGCGGGCCCGCGGCGAATCTCGACTACGAGCTACTGGCAGACGCGTTCCAGTTCAGCAGCGAGCGGCACGCCGGGCAAAAACGAAGCTCTGGGGAAGACTACATAACGCACTGCGTTGCGGTGGGCTCCATACTGGGGGAGATCCACCGCGACACGGTCACCATCGCTGCGTCTCTCCTGCATGATGTCGTAGAAGATTCCAGCGCTACGATTGCCGAGATCCGGGACCGGTTCGGGACCGAAATCGCCACCATCGTGGATGGCCTGACCAAGATCGCCCGGGTCGAGTTCGGATCGCTGGCCGAGCGACAGGTGGAGAATTACCGGAAGCTCCTTCTTTCCATGGCCCGCGACGCCAGGGTCATCATCGTCAAGCTGGCCGATCGGCTCCACAACATGCGTACGCTGGAGCACCTGGAACGCGACAGCCAACGCCGGATCGCCCGCGAGACACGCGACATCTATGCGCCCCTCGCGCATCGGCTGGGCATGGCAAAGCTGCGCTGGGAGCTGGAGGATCTGGCTTTCAAGTTCTTGGAGCCGGAGGAGTACCGGGACCTGTCTAAGAAGGTCCAGGACAAGCGCAAGCAGCGCGAAGAGCTCATCCGCCGGATGGAAGAACCGCTGCGGGCGGAGCTGGAGTCGGCGGGGCTGGCCTGCGAGTTGACCGGGAGGGCCAAGCACCTGTGGTCAATCCACCGGAAGATGGTGCGGCGGGACAAGCCCTACGAGGAAATCTACGATGTGCTGGCGGTTCGCGTTGTACTCCCCACGGTTCGCGACTGCTACCATGCGCTCGGGGTGATCCACAATCAGTGGACTCCGCTGACAGAGCGCTTCCACGACTATATCGCCACTCCGAAATCGAATCTGTATCAGAGCCTGCACACTACGATTTTCGGTCCGGGCGGCCGCTTATACGAGATCCAGTTGAGAACGGAAGAGATGCACCGCACCGCCGAGCTGGGTATCGCAGCTCACTGGAGGTACAAGGAGGGCACCGAGAGCGACGAGGTAGACGAGAAGCTGGCCTGGTTCAGGCAGGTCCTCGAATGGCAGCAGGAGACCCGGGAACCCGAGGAATTTCTCGAGTTTCTTCGGATTGACCTGTTCGAGGATGAGATGTTCGTTTTTACGCCGGCAGGCGATGTGAAGCAGCTGCCTAAAGGCGCTACCCCGATCGATTTCGCCTTTGCGGTTCACACAGAGATTGGTATGCACTGCGACGGCGCCAGGATCAACGGGCGGATCGCGCCGCTCTCCAAGCCGCTCAAGAACGGCGACACGGTGGAGATAGTTACGGACGACGGCCGACAGCCCAGCCGCGATTGGCTCGGTTTCGTTAAAACCAGCAGGGCCCGGCACAAGATTCAACAATGGATCCGCACGGAGGAGCGAGACACGGCAATCCGTCTGGGCCGCGAAATCCTTGGACGCGAGCTCAAGAAGCGACGCGCCAAGGCCACGGACGAGCAGGTGGAAGAAGGAGCCCGAGCGCTGGGACTGGCGGGTGGAATGGACGAACTTCTGATCTCGGTAGCCCGGGGCGAGCTGGGGTTGACCCGAGCTGTTCGAGCCGTGCTGAAGGAAGAAGTCGGCCCGGCTCCGGAACCGGAGCGCAGGCGTCTGTCCAAGTTTGTCGAGAAGGTATGGCGTGATCCCAAAGGGGTCCGAATCCAGGGCATGGACAGCCTGATGGTGCGCTACTCTCAGTGTTGCCAGCCCGTCCCGGGCGACGACGTTACGGGCTATATCACGCGAGGACGGGGCGTGTCCATACACCGAACTGACTGTCCGAACATCCTGAACCTGGCCGATCATCCGGAGCGCCGGATTCTCATCGACTGGGACACGGACGGGTCGCAGCGCTTTCTGGTCCGCATCGTCATGGAGGGTACTGATAGGCACGGGCTGTTCGCCGATATCGCCAAATCGATCACAGACACCAGAACCAACATCCAGTCGGCGGATATTCGCTCCGTCGAAGGCGGGATGACGGGGCAATTCGTGGTCGAGGTCGAGAATCTAGCCCATCTTACGAAGGTGATGAAGAAGATTCAGAGGGTGACGGGCGTCCTGAGCGTCGAGCGCAAAGAGAGCTTTGGAGACAGCGACCTTACTCTGGACGTCTGACCGCTGGCTCGGATACCCAACCGCTACGCGCGCTGTCCTGCTCCAGACGCACCTGCCTGATCTTCGCTTCGATATCGGTCATCTGATCGAACAGGACCTGCGAGTCGGGGTCGATTTCCAGCATGGTGGCCACCAGCGTGTCCTGCAGAGCGACGAAGCTTGCCGCCACCGCCGGGTCAGACATCGCCTCTAAGCGGATGGGCTCGAGCGCCCGCTCCATGTCTTGGATCTCGGTCGCGATGCGTCGCTTCTCGGTAATGTCCGGCGGCGGCACCGGTTCATCGGCGGAGGATACGACGGCGGTACCGGTGGCGCGCGACATGTCATGTCCGGCCTGAGCGGCGCGGTCGAGCCACTCCTCGGCCCGCGGGTCGACCTCTATCATCTTCGGCCGCAGCATGGCGTAAAACGAGTCCTGAAATTCGCGAACCCCGGGTGTCCTGAGGGCCTCAGCCTGAAGCTGCCGAAACTGGCTCTGTACCGATGCGTGCTGTAACACCAGTTCTTGTAAACGCGTTTCCAGTTCCGCGCTGGCCAGCGCCTGGTCAGCTGGCGTATCGCACCCGGCCGTGAGCAGCACGGCCGCCAGCGGCGCAGCGGCCAGCAGGTGGGCCACGGTCACGGTTCGCGTTTTAGTCATTCCCTGTTCAGGTCCTGTCTGAGGTTGAGGCGCCTAACCTGCTCCGGTCCTACCCCGGCGTCAAACCCCGTTCCACACCTTGCGCGCTCCTCCCTGGCCCGGCCGATTGCCACATCTGGAGGAAAGGTCTGAATGTCCGCACAAAATAGATTCCGTCTGACGCTCCCCTTTGATCCCACCGGGGATCAGCCAGCCGCGATAGCGGAGCTGGCCGAGGGACTCCGTCAGCGCATGAAGTGGCAGACTCTGCTAGGCGTTACGGGAAGCGGTAAGACTGTGACGATGGCCGCCACGGTGGCTGAAATCGGTCTCCCGACGCTGGTCATGAGCCACAACAAGACCCTGGCGGCCCAGCTGTACGGGGAGTTGAAGCAGTTCTTCCCCGAGAACGCCGTCGAGTACTTCATTTCGTACTACGATTACTATCAGCCGGAAGCCTATGTGCCATCCACGGACACGTTTATCGAGAAAGACGCCTCGATCAACGAAGACATCGACCGGCTCAGGCTACGGGCCACATCGTCTCTCATGGAGCGGTCTGACGTAATCGTCGTGGCATCGGTGTCCGCCATCTACGGGTTGGGCGACCCCGGCGTCTACCGGGATCGGATGCTCCGTCTGGAGGTAGGGCAGACGATTACCCGTAGAGACGTTCTGGCCGGCCTAGTCGGTATCCAGTACAACCGCAACGACGTGGACTTCCAGCGGGGCAAGTTTCGGGTGCGGGGGGACGTGATCGAGGTTCTGCCGGCCTACGAGGAGCAGGCGGTCCGGATCGAGTTGTTCGATGATACAGTGGAACGGCTGACAAAAATTGACTCGCTCACCGGACGGTCGATCACCGACCTGCCGGCCACCGCCATCTTTCCGGCCACCCATTACGCTATCGAGCCAACCCGGCTCGAACGGGCCGTGGACGCCATCCTGACGGAACTCGAGGAACGCCTGCTGGAGCTTCGCCGGGACGGACGCCTGCTGGAAGCGCAGCGCCTGGAGTCGCGAACGCGCTTCGACGTGGAAATGCTCCGGGAAATAGGAATCTGTCCAGGTGTCGAGAACTACTCGCGCTATCTGGACGGCCGCCAGCCTGGGGAAAGGCCGTACTGTCTCCTCGACTACTTTCCCGACGACTTCCTGGTGATCATCGACGAGTCGCACGTATCGATTCCTCAAATCGGGGCCATGTATGGCGGCGACCGGAGCCGAAAGCTCACCCTGGTAGAGCACGGATTCAGGCTTCCTTCGGCCCTGGACAACCGTCCCCTCAACTTTGACGAGTGGGAAGATCTCGTCCCGAGCGGGATCTTCATCAGTGCCACGCCCGCCCGGCACGAGCTCGAACGCTCGGAGGGCGTAATCGTCGAACAACTTATTCGCCCGACCGGGCTCCTCGACCCCAGAGTCGAAATCAGGCCGGTGGCTAATCAAGTCGACGACCTGCTCGAGGAAATCCGCCTGCGAACCGGAAGGTCTGAGCGCGTGCTGGTTACCACGCTCACCAAGCGCATGTCGGAGGACCTGTCGGAGTTCCTGGCCTCGCGTGGAATCCGGGTCAGGTACCTACACAGCGACATCGGCTCCATCGAGCGGGTGGAGATCCTGCGCGAGCTTCGGCTGGGCGTGTTCGACGTCCTGGTAGGGATCAATCTGCTGCGAGAAGGACTGGATCTGCCCGAGGTGTCACTCGTCGCCATACTGGATGCCGACAAGGAGGGATTCCTGCGCTCTGAGACGTCTCTGATTCAGACGATTGGACGGGCGGCGCGAAACGTGAACGGGACCGCGGTCCTGTACGCGGACCGGATCACCGGTTCCATGGAGCGGGCGCTCGACGAGACGAACCGGCGTCGGGAGACCCAGGCCGCCTACAACGAGGAACACGGGATCACGCCTCGCTCGATTATTAAATCGGTGGAGCAGATACGGTTCAGCACCTCGGTAGCCGATGTCCGGGAAGGGGCGGCGGTGGCCGAGCCAGACGCGGAGTACCAGCAACTGCCGCCCGAACAGTTGGCGGCGGCGCTGGAGGAGGAGATGCAAGCGGCGGCCGAAGCTCTGGATTTCGAGCGCGCGGCACGCGTTCGCGATCAACTGTTCCAGGTGAAGGCGGCCCTCGATTCGGCCACAGACAGGCCGCGGAGCACCCGCAAGTGACTGAGGCGGGGGCGGGGACATCCAGCGAAGTCTGGTCCGGAGATCTCTCCGAAATGGAGATGATTCGCTGGGCCACGGAGGTGGGCCGCGGCCTGGGCTCGGACGGACCATTCGTGTGTCTGATCGGCGAATTGGGGGCCGGCAAGTCCAC
>JBDLJJ010000052.1:0-16072 GCA_039714435.1 Gemmatimonadota bacterium | reverse complement strand
TCTGCGCCAGGCCGAGGTAGACCTCATCCAGCGCCAGTTCGACTATCAGCTCGGCCTGGCCAGACTCGAAGCCCTGCTCGGAGCCGATCTGCGCTGACTCGAGGCGCTTCAGGCGAGTCTAACGGGCCTTCGGATCTGATAGGCTGATCTCGGCCTCCGGAAGCCGCTGGCGCCCTCTTCGAGCCGCGGCAGCGCGTCCTGAATGGTGGGTGCGTCCACCTCGGCTACGGTCGGCGGCTGAAGTCTGTCCCAGCCTCGGGCCACGGGGTTCCTCAACTCGATGTACGCGAAACCCTCCTCGAGACTCGGCAGACAGCCGGCGAACGTGGGAGGCGACACTCGAATCGAATGAGCCCGCGCGACGGATAGTGACTGATCTGTCCGTTCGGCGGCTATAGAAGCACCAGAGAATGCAGACGCGCTGACCAACAGCGCCACAAGGACCAAACTTTTCGTACCCATCCCAACCACCCCTTTCTGTCGTCTATACACTATTGGACAGGTGGAGAGGCGAGAAAGTTTCGCTATTCGTTCTCCAGGTGTTCTCGCATCAATCCCAGCGCGGCTTCCTGCTCCACTGACAGCCTCGGGTAGTCGGGCCTGAGCTGAGCCAGGTTCCGGACCACGATTTCGGCTACCGCAGCTCTCATGTAGGGCTTGTCGTCGGCCGGGATCGCGTACCAGGGAGCCCAGGGCCTGGAGGTAGCGTTGAGCGTATCCTCATACGCTTCCATGTAATCGTTCCAGTAACCCCGCTCCCGGACATCCGACTCCGAAAACTTCCAGTTCTTGCGAGGCTCGTCGATTCGGGCCAGGAACCGGTTTTTTTGCTCGTTCTTCGAAACGTTGAGCCAAAACTTCAGGATCACCACGCCTGCCCGGGCGAGGTGCTTTTCGTGCTCTCGAATGGAGGCATAGCGCTGGAGCCACAATCGATCGCCGTCAGGTGGGTAGGGCAGGTTCTGCGACCCGAGGTACTCAGGATGGACCCGTACGACGAGAACTTCTTCATAGTAACTGCGGTTGAAGACGCCGATTCGCCCGCGCTCGGGAAGCCGCCTCGCCGTGCGCCACAGAAAATCGTGGTCGAGTTCTTCGGGTGAAGGCTGCTTGAACGAAAAGACCTGGAATCCGGCCGGGTTGACCCCGGTCAGAACCGAGCGAATCGTGCTGTCCTTGCCTGCCGCATCCATGGCTTGAAACACCAACAGAACCGCGAACTTGTTTTGAGCGTACAAGCGCCGCTGCAGATCGCTGAGCTGTTTCTTCAGTCTCTTCAGGTTGGAGCGGGACTCGTCCAGAGTCGTGCCGGCCGGTGGAGTTGTGCGGGCGGAAGCGATCCCGAATTCATCACTGTACGAGACCAGATATGGACTGCCGGCCGCTTCAAACATTGGGTGCGCCTGAGATTAGGATGGACTGAACCGGTCCAGGAATTCGCGTTCCCGTTGCGATAGACTGCCGATTCCCTCTTTGCTCAATTTCTCCATCACCGCCCGAAGTGCTTCCCGGTTCACCTCGTGCAACGATTCTGGATCGATTCTCGACCACCGCTCCATCGCCTGGCGATCGTAGTTTCGCCCCTTCCTTGTTCCACCCTCCACCTTCTTCTTGAACTTCGCCGCCGGAGATGTGTGTTCCCGGTACCTGAGGTACAGATATGCGCCCGCGAATCCACCCAGATGGGCGTGGTGGGCCACCCCACCGGCCCCGGCGCCGCTGACGAGCAGAAAGATGCCCCACAGCGAGAGGACGGTTCCTCCGATAACGAGCCAGCGCGCCTCCACGGGAAGGATAGCCCAGATATAGATCCGGTCATGGGGCCAGAAACGAGCGTAGCCCAGAACCACTCCGTAGATGGCCCCTGACGCACCCACTATACGAATGAACGGCGTCAGAAGTGAAAAGAGCGCCGCGACCAGACCCGAGATCAGATACAGAGTGATAAACGACCGGCCTCCGAGCCTGGCTTCCAGGCGCGGCCCGAAGAAGAAAAGCACCAGCAGGTTGAAGAACAGGTGCGTAAAGCTGCCGTGCAGGAACATGTAGGTAACGACCGTCCATGGACGCACAAACATCCCGGCCGGTACCAGCAGCAACGTCTCCGACAGCAGCGTTCCCGGTCCGGCCAGAAAGTACATCAACGCGTTGGCTACCAGGAGCCTGCCTGTCCATTGAGTCATCGGAGCAGGCTAGGTCTCGGCTGGTACCGGCGCCAGTAGTCCGGCGCCGGCTCTAATCCTCTAGCACCAGCGCACCCTCACCCGGTAGCGAATGGTCGTCTCTCCCCGCGACGGGATATCAACCCGAAAGCGGAACGTGTTGGCGTCCAGCTTAGTGGCCTCGTGGCTGGAAGACAGAATCTGCCAATCGCCGCCGATCGGCTCCATCACGTCCACCTGGGCATCCTCGTCCTTGTGATTTCTCAGCTCGATCTCCCAGCTACTCTCCGAGATGCATCTGGAGATGACGTTGTACTCCATCTGCTTGCGGTCGCCGACGACGTCGAACGCCTCGCCCATCTTGATTCGCAGAGTCTCGTCCCGCGGCGTGTGGTCGATCCTGTCTTCTCCGATGAACTGCTGCGCGCCCGAGCTGTCCTGTTTGTAGACCCGTACGATGCCGGCCGGAAGCGCCATGCCCAGTTCGTTCTCCTCACTGTTTTCGAAGTCGAGAAAGACGCCGACTTTCTGATTCGACACTACCTGGCCATAAGATCCGCGGTAATAGAAAGGGGCCCCATAGAAGATCAGCCGCTTGTCGATCTGGAAGCCGCTGGCCTCGAGCAACTGAACCTGCTTTTGCTCGTTCTGTAGCACGGTGGCTGGACGGCCGAGGGTATACAGGTGGTACTCGAAGAAACCCTCTTCGGAGAAACCGGCCGCCTCCTCAGCCGCCTGAGCGGCTCTCAGCATGTCGTATTCCCGCCGCTTCTGCGCCTCGTCCTGTACGCGCTGTACATCCCCGGCGACGAGCTTGAGCTGGGCGTTCTTGTACGACGTGCCGCTCTGATTGGTCAGAGTGACCCAGCCTGTGAGGTCGCCGTGCTCGTCCTTGTCGTCCACGACCATCACGTAGTCGGCCTTCCAGTTGAGCCCGCGCGTAAGGTAGGAAACTTCGGCCCGCGGCTGATCGCTCCGGCTGTTGAGCAGCCACAGGAGGGTCGGCCGCGCGATCAGGTTCTCGGGCACTTCCGGAAAAATGATCCGGCCCGGATAGTTGTAGGTGATGCCCTCGTCGGTCTTGAAGATCGTGCCCTGGTTAACCGACAGTACTTCGGCGTCGATCCACTCCTCGCGTTCCTCGCCCGGATTCCAGCGGGCCAGCTTCACGGTGCGCCCGACATACTTCTCCAGGAGCTTCTGAGGGCTGAGCAGATCGTACTGATAGTTCTGCTCCAGCACGTCGAGGTTGGCACCTCGGCCCATGGCGCGGATATGCACTGTCTCCGGTTGGATGCTGGAGGCCACGTCACCGAATTCCAATTCGGACAGGCCTCGACCCACTGGCAAGCCACGCACCTCGCGCACAAGTCCAAAGTTCTGGTTGTATACGGTGATCGCCACACTTTCGCGCTGCTCCGCCGTGGACTTCACTCGCTCCGCTTCCTGGGCTGCGGCCGACTCTGGCCTGGTAAGCTCGGCTAGCGGGGCGGCCAGGGCTGTAATTCCAGCCATTCCCAGCATGGCCTGTATCATTCGTCTTGCGGGACGTCTCGACTTGGTAGGCATCGTTCGCTCCTGAAGTATTCTGATTCCAGCAGTATTATTAGTGTCGCTATCGGCCTTGTCAGTCATCGCAGAACAGGACGAGCGCCGCGGCAGAGTTTGCACACCTTACTGCGCACGACCCGGCCCGAGCCGTGCCCGCTGGCAGCCAATCCTAGCTTCTTCTTGGCGGCTCCAGCCGGGCCAGGCGCCGCAGATTGCCACCGGCCCGCTGCAGAAGCAGCCCGATCATGGCCGCCGCCGCGGCCAGTCCCACGAAGTCGAATGCGGTAAACGGAATGTCGAAGATGCGAAGTGTGAGCGGACTGACGACGGCCGCCAGGGTGTTGAGCGCGATGAGAATGATGCGCGTTTCGGTCGGTCCCACGATCCCGTGGCCGAGCTTGAACTCCCCGAACACGTGCGTTTCCAGATACACGTTGATCGAGAGCAGCAGATAGGCGATGGAAATCGCCAGGCCCACCGACAGCAGCATTACCGGGGAGAAACCGAGTCCGAGGCCGATCGCCAGCGTGGAGTAGGCGTCAGTGAGGTGGTCCAGATAAAAGCCGTACCGTGGTCGTTCGATCTTTCGCACTCTGGCCAGCGTTCCGTCCAGGCTGTCTCCGTACCACTGCACTATGAGCAGAGCGCTGGCCACCCAGAGCCAGGCCGGCGAACGGTTCGAGGCCATGTAGGAGGCGGCGATGCCCGTGGATGCGAGAAGGCCGAGTCCGGTGAGGTGGTCAGGCACCACCCAGGCCGGCAGGGCCCGGGCCATGCGGGGCAGGGCCCAGCGCTCGAAGCCGGCCAGCGCGAATCCGGCTTCCCGCTCATGCTCTCCCGCCGCTCCGCCAGGCCTGCCACCCGACTCGGAGCCGAGCTGCCGATCCGCGCCGCTCACGTTCGGTCCACCACAGAGCCTCCGCGCTGCGCGGTCGGGACGAGCACGAGGTTGATCGCGTTGACGTGGGGTGGCCGGGTCACGACGAAGTGAACAGCATCCGCCACATCGTCAGCACTGAGCGGCTGGAAGCCTTGATACACATCCCTTGCCCGCTCTCTGTCACCCGCGAATCGGACCTCCGAAAACTCGGTCTCGACCATTCCTGGATCGACGCTGGACACCCGGATTCCGGTTCCGGCCACGTCCAGGTTCATACCCTGACTGAGAGCCCGGACGGCAAACTTGGTGGCGTTATAGACGTTGCCGCGCGGATAGACGGTGTGGCCAGCCGTGCTGCCGATGTTGACCACGTGGCCCGTGCCACGCGCGACCATCTGCGGCAGGATTTGTCGGGTGACGAACAGAAGCCCCTTCACGTTCGTGTCTATCATTCGGTCCCAATCCTCCACGTCTCCCTCGTGCAGGAAATCTAAGCCGCTCGCCAGGCCCGCATTGTTGATCAGGATATCGGGGGTCCAGCCGTCTCCAGACAGCTCTGCCGCGGACCGCTCGACCTGGCCGCGATCACGCACGTCCACGGCGGCGGTTCGGACACTCGCTCCTGTCTCTGCGGACAGTTCGGCGGCCAATGTGTCGAGCCGTTCCTCGCGGCGGGCCCAGAGAGCCAGCTCGAAGCCTTCGGCCGCCAGCTTGCGGGCACAGGCCGCGCCGATTCCGGCCGAGGCACCGGTGATCAAAGCTCTGCTACTGGTGAGCATTCACACTCGCTCCGTAGACGATTCCAGAAGAGATCGAAGATTACTCCGGAAGGTCCCTACTGCGGGCGGCGAACGCCAGTATCGGGGAAGGAGGCGCGCGGCGAAAAGGCGCCAGGCGAGGGGCTGTCAACTCCCAGCCCCTCAAGCCGGGACGCAGAGTTACGGCGCTGCCGTCAGCGCGATCGACAGCAGCTGGGGCACGAGGCGGAAGTGGGAGCCCTGGTGTGACGAACCGTTCTGGTTGTACAGGATGGCGATGGTGATGCCTGAGTCTTCATCCCAGACCAGGAAGCCGCCCCCGTTTACCTGTGCCCCGCTGTGCCCGAACTGCCTTCGTCCCAAGTAGTTGTATTCGCGCACGCCCAGCCCGCCAGCCACCTGGCCCGGGATACCGCCGTCGTCGGGCACAGTCGTCAGCATGTCCGCACGAATCGCGGGGCTGAGGAAGTCGCCGAACAGCTGCGTCCCGAACTCGGCTAGCGAGCCGGCGCTGATTTTGGTGCCGAACGCCACCCAAATGGCCGTATCGAACGAGGGTCCGTTGAGATAGGTAGCCGTGAAGTTTTCGAATGGGCCTCCAAACAGTCCGTTCCAGGTCACGGCCGCAGGCGCGGGTGGAGCCTCGAAACCTCCAAGCGTGGCTTGTGCCAGACCCATCGGGTTGAACAGCCGATTGCGATACAGATCGACAGCCAGTTCGCCGGTCACGGCTTCTGCGATCATGCCGACCAGCACGTAGCCTGTGCCGGACGATTTCCAGGAGGTTCCGGGCGCGAACACGGGCTCCAGTACAAACATTTCCATTATTTCGTCTGGCGTCCACACACGTTGCTGATCAGCGAAGACAGAGTCGGTGAAAGCTTGATTCGACGTGTGCGAGTGAAGCCCACTCGTGTTCTGCATCAGCTGCCGAATCGAGATGCCGGGCGAGATGTTGGGATTGGAGAACGGAGGAAGCCATTGGCCCACAGTGTCATCCAGTCCGACCAGGCCATCGTCGACCAGATCCAGCATCAGGGAGCTGACCACCATCTTCGAAATGCTTCCCGTCGGAAACATCATATTGGGCCGAATCCGATCGGTGTCGCCCGATCGACCGAACACGCCGCGCCATGTTCCGACTCCCGGGATGACGACCGCCGCCGAGGCCCCAATTACTCCGTTGGCGGTCAAACTGTCCTCGAAAGTCCACTGAAGCGCCTCGGCGAGTGCCGCGTTCACTTGGAGCGCGATGTCCGGCACGACGGCCAGCGTGTGCGCCCCGCTGTCGTCTCCCGCGCGCACGGAAACCACCGCGGCACCTGCAGCGAGCGGAAGGACCAGACCCGTGCTCTCCACCGTGGCGACACCCGGATCGGAAGTGGTCCACTCCAGAGGTGTCCGTGTGTAAGTATTCCCGAGGGCGTCCACGGCTGTAACGCTGAATCGAGTTCGCACGCCGACGTTGAACACTGTATCGAGGCCCGTAACCTGGATTGAGGCGGCTTTCTGAAAGACGGTGATCTCCAGCGTATCGGACGCGCCGCCGACAGTAGCGCTGATCAACGCGCTGCCACTGTCGCGCGCCCGAATCTCCCCTTGAGCCGTAACTGAAACTGTTCCGGGAGCACTTGACGCCCAGTTAACGGACGGATTTACAACCGCGGTGCCGTTCGCCTCGGTGACAGTGACGGTGAGCTGTGCCGTCTCGTCCAGAGAGATCAACGTGTCCACCGGACTCGCCAGCACTACCGTCTGCTCTGCGGCTGGTGGCGGCGGATCAACCGGCCCCTCAGGCCCACAGGCCGCGAGGAGCGAGAGAAAAGTCAGGTAGGCTGGCCGAATCACGCATCGTCTCACCGGGTACGCCCACACGTTTCACCTCCTGATTTCAGATCTGCCCGTAAACTCTGCCAAGGTCACGGAGGGTACCCAGCCCCACCATGAATTCGCATGAACAATCGAAGTCCAGAGGTGTTAATAGTGACAAGTACACACTCCGCGGGCCTTTGCGGCGTTTCTAAGCGTGGCTAAGCAGGATCGCAGGGGGCCGGACTAAACTCGGAGGGAGCGTTTCCGGTGGATAATCTGGAAAACCCGATCTACAGGTTCGGGCCGTTCGATCTGGATGGCCGCAGGCTGGCGTTGTACCGAGACGGCCGAACTGCCAATCTTGCCGCTCAGCCAGTGCGCGTTCTCCGATACCTCATGGAACGCCCCGGCCGGCTCGTCACGCGCGACGAGTTACAACAAGAAATCTGGGGCCGGGAGGTTGTCGGTTTCGACGATCGTCTCAACACCTGCATAGCCAAGATCAGGCTCACCCTCGGAGATACGGCTGGTAGGCCGACGTACGTGGAGACGATCAGGGGGCGAGGATACAGTTTCATCGCGACCCCTGAAGTCGTGACTTCCGTCCGCGCGAGTCCGGTCACTTCGGATAGCCGCGATCCAGATAGCCGAGATTCCCTGGCCGCACATGTGCTTCGGCGCCGAAATCTGCGTCTCAGAATTCCCCACCTGGTCGAAACGCGGCTCGCGGCTACACTGGCGGCGGTCGGCGGCACAGCGGCCGCCTTGCTGGCTATCCAGGCGGTGGCTGCCAGCCGCCCCGACTACGCAGCTCTGCCAGAGCCTGATGAATTGCCACGTCTCGCGGTTCTCACGTTTCAGACGTACGGGGACGGAACTCGGGACGAGTTTGCGGCGGGCGCATCGGACGCCATCGCCACGCGGCTAGCGCACCAGGAGTGGGTAGACGTGATAGCCCGCGTTCCGGCCGAGTCCCAGAGGCCGATCGATGCCATGTGGGCTGAGGAACGCGAGGCCGATTACTTGTTGAGCGGCACGCTGGAGCTGACCGCGACGGGCGATCGCCCTGCGGCGCGGTTCCGGCCGGTGCTGGTCGAAGCACGGCGCGGCACTCAGATCTGGGCCGGTGAGTATGACCTGCCTGCCGCCGACCTGTATGACCTGGAATCCACCATCGGCGATCTGGTCGCCAGAGAACTCCGCGGAGTACTGCCGCACCGGCCTGAGTCCGACCTCGTCCCGCGTACTACAGGCGATACGGAGGCCTGGGAACTGTATCAGGAAGCAATTCGTGTGTTGCGGCGCCCGGGCTCTGCCGCTCGGCTGCAAGGCGTCGACCTGCTCGAGACAGCCCTTGATCTTGACCCGGACTTCGGGCTCGCTCAGGCACAGCTCTCGGTCGCTCTGTCCACTGAGTTCTGGGCAGATCGCAGCATGCGACGACTGGCCCAGGCTTCCGAAGCCGCTGACAAAGCCCTGGAGCTAGCGCCTGATCTCCCGCAAACCCAACTGGCGGTGGGCCACTACCACCTGCGAACCCGTGATTACGAAACAGCCCTGTCCGCTCTCGCCGAGGCTGAGTCGCGGATGCCCGATGATCCACAGGTGCTGACGGCCATCGGCTGGACGCACCAACGAGCTGGAAACTGGGACGCAGCCCAGGAGTATCTCGAGCGCGCCTTCTCCGAAGACCCACACTCGTCGCTAGTGGCCAGGACGATCGCTGTGGGACACTGGCGAAATCGTGAATTCGAGCTGGCTGATCGCTACCTGAGTCTGAGTGCAGCGATAGATCCGGAGATCGGGTCCACCTACGTTGTCCGCATGCTCGTAGCTCTGGCCCGCGGCGATGCGCCTGGTCATGTACTGGATATCGAGACCGAAAGCGCCACCCTCGAAGGTCATTCGCTCGTCCGTCTGGTCTTCTCGCAGCGTCAAATCGCGCGCTGGCTTGGATCCGCTGCACTGGCCTGGCAGGCGCGCCGTCACAGGGGCTCCGGTCTCGAAGGTGACAGTGTTTCGGTAGCAGACCTGAGACACGAGGCAGAGTCGTTCCTCAGCGCGACGAGCGCATCATCCGCGTCAGGTTTCTACTCGCTTTTCGTTGGTCGTTGGTACGCCTCCCGCGGTGAGAACACCCGCGCCCGACAGCTGTTCGAAACGGCCAGGGACGCTTTCGAGCGACGCCTCACCGAAGACTCTGTGGGATGGAACGGTATACCGTACGAACCGACATACCTCGCGTCGGCTTACGCTGCCCTAGGTCAGCGTGGGCGGGCGCGTCGCCAGGCACATCAAGTCCTGGAAGCGTTTCCTGCCGACAAAGATGCTATGGCTTCAGCGTACATCCGAGTTATCATCGCCGAGGTGTTGGCCGCGATCGGAGACTCGGAAGCGGCCCTCGATCTTATCGAAGAGCAGCTGGGGCGCCCGTCCACTATCACAGTGGCAACCCTGCGCACAGATCCTGTTTGGGAGCCTCTGCAGGGCAACCCGCGCTTCGAGGCCCTTCTTAGGAAGCATTAGCGTCGCGTAACTACGGGACCCGGCCGCGTACGGCGACTATGTTGCCGATCATACACATGGCAAGGACCGGCGCCAGGTAGGTCAGCTTCCCAGGCTCTCCTACAATAAGCACGGTCGTAACCAGGGCGATCATCCATAGGAACAGTGTGACCAGCACGGGCGTCTGAACGCGCCGCCTTGTGGCATCGGTCGTCTTCATGAAACATCTCCAGAGTTTGGTTGAAATACATCTTCGATTGCCACCTCAAACACGGCGGCGATTTTGAAAGCCAGTGGCAGACTAGGATCGTAGCGGCCGGTCTCGATGGAGTTGACCGTCTGTCTAGACACTCCCAGCTCATCCGCGAGTCGTGCCTGTGACCAGCGCAGTTCGGCCCGAAACACGGGCAAACGGTTTCTCACGTGTATCGCTGGGTAGTCGCTACGGTCCCCACAGCCCACAGCATAGCCATGATCGCGAGCACTCCCGGCGGCCGAATGCTGGGGAGTCCTACTTGCTCGAGGAGTGTATATCCAACCAGGAATAACGCGCCGCCACCAAACGCCATGGCCAGAGACTCAAGCTGGATGCGCCGAGCGAGTTCATCGGCCTGTCTGAGATAACTGGCGAAGGCCAGAATGCAGCCGATACCTATCAGGCTTGGCCCCACAGCCGCCGCGATGCGAACCGGAGTGGCGCCCGCTGGCCCTCCGCTCAGCACCAGGCGTGCCGCCACGAAGGCGGCCATCCAGGCGACCAGCCAGAGGAGGAAGCGCCTCATGTTCCGCCTGTCGAGCGGCGTCGCCACGCATGCCCGGTCGAATCGTCTCCAGAGCGTCGGACGAGGTGGTTCTGATGTCATTCTCACGTCTCCTATCGAATGGGCCGCGAATGTAATGTGTGCTTGATATTATGTCAAGGAAACTTGACAGCTTAGAACAAGCAGCAGCCCATGCCGCGACAGACGTCGCGCCTGCCCGGTCACCGACCGACGAATCCTGAGCTTCTCCGATAGCGTAGGTACAGGATCCGAAATACTGGGAAGCTTCTGGCTCTGTATCGTCTACAAGGCTAGCCTGTTCATATGGAAAAAGAGCATTCGTTCGTTCACCAGTTGCTGGACCGCAAGATGGTCCAGGTACTCGTCGTGTACCTCGGCGTGGCGTGGGGCCTGGCGCAGGTCGCCGAGTTCGTGGTGGACAACTACGGGCTTTCCCGCAAGTTCCTGGATGTGACTCTCCTCCTGCTGATACTGGGTATTCCGGCGGCGATCGTGATCGCCTGGTTCCACGGAGAAAAAGGAGCGCAAAAGGCTGTCCGGTCAGAGGTCGCGATCCTCACCACGCTGCTCGTTCTGGGTGCCATCGGTACGTACAGGATCAGCACCGCCGCCACTCCTATTGACCGAGCGCTGGAAACAGCTCTCATCGATCTGGGTGACGAATCTGTCGCCGTACTATCATTCAGGAATCAAGTGTCCGACGCCGAGTTCGATTGGCTGGGGGACGGTGTGGCCGAGCTCCTGTCTACGCAGTTGGCGCAGATTCCGAGCCTGAAAGTCGTATCGCGCCAGCGCCTGTTCGACCTGCTGCGGGCGGAGGGACAAGGAGAGGCCGAAGCAATTTCGGGCGGGCTTGCCACTCAGATAACAGCTAGGGCCGGGGCCCGGTTCATGGTCGACGGCCAGATCCTGGGCGGCCCGTCGGGTTTCCTACTCACAGCGAACCTCGTCGACATCGAAACGGGGCAGATTGCAGCGGCGGCTGAAGCGCGAGGCACCGATGTGTTCTCTCTCGTAGACAAGATTTCGGCCCGGCTTTCCTCTGAAATACTCGGAGCCCTGGTCGAGACCGCGGATCTCCTTTCGGTAGCTTCCGTCACGACAGGAAATCTGGCCGCCTTTCGTGAGTATCAGCTCGGACTCGAAGCAGAGCGCCGACTCCGGACCGCTCGGGCGATAGAACACCTGGAACGGGCGGTGGCGCTGGATTCGACCTTTGCGCTGGCCCAGCTTCGCCTTGCCGCTGCAGCTATCCAGGTAGGCCAGATATCGCTTGGCGTTAACGCGTTGCAAGCTGCTCGGAGGAATCGAGACGCGGCTCCGGAGCGCGACCGAATGTTTCTGGATGCGATGATCGCCGGGATGTTCGAGAACGATGACGACAAGGGGACCGCGATACTCACCGACCTGGTTCGACGGTATCCAGACGACAAGGAGGCCCGGACCATCCTGGCCAGTCAGTATCCGCTGCAGAGCGAGGAGCGCCGAACGCTCTTGGAAGAGACGATTCAACTAGATCCGGGCTACGCATCTGCATACAACCAGTTGGCGTACTGGCACGCTCGCAAAAAGAATTTCGATGTAGCCGACTCTCTCATTTCGCGTTATGTGGAACTGGAGCCTGGCGAGCCGAATCCTCTCGATTCCAAGGGTGAAATCCTGGAACAGGCCGGTAGGTTGGAAGCTGCGCGTGAGGCTTACCGCGCCGCGCTGGAAGTAGAGCCAACTTTCACACTATCGTTGGACCATCTCGTTCGTACCTACCAGTTGGAGAACAGGCCCGAGGAAGCGAGAGCCGAACTTGAAGCCTGGGTCGAATCGGAGCACGCTCCAACTCGGATCCATGCACTGGCGCTCACCGGTGACACGTACCTGTTCGAGGGCCGGTTCGCCGAAGGGCTGCGGTCGTTGAAGGCAGGTGCAGAACTAGCCAGAGAGACCAATACTCCGGAAATGGAAGTTCAGGTTCTGCTCACCCTGATACCTGCTTTGATCGCGGTTCATGAGCTCGATTCGCTCACCGCAGTCGCGGCGCGAATACAGGAACTGGACCCGCTGAGTCCCATACCACCGTTCGCGGCGCTGGCGGCCCTCGGGGAGCAGGGAAGTATGTCCGCTTTCGACGCGCTTGTTGGTCGGATACGAGTTCAGATTGCCGCCTCTCCCAGCCTCGCTGCGTTCGTACCTCGTATCGACGCAGGTCTTGTCAGAGAAGCAGAATTCTATCGGGGCGATTACGAATCAGCCGTTGCCTGGGGAGACTCCGTCAAGAGCCGGGGTGGTCTTCCCGTGGTCGGGAATCACACGTACGTGCGTGCCCTGTTGGAGACAGGACAAGGTGAGGCAGCCCTACGGGCGGCGCGGAACATCGGAGGCCAGGCCTGGGCCGCGCCTTTCCGATCGTACTACATCACCTTTGTGAAGCAACATTTCTACTATGAGGCTCGGGCGCACGAGATTTTGGGCGACACTGCAGCGGCGATCAGCGACTACGAAAGAGTTCTGGAAGGCTGGGGCGATGCCGTGCTGGAGCTGCCTCAGATCGCAGACACTCAGGCGCGCCTGACCAGTCTCAGGGGCCAGTAAGAGCTCCAATCGGAACAGACCCTAAACTCGGGCGCCGAAACCACGCCGGCACGGTCTAGAGTCCGAAGAAGTCGGCGATCAGCCGGCTTGCGTCCAGTCCCGTCGCGTTGCGCTCTGGCGCAGGCCAGTCGTGAGCCCCTCCCTCCACGACATCTACTTCCACACGGCCGCCCTCTGCACAGTTCGTGTACCGTTCACGGCGAAAACGAGGCAGCGGCTCCGGATCGGCGGGTTCGAACGTCACGGCAGGGGATCCCGAGCACCGATTGAGCCCCAGCAGTGCTCCAGTCGCTTCCGTCAGGGAGAGGACGGAACGAGGTCCCTCACCCGAGCCTTCCGCCGGAATGCTGGTGTCCTCCGTTCCGTGCATCAGAAGAGCCGGCATCGACAGACCGAGCGCGATGGGAACGGCGCACAACTGCAGAAGTCCACGCCGCATCGTCATACCCACGACGGCGATTCCGGCGACCGGGCTGTCTATCGCGCAAGCGAGACTCTCCGTAAACGCTCCGCCCTGCGAGAAGCCGGCCGCGTACACTCGCTCCGTGTCGATGGCGTAGTTCGCGGCTAGCTCGCGAATCAGGAATCGTACGAAACCCACGTCGTCTACGCCCAGGCGATCAGCCGTCGTGCAGTCGCAGCCCTCGGCCCACTGCGACGTGGCGCGGGGATAGACAGTGACGAAGCCCCGCTCGTTGGCATCGCTGTCCAGTCCGGTTCCGGCCTGCATTCCCTGGGCACTCTCACCAGACCCGTGAAAGGCCATCACCACCGGGAGGCGCGTCTGGTGATCATAATCCGAAGGCAGATGAACGATCCACTGGCGCAGGAATCCGTCCACAGTGGCTGTGTCCGTGAAATCGAAGAACCCGTCGAACGACGGTAGCGGCCGAGGCGGTGGCTCTGTCACCGTCTCGCCTCCGCAGGCCGCAAGGGCCGCGACTGACATGACACAGATGAGTTGTCTCATAGAATTGTGAATCATGGCACTGTAATACTCGCCAGCGGCCGAAGGGTCCAACCAAAAGCCAATTCTCTCGGTCCTATTACCTTGACAGTCTAGGTACTCCACCACAGATTGCCTAGACATCTAGGTAATGGAGGAGAGATGTCATCAAGCAGAAGTGCCATGCTTCATGGGACACTGGAAGCCTTGATTCTGAAGACCCTCACCTGGGGGCCGCGCCACGGCTACGCGATCGCGCGCTGGATCGAGCAGACAACCTCTGAGGCGATCAGGCCCGAAGAGGGATCCCTCTATCCGGCTCTCTATCGTATGGAGAAAAAAGGCTTGATAGTGGCGGAGTGGGGGCTCTCGGAACTCGGGCGCCGCGCGAAGAACTACCGGCTTACCACTAAAGGCCGGAGACACCTGCGTACCGAGACAGCTCGCTGGGAGGTCTTTCACACAGCGGTTTCCAAGGTTCTCCTGGAAACCTGACGCTAGCTCCGCAGAGAAGAACGGACCTCTCGTGCCACTCATCAACCGATTCGGAAGAAGCCTGCGATCCGCCATTTGGCGGCCAAGCGTACGCGACGAGGTGGACCACGATCTGGATTTCCATGTCGAGATGAGGACGAGCGAACTGATCCGGACGGGGTTGGCTCCGGATGAAGCGAGAGCCGAAGCGGTGCGCCGTTTCGGGAGCATCGAACAGGTAAAGGCCGAGTGCCGTGGGATCGGGATGAGGAGGGAAAGGGACATGCGGCTAAACCGCTGGTGGACTGATTGGCGGCTGGATCTCAGACATGCCGCGAGAAACCTTCTCACCCAGCCAGGTGTGACTATCGCGATCGTAGTGACTCTGGGGATAGGCGTCGGTGCCAGTACCTCGATATTCAGCGCCGTGGACAGCGTCCTCTTGCGCCCTCTTCCATTCGCGGACCAGGATCGCGTCGTTTCGCTGTGGCAGACGGGCGACCAGGACGGCAGCGATCGCAGCCCTGTGTCACCGGCCAACTTTCTCGATTGGCGTGATCGAAACCAGACCTTCTCAGCCCTGGCCGAAGCAGAACCATGGAGTATGGATCTCACTGGTGAGGGGGACCCTGAGATCCTGCCGACATGGGCCGTAACCAGGGACTTCTTCAAGACACTTGGTGCGGACCCGGTCCTCGGACGAACATTTCTGCCCGAGGAATTCGAAGAAGGCAACGACAAAGTCGTCGTGTTGAGCCACGAGTTTTGGCAGCGGCGATTCCGGGGAGATTCCGCCCTGGTGGGCTCGACCCTGACCCTGGACGATGAAGGTTTTTTGGTAGCCGGCGTTATGCCGCCCGACTTCGAGTATCCTCCCGGCCGCTCGGTGTGGCGGCCACGGGTAATCAGCAAAGATAGCGAAGTGAGGGGCCGCAACTGGCTCAGCGTCATAGGCCGGCTAAGTCCGGGCGTGAGTTTCGCCGAGGCCCAGGCCGACATGGATCGGGTGGCGCGGATCCTAGCCGACGAATACCCGGATACTAATCGCAATACGGGCGTGCGTATCGAGCCCATCGCCCAGACCATCGTCGGACGCGCCCGGGCGCCCTTGACTGTACTGTTCGCCGCCGCCGGACTCCTGTTGCTCATCGCCTGCACCAACGTCGCAGGCCTTCTTCTGGCCCGCGGCGCCAGGCGGGAACGCGAGTTGACGCTGCGGGCCGCACTGGGGGCGGGGCGGGAGCGCCTGATGAGGCAGCTGTTTACTGAGAACACGATATATGGAGCGCTGGGCGGAGTCGCGGGTGTCCTACTTGCCGTGGCAGGAACGGCCTACCTCGGTGCCCTGGGTGCCAGCGAGCTGCCAAGGGTAGGCCAGCTGCAGCTTGACGCGCGGGTGCTCATATTCGCTGCTGCGGCATCGGTAATCACGGTTCTGCTTTTCGGGCTCGGACCCGCCATTCACTCTTCGCGGCCCGATCTGCGTTCCTCACTCAATGAGGCTGGCCGGGGCTCAGCCGAAGGCTCGGCAAGCCAAAGACTACGCGGACTTCTGGTATCTGGACAAATAGCCATCACTCTTGTTCTACTAGTCGCGGCCGGTCTTCTGTCTCGCA
>JBDLJJ010000051.1:0-16273 GCA_039714435.1 Gemmatimonadota bacterium | reverse complement strand
TGGATGACAGATCGGCCTCGACGGCTTCTCTGAACTCGACATTCTCATGATCCAAGTCGCCTCTCAATCCGCCTTCGAAACAGCCAGGCCGAACACGGCTACCATGAGGAAGATTGGCCCTGAACGGTTCACTCAGGCAAGCAGCCCGATGTCTTCAGCAGCCCGGCGACCGCTTGTCGGCAGCTGTGCAGGAGGCCGCCAGGTCCAGGCTCTTCGATCCACCGCCTTTCGCGAGAAGCGCGGCAGCGAGCACCATCACCACGATTGGAACGACCGGCTTATGCGGCTGCAGTGGGAAGAGAGAGGGGTCGTCGACGACCAGGTGTACATAGGTTGCCACAATCATGATGCTGTAGACGAGCAGGGTGGCGATTCGCGTATAGTAGCCAGCCAGCAGGACGGTACCGACACCGATTTCCACGAGAGGAACGACCGAGCGACTCAGGCTCGCAAGTGGGATGTTCGCGTCCGCTAGCTGCCCCCCGAAGGCCGCTCCCAGCGTGGGCACAGCGAGTTTCATAAGGCCTGTCATTACGAATAGGATTCCTAGCGCGATCCGGATTCCGGCGACGACCCGGTCGTCTCGTGTCTGGCGCGCCGCCTGGAGCGTTTTGATCATATTCATGGCTGAGCCTCTGTAGGCATGATAGCTGATTTCGTAAGGTTTTCGGCAGTAGCCGGCTTCCCTCGACCGGCCCGCCTCCCTAAACCTGGAGGAGCCGGGCCGCCGAGGGTCGACGATCGCGAGTTGCGACCGCGTGCGGTCCTCAGTTACTCGCGGTCGGCTGCCAGTCTTCCAACCCGTGTATCGCCCGAACGTCCCTAATGACGTCTGCGAAAGTGCGTTCTGGCACGAATTTCAGATCGTTCCAGCGCGCGACGCCGAGTTCGATGGAGAACTCCTCCAGCTTGTGCGGCTCCGTAGTCTCGACAACCCAGACGAACGTGTGCTCGAGCCCAGAGTGATACTGGTCCACCACAGCAGTGACCCCGTACTTCGCCATCAGCGGACCAAGGTCCGTCTCGCTCAGCGTGATCACCTCCTTGGCGGTCTCGCGATTGTTAACAGGGCAATCATGCCGGTTGTGAGCACCGTAGATGCCCCACAGAGTCGGTTCCACGCTCTGGGCCGAAGCGGACCCCGGAAATAACGGCACGGATAGGATCGCCGATGCGATTAAGAGATGCTTGATTTTCATGAGTTCTCCTCGTTGTGAGTGTTTTGCTGCTTTTGGAGCTGCGGTTGAAACATCCTTCGAGAAAGACTACCACAATCTTACCGAACGTTCGGTAATCATCTCGGAGAAATAGAATGCTGACTCTGTAACTCGTTGGTTTGCTCCTCTGATCAATTTTGCTTCCGGAGGAGGTCCTCTGGGAGGTTCCGGAGCGTCCTCTGAAAGGGGAGCCGATCTCCCTTCACTCGTGCCAGCACCAGCCCACCCTGGATACGGATGACCGCGTCCTCGGCTCGCTCACGGGCGGTCCGGAACGGAATGCCGGAATCACGCAGCATCGTCGCGATTGCTGCTATCCATGTTTCCATCCCGGCCTTTTGGTGATCCCGGATTCCGCCTTCCTCTACACCAAAGGAGAGCGCATCCAGCAGGCACGACCGCTTGCCACCATCATAGAACTCGTCCAGCTTCTTTGCCATTTGGCGGAGACGATCCTCCGGCGGCCCTTCCCTGCCGAGTGGAGCGAGGGCATTTGTTACGAGCCATTCCTTTGCCCGGTCCAGGACGGCCTCAGCCATCTCGGCCTTCCCACCCGGGAAGCGATGGTAGAGGCTAGCTCGCTTGAGTCCCGTGGCATCCGAGAACTTGCTAAGGCTGGCTCCGTCGTATCCGTGGGTGCGAAATACCTCGGTCAGGCGATTCAACACCTCGGACTCGGTGATCTTTGTCATGGCAACACTATAAACCGAACGTTCGGTATACACAACCTCACCTCAATAGACTGCGGCTCCTTCCCTTCCTCATAAGCGAATCGAACCTATTCGTCGGAACCTCCCCCGAGGAGGACCGAGATGCCCAGCGAGCCATACAGGATATCGCGCGTTGAAGTCGTCGTTGTCGAATCCGTGGTACCAACCCGCACCGAATCGCCAGCCCACTTGATCGCTGATGGGCTTCTTCACGCCGGCTTCCGCGCCGACGCCGAACTGAGTAGCCGATCTCGCCACATCCACCAGAGTCAGAGTCAAGATGCCCGCGATGTACGGCCGCGAGCGGTGTTCGTCGTCGTGGAAGTGGTAGAGCAGGCGAGCTGCGATGTTCCACACGACAGTGGTGTTATCCAGATCCGAAACGAGGCTCAGTGACGTGGCAGGCTCAAAAGACACCAGGTCGGACACAGGAATCCCAACCCTGATGCCGGTGACGGGAGCAGGGAGGCCCGCTAACAGTCCGCCTGTCCCGGCTGGAGCCGTCAGCGCGAAGAAGCCCGCATCCGGATTCCACGAAAGCGACAGATCCGTGCCGAGCTCGATCGGCCGACTCTGGGCCTGAAGCGGGACAGGCCCGAGCACTCCGAGCCACAAGAAGATGAGTACGAGAGATGTTCGCATCTTGGCGTCCCTTCCGGGCACTGGCGCGTGACGTCCATCACGGTACCGCCTCCCCTTAAGGTCTTGGAAGTCACCTAAAAGAGCTGAGATACGCGGCGCTAGTCAGCGCCCCGCAGTGCGTTTGCAACGTCCGGCGTCTTCGGCTTGTTCCCCACCCCGCAGGCGTCCCGGCAACCTCAGCGCACGACGTCCATCAATACGTCATGGACTATCGCCGTAGCGACTTCGACGAGGAGGATATCCAATCCGACTTCGACGATCTCGAATCCTCCCGGCAACTCGATGCGAGAGCGGAGCCCTGCCGGAGCGACTTTCTTCGCGATTCCGGGAGGCAGTCCCTTGCCGCGTGCCAGTCGTTTCCGCATGCCGGGCGGCAGCGCCTCGGCACCAGTCGCAGCCCGGGACGAGTAGAAATTCTGGATCTGGATCCGGATATCAGGCGTCAGGGATACCGACACCATCGCGGGAGTCGGACTTCCCTTCCCTCGGCCCTGAGCGAATGCGTCCGCTGGAGCGGCCACCAGGAAGGATGCGCTCAAGACGAGGATCACTGCAAAAGTATGTGGGCTAATACGCATCGATTGTCATTCCCGTGTGAGGGGTTTTCGCTCTCTGTTCTTGCGAGCTGAAACCTCGTAAAACGTGAAAGAATCACAGGTTCCATATGTTGCCGAACAATTCGACGCGGCGGAGCTGTGGTCTTCCTGACGTCTCAGCACTCTTTAGTTGCGCACCAATCATGCCCGGGTGGGGGGAAGTACGGGTTCAGGGCGTCAGTTGGTTGTCCAAGCTATCGGGCCGGGTCGGGAATTCCTCGCCAAGATAGAGAACGACAGCGCTGATACCTTCCGCGCCCATCAATTCACCGAGCTGGCTCCAGGGCATTACAGAGTCGGCGACGGAGAGGCCGCCGGGCTTCACACCCGTCCGGAAGAATGAGCCAAACTGCTCTTCGCTCCAGGTGAGCGCTGCCCCGATCAGACTCGGAACTTCAAACTGTGTATTTCCCCGCAGATCCTCCCCGTGGCATGCGGCGCACGTTATGGAGGCGATATAGCGTCCGTACTCAGGCGTCGCTCCTGGCTCTGGCCCCGTAACGGTCCCGATTACGGGCGGCTGGGCCGTGAAGATCGGCGCGAAGTTGACCAGGACCGCGCCGAGAACGTTGAGGTGGGGGTCGGGCGTGTCGGGCTCTACCGCAGGCTGCTCGCGCAGGAACGCGACAACGGACTCGACATCGTAATCATTCAGGTTTCGAAACGTTTCAGATGGCATGAGCAGTAATGATCGGCCGCTTCTGTGAATGCCCTCACGTATCGCCCGGATGATCTCGCCGTCAGACCATTCGCTCAGGTGAGTCGGCGTCAGATTGGGAGCGTAAAACCGACCGATGGGTGGAGCGTCTTCACCGAGGAAATCGCTCCCCTCGAGCGGCGGCTCGCCATCCGCCGTATGACAACCAGCGCACATTCCGGCCAGCTGCTCCCCCCTGGCACGCCGCTCGGGAGTCGGACTTACTGAGACTTCCGGCACGGGGTTCGGATGCCCGCGATTCAGCTTCCAATAGCCCCTCAAAGCGAGAACGAGAACGGCCGTGCATGCGAGTGTGAGCACACCCGCTATTGCTACACCGCCCAGTCTCGGCAAGAGTCGTTGCACACGCCAGGCGCGCTTTGTGATCCAGCCAAACCCGGCAACGGCGACGATGAGTACAATGATCCCAACAGGGTCGAACACGGCGAGCCTCCTCGCTTCATCGGCACTTCGTGAGACGGAGCCGTTTAGGGCCGCACCTCACAAGAAAGTCGCTCGAACTCCATAATCCAGTTCGTTTCCCAGGTAGCGCCACTATCGACAGAGAAGGCTTGCTCCCATCTGGCTGTATCGGCTGTAATATCGGACCACCGAAAACGGGCGCGTACCGGTACGCCTCCCTCTTCATCGTCTCCGAAGAACTCGCCAACCCTACCCTTGAAGCGGCCAATCACGGGAGGCCGCAGCCCAGGCTGCCATGTGTCCGCCCAGTATAGGCTCCACTGGTCACGATCGGGATCATATAGGCGCAGCGTCAACCCCCAAAGCTCGCGATCGCCTAACCTTCCTCCCATTTGATCCAGCAAGGCCGCGCGGCCCATGATTGGCTGGCCCCAGAATTTCATGTCGAACGTCAACCATTCGTCTGAACCCGCAAGTCGTTCCTTGAGGCGCTGGTGCCGGACAAGAAAATGGCCCTCGAGAAAATCGAAATCATCGAGTGGCATTGTCGTTCTCCAATTCTGTAATGACGTCGATCCAACGCTCGATGGCGTCGTCGGGCACCGCAGGCGCACGTCGCATGAACTCGCTGAGCGCCCCGAAAAAGGCAGCTGGTCGCTCCGAGAACGGGTAGTGCGCCGCAGAATCGAGGACGACGAGCTGCGCTAGCGGATGATGCCGTGCGAAGAGCCTCGGCTTCTCGGGTCCCCAATTGGCGTCCTGCGCTCCCTCGATGATCAAGGTGGGAATCGGTGCTCGAAGGAACACTTCTCTCAGGTCGCGCGAGAAGCCGTCGCGCCTCATCTGCACATTGAAGTCTCGATCGTGGACCCACTCGAGACGTGCGATCTGCGCCATGCGCTCGCGACCAGGCTTAAAGAAGTACTGACGCTTCCAGTCTCCATTCAAGTACCCGTTATAGAGCATTCTCCGCAGTGAGACGAGGTCTACTGCGCCGCCATGTACTGGCACTACCGCTTGGCCATCGATCGCATAGGCTTCCCTGATACGAGCCCTTTCTCCAGCCGATCGATAATCACGCTCTCCCAGGTCCAGTCCATCGATTGGCACAGATGAACCAACAAGGATCATGCCCCGCACCCGGTGCGGATACCTCATCGCGTACCACTGAGCGATCACACCCCCATACGAGTGTCCGAGAACGAACCACTCGTCCAGATCGAGTGCGGACCTCAGCCTCTCGAGATCATCCACGGCCTGGGAAGTGGAATACGGTCCCGCGCCAGGATTCCAAGCCGATTGGCCGGTCCCGCGCTGATCGTAGTAGAGGATCGTCGCGAACGAGTTGGCTCTTGAGAAATGCGGAAGGAAGGAATGAAGGGTGTTGCCTGGACCGCCGTTGATAAGCACGAGGACGGGGCCAGTCCCCTCTTCCGCTACGTATAGGGATACGTTCTCCTCGATGTTTACTCGCCTGCGTTGCAGGTCCAGCACCGTGTCCAAGCGAACAACCTCGGGCACAGGGTGATCCACCGTGTCGATGGTGACCACACTGTCCAGTGCTGTCTCGCGTCGTGGCTCGGCTTCCTGCCGGGCGGATTCGGATGCACTGCTGCACGCGACGAGAGTCAATGGGACCAGAATCCGCACGACTCCGTTCACGTGCACCTTACAGCAGTTTTTTCGCGATCAGCTCGATCGGTGTAATGCGGTTCTCGGTGATATTTCGAACCATGTTCTGGATCTGCGTGGGTGCGGTCTCTCCGAACAGAATGTGCAGCCCGAGCGGTGGCGGGCCGCCTGCTAATGACGCGCTCGCCTGAAGCCCAGCGAAGAAATCCAGCGCGAATTCCCGGCGATTTCGTTCGACGGTTATGCGAAAGCCCGCCGCCTTCAGCGCCTCTCTGTAGTCAGCGGGTGACCCTATGTCGCTTCGGTCAGCGCTTGTCGCCCAAGGCACCGGATAGGCAAGCTCGCCATCGCCCAGATACATGATGTCGTAGATCCCGAGTGTCCCGCCTGGCTTGAGAATGCGATGAAGCTCTAGAGCGAGGGCCGACTTGTCTGCGATGTTCATCCCTACATGCAGCATGAAGGCCTTGTCGAACATGCCCTCGGCGTAACCAGTGGCCGAAGCGTCCCCCTGCTCGAGCACTACACGATCTGCGAGGCCGACCCATGAACTCAGAACTTTTCCGGTTTGGACGAACTCATCCGTTAGATCGATTCCCGTTACTCGGCAACCGTACCTATGGGCAGCAAACCGACTCGCTCCACCCAGGCCGCATCCGACATCCAGCACTTGATCGCCGGCCTCGATGCCCAGCGGGTCCAGAAAGCTTTCTGTCGCGGCGCGGCCACCGATATGAAACTCATCAATCGGAGCGAGATCCTCCAGGAGTACCGTGTCGAGCGTCTTGCCGAGCTTCGCCAGGCCGGCGGTGATGGCAGCGAGCAGATCGCCATGAGTGTAATGAGTCGCCACGGAGCTGGTCTCGGGCATGCTGACTTTCCTATTCAACAATGAACGTTATCAGGCCGCGCTCTGCCGCTCGTCAGCGAGCCGGTCGAGAATCCTCGGGAGGTGCTCGAATAGGTAGTCGAGATCGTCCTCGGTGGTTCGCTTGCCGAAGCTGAAGCGGACGGTGCCGTAGAGATCGTTGGCGGCGCCGATGGCCTGGAGCACGTGGGAGACCTTGTCGTCACCGGCGCTGCAGGCGGATCCAGCCGAGACGGCGATGCCGATCTGGTTGAGGCTCAGGAGCAGAGAGCCCGCATCGATTTCCGGGAAGCCGACGCTCAGGTTGTGGGGCAGCCGGTTCTGGAGTGTCCCGTTGATTATCGCGCCCGGCGCCGCCGCGGAGAGAGCTTCGAGGAACCGCCCGCGAAGACTGAGGAAGCGTGCCGTCTCACCCTCCATTTCGGCGAACGCAAGCTTGGCCGCGAGGCCGAGGGCCATAATGCCGAGCACGTTCTCCGTCCCCGCCCGCAGGCCCGACTCCTGGGATCCCCCGTGGATCAGCGGCGGAAGGTCGAGGTCCGAGTCCACGTAGAGCGCCCCCACGCCCTTCGGTGCATAGATCTTGTGCCCCGAAAGAGAGAGCATCGAGATCCCCATCTCCTTTGGCTGGATCGGGATCTTGCCGTAGGCCTGGATCGCGTCGACAAAGAAAGGAACGCCGCGGTCGCGGCAGCGCTGACCGATCTCGCCAATGGGGTAGACGGTGCCGATCTCATTGTTGGCCGCCATCACTGAGACGAGGGCCGTGTGGTCGCTGATCGCTCCGGCTACCTGATCGGCATCGAGCGTCCCGTCGACCTTTACATCGAGCCACCTCAGATCGAAGCCCTGTTCGCCCAGGTAGCGAACGGTCTCCAGCACCGAGGGATGCTCGATCCGGGTACAGACGACACTGCCGCCCGAATCCGTGCCGCGGCTGCGGCGGAACTGCCGGGCGGCGCCCAGGATCGCGATGTTGTTCGCCTCGGAGCCGCTGCCAACGAAAAAGATCTCGGCCGGATCCACGCCAATGCCCTTGGCGATACGGCCCCGCGCTTCGTCCAGGACGTCGAAGGCCTGGCTACCCACGTCGTAGGAGCTGGAGGGATTGCCGAAGGAAGCCGGATCCCGCAGGAACTCGACCATCGCTTCGGTTACTTCGCTACGGATCGGCGTGGTCGCATTGTGGTCTAGATACACGTCGCGCGGGTTCTCGACCTCGATGGTCGCCATCGGGCGGCAGGCGGCGTCCCGGCTCTGGATAGGGATCCCTACCCAGGTATAGACCGAGCTGAGACCCGCCGGGAAGAGGTCGGCCAGATCTTCCCGGCCGACCCCCGTGTGCTTCTTGATGTTCCGGAAGAGCGGCCCGACGCTGTTCTTCCGGTAGTAGACCCATGCGTATTCCAGCACCCGCATGTGATCGTCCGTGAGCGGAACGTCCTTACTCCTCGACATGCGATAGACACGGTTCAAGGCGAGCGAATGCATGGTCATCGTCTCTCCCCGCCTTCGGCCCCTGGAAAGCGCAATCGGTTAGCTCGCAGCTGCTAGCTCGCGACGGCTCCTGGATACGCCTGGAAGGGGAACCCTCCCTGGGAGGCCACCATGCCGTCCGCGATTTCGCTCAGTATGGTCCACGGCATGCCGATACCCATCCGGTCCGCATCCCACTGAGCGATCAGACGGGCGCCGAGACAGGCGGACGAAACGTTCATGTCGCCCGTCAGATAGGGGCGCACGATGAGGTCGGAGTTCACGACCCGAAGCCCACCCATGCTGGCCGTCACGCGCTTTCCGGTCTGGAACTGATAGGCCTGGATGATGCGGGTCAGCTCCACCGGGCGCGCTGCCATCACGACGACGTCCGGCTCCACGTCGGCTTCGTCGAAGTCGAGCGAGTAGAGGAATACCGCCTGTGTGTCGGCCGGCTGAATGGCCATCATGTCGGATATGGCGGCCGTAGCGGCGTCCACAGTCGCGTAGCGGCCCGTGTCATCGCTGCCAAACAGCGCCAGATCGGGACGGTCCGCCGCGGCGCACGCGTAGACAGTGCCCTGCGTAAAGTCCTGAGGGCTCGGAGGAACGAACGCGTCGCCCTGGCCCGACTGATCCTTCATGATGTCGGTGTAAACAAGGCTGTCACCCATCGGTGTCGACTTGTTCTGGTCAACGAGACCGAAACTGATCGCCGCCGCCACGCACCCGATCGTATCCGCGGTGAGCAGCACGTCGTCGCCGAAACCCGCCTGGCGTGTGGCCTGGCAACTCGTGAGCGTGAGTCCGTCCGGCGCGCAGTCGCGGACCGCGGCAGGAATCTCTTCGCCGTGCTTGTAGAACTTCACGCACGCGGTAGGAATCTCCAGGCCGTCCACGTTCATCGCGCCAATCATGCGGTCGTATCGCTCTCGAACTGTCGTCATGGTTTCCTGTCTCTCCGGAGTCGAGTTGAAAGGTCAGGCCGGCCTCGCCGGCCGACCCAGTACTAACCGAACAACTTTCCCGGATGTTCCGCTGTTTCGTCTACGTTCTGGAGCTTGTCCGGATTCCTGACGGCGAATACGCGCCGTATCTTCCCCCCCAGCACCTGAAGCAGGAAGATCACGGCGATCCTTCCTTCGATCCGAATGACCGCTCCCGGGAGTCCGTTCAGGCGTTCGAACGTGAGCGTGGTGTCGTCGGTTGCTTTGCTGCTGACGCCCACCATGAAGCGAGCCACCTTATTCGGTCCTGAGATTGGCTTCGTGGCCGAAATCACCTTGCCACCGCCGTCCGCGAGAAGAACGACATCACCCGTAAGAAGTGATTCGAGCGTGCCGACGTCTCCATCTCGAGCCGCCCCGAGGAACGCCCCTAGCAACTGCTCATGCTCTACTGGATCCACGCTTCCCCAGCCACCCTCTCCCTGCACGCGATCCCTCGCCCGTTTGGCGATCTGACGACAGGCATCCGGCCGCCTCAGTACGATCTCCGATACTTCGTCATAGGAGTAATCGAACACCTCTCTGAGCAGGAACACCGCGCGTTCGAGAGGACTCAGGAGTCCTAGGACGTGGAGCAGTGCGATGTTGATCGACTCGAGCCGGACCACGTCTCCCTCGTCGGGAGACACCGAGAGAAGAGGCTCAGGCAGCCACGGTCCGACATACCGCTCGCGCCGCGCGCGGGCTGATTTCTCGTGATCGAGGCACAGCCGGGTAACCGTGCGAACGAGGAAGCCTTCGATCGATGTGACTTCCGGTGTTCGTGTGAGGCGCAGCCACGCGTCCTGGACGACGTCCTCAGCCTCAGCCCGTGTCCGAAGCATGCGATACGCGATCCCGAACAACTTGGGCCGCATGGATTCGAATGCGACGTCCCGCGATCGAGTCGACTTCATCCGCCCATGTCTTCAGACTGCAGGCTATGAGCTAGAGTTTCTATGTCGCAGGCGAGAGCAAAGCCCATTCCGCGTTTCAAGGCAGGGAATAGAAGCGAGGTGGAGGCCGCCAGGGAGGCCTCTATCACTCCACGTTCGCCAAAATGATCACGCAAAACCTCACGCTCTGTCGTCACATCGAGTCCGGACGCAACTCCCTGGCCGAACAGAAAGGCGTCCGCCAGCGGCCCGCTCAGATCATCGACGCGCCCGTGAATGGCGGCGCGCAGAAGCTCTGGCGACATACCGGCCTTCAGTGAGTGGTTGACGGCAATCTGCATACACTCCCCACAGTCCTGAGCCTTCGTCGCGCTCAGGCGGATGATGTTCAGCACATCGGAGGGAACATGACGCCCGTACGATGAGGCTGGGATAAAGAGTCCGATCGGCAGCATTGCACTCGGAGCCGAGGTCACGACCTGGCGCATGTACGGGAGTTCAACGCCGAGAAACCGTTCCTGCCGATCAACAAACCGATTCAGAATGAAGTGTTTCATGTTCTCGTCTCTTGGTTCTGAACTACCCGCTCATTCGGGGATGCACCAAGGACGAGACGGCTCTCAGTTTTGTGACATCGATTGGCACATTGGCGTGAAGGGCTTGGGGTCGCAATACGCCCGGTGATGGCAGCGGCTGGTGCCTGTTACGGAGAGGCCTGGGAACCTTCCTCCGTGGCCTCGCCGCGCGCCAGAGACGCAGCGGCAGCAAGCTCTGGATCGCTACCGGCCAGGATGTCCTCGATTCCTGCTCGGACGCGAAGATCTGGTTCAAACGCACCAGAGGGATGAGGCGGCGAGCCGCTGGCCAGCCGGAAATCGAAAAGCGGCACCTGAAGCACGGCGCCCGTGGCCGGCAGCGTCACGCGAGCGGTCAGCCCGGACGCGTTGCCGTCATATGAGCCACCCATCATCTCCCCCACAAACGTAGCTCGATCGTGGGAATGGATGATCGCGGCAAAGTCGGAGCCAGTTGAGCTGACGCGTCCGTCAGTGATGACGTAGAGACTTCCTGAAAAGGTCCAGGCCTGCGGCTGGATCGTTCCCATTGGGTACCAGGGGGCGGTAACATCGAAGCGTCCTTCGGCTCGCGGAGCCAGGATAGACCGATACTCGTCCTGGTTCCCGGCGGGATCGTCCGCCCACTGCGTGTGCTCTATCACCGGAAGTTCGGACGAACTCGCCGTCACGCTCGTCAAATACGTGAAAGACCGGTCGAGAAAGTAAGCGGCCGCATACGCTCCGTTGGAGGCCTCGCCGCCGCCATTCTGCCGGATATCGAATACGAGAGCCTCCGCCCCGCTTTGCCGGACGAAATTCATGGCCGAGTCCAGCGACGCGCGAAACTCCCGCCCGACGTGCTCGAAATTGCCATCGCTGAAGCTGGCCAGATGCACGTAGGCCGTCGTCCCGTCCAGCATACGCCAGGCGATGGGCGGCTCCGCCTTCTTTTCCGCCCTGAGAGATCGGTACTTCGAACGTGGAATAGCCGGAATGGGGACGGTTTCCTGTCCCGAGCCCTGGCTTACTACAAGGCTGTATGCCGGCGGCGCCTCGACTAGTTCGGCGTACCGTTCTGCGAAGCGGTTCGACATTCTGGCCCGTTTGCCGCTCGCGAGCCCGAAGTCGACCGAAATCCGGCCTGCCATGAGATTCAGGATTTCGCCCAGCGGCATCCCGTTGATGCTGAGGATTTCAGCGCCCGGAGCCGGGACCGCCTCGTGGTAAGCCGCCTTGATCCATGCCCGCCCGTCCAGGACATGGGCCTCGAACGGGGCGACAGCAGTTTCATCTGAACCGGGCAGCTGTATCCGCGTGTGGCCGTCCGCTATCGCCGCTACGGCCTCGGCCGAGATGCGGAAGAACTCGGCGCCGGTCAAGTCCCGGTCAATCCGCGCGCGGGCCGTTCCGAGAGCTGCCGAAACGACTTCCGGGGAGGTGTAGTGAAGCAGCCGCGGGTGCGCGGCCTCCAGCGCTTCGACCATGAGGTCGAAATCCGCCAGAAGTGCCGACCGCGGAATGACAGCCTGCGCAGCGGCCGACCGCGCAGAAGCCGGAATAGTGCCCTCAGCAGGCGCGCACCCTGATGTCAGTACAACGATTGTGGTTCCGAGTAGGCACCCCAGTACCCTCTCCGCCCGGATTCTCCTGGAACCCATTCCCTTCCCCCATGAACTGGTGTTCTTGGCGCGGAAAGATGCCGCGCTCACGGTGATATTCTACAGCTGTAGTTTTTCCAGCACAAGTGGCGCGCGATTCACTCTGAAACAGTGGCTTCGGGGGCTGGTGCCAAGATGGGAACACTCTCAGGCTGCGGCCTGTCGAGAAAGCGGCAATTGCACGGGGGCTGGGCACCCGGAATCAGCAGTGCGAACGCGAGGACGGCGCCCGCGATGAGCAGACGGATTTGCGCGCTTGGCCGGGCGCCGGCCGGGGTACCGCTGAGGATGCGCCTGCCCCGCCGCAGAAGCAGCGAGGGTTCCGCAAACGCCGGGGAACGGGGCCAGAGCGCTGTCGGCATCCGCCCGGCGAGCCGCGTGAGAGCCCCCGCGAGGGCGACACCGTTTCCCATGTGTCCCACCGCATAGTCGTCGGCGAGGTATTCGGCGCACTCGCGCAGCCGGCGGCGGGCCAACTTGTTCAACGGCTGAAAGAACAGGGCTCGCTCGATCACCTGAGACAGGATAAGCCAGCGCTGGTCGCGGTGAGCCAGATGGGCCAACTCGTGAGCCAGAACTGACCGCCGCTCAGCCGGAGAGAGCTCTTCGAAGCCGGACGCGGGAATACAGATCTCCCCGAATCCGATCGCGATCGGGCTCGGCAGCGTCGGAGACTCCGTCAACGCCACCGCACTTGGGTATCGCGTAGATCTTCGGACCACCGCGAGATCCCGGCGCGCCCACTCGCCCACTGGCCGGCGGGCGCCGATGACCTTCTGATGCTCGGACCAAGCCGTGCGGAGCCGCAGCATGGCGATCAGGGCGGCAATGCTCAGGACGCCCGCCAGGATCACCGCCGTCCTCCCCAACCCACCCGTCAGGGTTACGGCAGCCAGAGGCTGAAGCTCGGTGACCAACTCGGCCAGCACCATCTGTCCGGTTGCCGAGATCACGCCGCCGACGAGCGCACTGCGCCAGATGAGACTCTCCCATGCCGGAGACAGCCTCTCATTTCGGGTGAGCAGCGCGGCTACTCCAAGAAGCACGGTGCTGTGTATTAGATAGGTAAGCAGCCAGGCCGCGGAATTGTACAGGGCAGTTTCAGCAGCTATCCGCCACGCCTCACTCATCTGGCTCCACCTCCTCACCGTGGGCCGCCAGCAAGGCGTTCAGGCGCTCGATGTCGCCGGGTTCCCAGTCTTCAGCCGCCAGAGCGTGGCTCACGAAGCTGACCAGGTCTTTCTTGAACATGGACTCCAGCAGACCCGATACCTTGGCCGCCTGCACTTGTTTCCTCGTCACGACCGGCCTGTACACATACTCACGCCCCTGCTTTTCGCGCTCCACCCATCCGAAGCGGAGCATCCGGACCAGAAGCGTGCTGACCGTTGTAATTGCCAGAGGGACCGTCTCACTCAGAGCGGAACGCGCCTCTGACGCCGTCGCTTCACCCCGCAGCCACAGAACCTCTAGAAGCTGCGCCTGGAGCGCGGTGAGTTGTGCCGGGTCTTTTTTCTTCTCGGCCAATGTTGCCTGGTCGTGTATGCTGCGTACGTCTGACCGCCGACTCGGGCCAGCCCTAACAATTTCTACAATTGTAGTCGATGCCTGATTTTCGACAAGGCTTAGGCCCAGATCAGCAGTCTGGCGCCGACGAGAGCCAAAAAAACGCCGACAAATACGCGGAAGAACTTCTGAGGCAGTCTGTCCATAAATCTCTTCGCAACGTAGGCACCCATGAAGGAGACCGGGATGCTGAGGAGGAGTGCTAACAGGAGGTCTTCCTGCAGTCGGGTGCCTCCCCAGATGTAACGTGAGACTCTTGTGACGTCGATGAACAGGGCAATCAGGCCGGAGGTGAATATGTACACCTCTTTGGGCAGACTGAAGGCCGTCAGGAAGGCTCCGCGAACTGCGCCTCCTACGCCGAAGAATCCGGCGAAAAACCCAGACAGCAAGCCCCCGCTAACGGCCGTGGCGTGGCTCTTCGGCAAGGTCCACTCACGCTTCAGGAACAGGTATACGACATACAGAATCAGGAACGCTCCCAGAATCTGTTTGAGTGGAAGCGACTGCGCCTGCAAGGAAAGGGATGCCCCCAGAAAACTGGCCGCAATGCCAGACAGGCCGAAGCCAAGGACCAGACTCCAGTCTAGTCCGCGCTTGAACAGAAGCACCTTCCAGATACTACCGCACAGGTGAATGACGCCGACGAACAGGAGCACTACAGGCAGCGGCACGAACAGGGCTATGACCGGGATCATGACCGTCGACGTCCCGAACCCCGTTGCTGTTCCGATTCCGGACGCGACGAGTGTCAGCAGGCCAAGCAGCAGCACTTGCGCCATTCAGCTTCCTTAGACGGAATCTCCGCCCTTCCCTATGCGAGTACTCCCCGTCGGGCCATGGACCGCGCATACAGCCAGAGGCCCAAGGCGATGACGAAGACCAGCCCGGAGAAGGCCACGCCCGAATTTCCCATGACCTCGATGCCATTAGATAGGATGAAGTTGTGAATGGCGGTGACGACCATCGACAGGAAGGAAACCAACAGGACCCCGGCAGCGAGGCGCTTTCTCAGCAGAAGAAGAAGCGCTCCCAGTACTCCTCCCCAAACGGCCAGGGCCCAAAACGCCACGACCCAGGATGGAAGGCCATAGAAGAACTCCAACTGCTCCGGAGTGAACTGGCTCATATACGATTCGTTCTGGGTCTGCGTCGCGAAGTAGTCGAAGGCCCCGACAGCGTTCCAGAGGAGCCCCAGGACCCCAACGACCCACAGATGCCAGGGTCTGCGCTCAGGTGTGCCGGCCATCTGTTCAGACATCCTGTGCTCCTTTCTCAATAGTCGACGCTCGGTCCACGGCCTGGCGGCATTCATCTCTCCAGAACAATGCGCCCGCTCTGCACGACAAGCTCAACGTTCTCGAGGTCTCGGATCCGCTGTAACGGATCGCCGTCGACGAGTATTAGATCTGCCCGCATCCCCGGCTCCACGGTTCCGAAGTCGCTCTGGCGTAGCCAGCGCGCGGCGTTTGAGGTAGCGGTCTGGAGGATAGTCGCGTTGGGGATACCGATCACCTCGTAGATCTCCAACTCGGTCAGGAGGTCGGACGGGCCCGTGTCGGTGCCCGCGACCCATCGTACGCCGTGTCGATGCATGGTTCGGAGCATATCAGCAAGGATCCGGGCCCGTCGTACGGAACTGGAATCCCCCACGCCCTCCCGAATCGCGGCGGCGAAAGGTTCGAGATCGAAGTACTGCGACGAGGCCATGATGGTCGGATCGAACATGGCCCCGCGGGCGGCCACCCTCGCGAAGAAGGCATCCATCAGCGCGCTGTCCGGCTCGACCACGGCCCAGGGGCCCTCGCTCGGATCCGGCTGCTCCCGCGAGATGAACGTCGGTCCCGCCGGCGGCCGCCTCTGGATTCGGATCGACCACGATTATGCGACTGTGGTACTGGCTGGCTAACTCGATCAGGCCGGCAGCGGGGTAAACCGTCGCGCTGGTACCGATCACGAGCAGGCAATCGAGCGTCGTGCAAAGGCGCTGCGCACGCATCCAGATTTCCTCGGGCAAGCTTTCTCCGAACCAGACTACCGCCGGGCGCATGCTATCGCCGCAGCGAGGACAGGCACGCAGTTCCCGCGGGTTTCCGGGGTCGATGCGCTCGTTGTGGTCGCAACCCGGATTGTGGCAACGATCGTGCAGGATACTGCCATGCAGGTGATACACCTGTTCCGGCGCCACCCCGGCCTGCTCGAGCAAATGATCGACATTCTGCGTAATCTGTATCATTCGCAACTGTGACGCGAGCGCTCGCTGCGCCGCGTTGGGCTGCACCGAGGCGTGCGTTTGCCGCCGCCAGTTATACCAGTCGATAACGCGCCCTGGATCGGCTTCGAACCCTG
>JBDLJJ010000050.1:0-16711 GCA_039714435.1 Gemmatimonadota bacterium | reverse complement strand
GTGGCGGATCGGAACTTCATGGTACGACTTGCCGCGGGGGGGACGCTCTCCTCATCGATCGACCTCATGAGTCGCATCCCGTTGATGGGAGAGCGGTTCCAGGCGGATGCCACATCCACCTCGACGTAGAAGTAGGATGGCTGACCCCATGCACCGCCCAAAATCAGACGGCGACCCTCCATTTGGTTGCGGCTCCACTCCCTGACGTTACCGGCCATATCGTAAGTCCCGTATGGTCCAAGCGCGCTCGACTCTTTCACGGGGAGCGGCCCGTCATCCCCGTAATTGCCGAGCGGGACGATGTACGCCGCGACCGCTTTGGAGTCCGCGGCGTGACGCCAGTGGTAGATCGTCGGAAGCTCCTTTCCGGCGAACGCGGCGTAGGCGGCCGCCTCGTACCAGCTGATACCGCCCACGGGATGCTCTCCCCTGCCCTCCGGATACGTGCCAACCTGCCAACCGGCGGGGCCCGGTCGTCCGGTTGCGTCGAGGAATTCGGCCGTGGCGACGTCCCGGGAAACCTCACGTCCGTCTTTCACAAATGGTTCCCGCCAATACCGCTCGTTCCCATATCCACCAGCGTCCACAAACTCCTTGAACTGACGATTGGTTACTTCGTATCTGTCGAGCAGATAGTCGTCGAGTTCGACAACTGGCGCGTGCTCCAGGCCCGGCACATCGCTGAGACCGATGGCGCCTCCGGTCACCGCAACCATCTCCGTGGGCACGGTGCCTTCTTCATAGAGGTGAATAGACCCATCGTCCCGTGCTCCGGGGAACCGCACACCGGCGGAAGCCAGCTCGAGTGACTCATAACCCGGCTTGTGGATTCGCCAGTGAAAAAATCCGAGCGGGATCTTCGCAGCTAGGTCAGGAGACGTGCCGGCGGAGACAAATTCTGCAGCGCCTGCGCCGTACTCTCGGTATTCGAAGACGGCACCTGCAGGCTCGGACCGAAGGCCGGTATAACGTGACACCTGCGGCCATAACGTCGCGAGCGTCGGTTCTTCCGGTAAGACTTCCTCGACACGGGCTGCCAACTGAAACGCGGCGACGTAATCCCCAGCGTTGGTCATTTCGATTAGGCGGGGAATAGCCTCTTCCCGAGCCCACCGGGTATTGCTCGCGCGTGTCAGAAGCCAACCAGCGGACACTGCCCCGACAACGACCGCGAGCGTCAGCGGGGCGACGAACGCCGCACGGACATGAGCTGGTTTTTGCGGCTCGGTCGTCGCAGTCAGCGCCTTTGCGAATTCGTCGGTGGTCCGGAACCGATCAGCCGGCGTAGTCGCGAGTGCTTTATTGATCGCTTCGTCCACGGCCGGCGGCACGGCGGGGCGTACGATCCGCAACGGAGGAGGCGGTTCCATTGACTTCCGAGCGAGGATTGCGATGGGCGTCGATCCAGTGAACGGCGGATCACCTGCCAGCATCTCATACAGAACGCAGCCAAGACTGTAGATATCGGTCCTGGCATCTAGAGTGCTGACTCCGCCCGCCGCCTGCTCCGGACTCATGTAAGTAGGCGTTCCAATTGCAAGACCGGTTTCCGTCAGTTTCGAGCCACCCGCTTCGGTGATGGCACGCGCGATCCCGAAATCGGCAACCACTGCGTGTCCCGCGTCCAACAGGATGTTCTCCGGCTTGATGTCCCGGTGGAGCACATTGTGGCTATGAGCGTAGCCAAGAGCATCAGCTACTTCACGTGCTATTTGCACCGCTTCGTCAACCGGAAGCTGGGTCTCGCGATCGAGGAGATCGCGAAGCGATTCGCCCGCGATGTACGGCATCACGTAGAAAAGGAATCCTTGCGCCTCATCCGAGTCGTACAAGGGCAGAATGTGAGGATGGTGCAAGCGGGCGGTGATCTTAATCTCACGGAGGAAGCGCTCGCGTCCGAGCGCTGCGGCGAGTTCGGGCTTCAGCACCTTGATCGCGACGGTGCGGCTGTGGCGCAGGTCCTCTGCCAGATAAACAGTCGCCATGCCTCCATGCCCAAGTTCCCGATCGAGCTTGTAGTGCGCGGCGAGAGCGGACGCCAGTTCGCTCATGCGTTCACCATAACCGTTCACGTCAACTTGCTCCCGGCAGCCCCGCTGAGCACCCGAGCCTAACTCCCACGCTCAACGCCGTTCACAACCCCACTTCGAACCCGACCCGCAACGATATGGGCGATTGATGAAGTAACGGCTGTCCGAATGTCGGATTAGGGATTTGTTCGCCGGTCATTGCATCCACTCCCGAATTGCGAAATTGTTCGACTAGGGCAGCTCGTCGAGGACTTCCTATGTTACTGACGTCAGCGATGATCCGACTTGAGCGCGCCAGCGAGAGCAGATCGTACGTCAGCCGAATATCCCAGTCCCACAGTGCGGGTGTGCGTCCGGCCGACCCACGCTCGACGAGAAAGAGCGGACGGAGGAGAATAGGGTCCGGTTCGAACTCGTTTAGTGGCGTTCCCGACTTGAGTGAGAAGAAGGTCCCGACTGTGAGGCCAGAGTGAAATCGGTACGAACCGAAGAGCTTGAAGACATGAGTTCGGTCATTGGGCAGCAATCCGGTCGAATTTCTCGCCTGCTCAGCAAGAGTCAGGCTCAGGTTGTTTCCTGGTACCTTGAAGTTCACGTCGGAGGCGAAAAGCCCCGTGTAATTGCCATGGGTTCGGGAGAGAACGTATGACGCAAGGAACTGGAGAGGGCCGGATCCGGCACGCTCGACGGTCAACCCCAGCGCGGTATAGTCTCGCTTCAGCCGCGGCAGGAAATCGAGCCTCCCTTTTCCGGGGTTGCCGAGGACGAAAGGGATTGGCTGGGTCGGGTCGAATCCGAACCCGTACGCCTCCCGCAGTTCGCGACGGATTATTCGGGCTCCGAACCGCGCTCCGTCATCCAACCGGCGTTCGTATCCTAGAATGAACTCGTCGACATGTTCGCCATCGATCCCATCTTCTTTCGGCAGCACCACACCAAGCGGGATACAACGCGACGACACTGGAACAACACCGGGGATGCGGGGATCTGTATCGAACTCGAATGAGCACTCCTGGCCGCCGGTACCAAAAACAAGCACGGCGACAGCCAGTGGAAATTGTTGATAGTATCGCCCGAGTGATCCGAATATCTTCTGTGAGCCCGGACTCCCCGGCTCGACGGCAAATCCTATCCTCGGCTGCAGTTGATTCGTGATCGCCTGCGCCACTGAGTCCGCGCCACCAATGAAGTACTGACTCTCCCACCGCAAACCAGCGTTGATGGTGAGTCTGTCCGTGACCTGCCATGAGTCCTGGACGAAAAACGCAGGAATTCGGTTCCGAGCCTCGGCATCAGTTTGGAAGAACTGCCCGCGAAACTCGCTTGACTGGCCAGGATGCAGTATCAGGCCTATCGATTGCGATGCCGTCGTCGAGGAAATTCCACTGGAGACGTCGACTGAGTTGTCCTCGTACTCGATGCCACCCTTGAGGGTGTGGGTGCCGATAAACACTGTTGCAGCGGCCCCGAGCGACGTCCTGATGCTTTGCATCTCGCTGCGACCACCGCGTCCACCCTCCCAGATCCTTGTCATCAGGTCGATGAAGAGCGGCTCCGTCCTGCCCAACGCCGTTGCGGCCATCTCATCCCCTTGGCGCTGATATCTCGCCATGGTGCCTTCCAGCAGCAATCGAGGAGAAAGCAGAGAGCGAACCCGCGCCGCGGCTGTATAGCCACCCTGGTTCGCGTCCGCGAGGAAGGGATCGGGGTTGGTAAGCGCTACCGGCGCGAAAGTCCCCGCGTTGTCATTGCCGATGACGCGCTCCGTGGTCGGATCGCCGAACACGCTGAGCGCCAGATCGGTATTCTCGCCTGCCTGCCAGTTTACTTTCCCGGCAAACATGTGGGACGTCCGCCGGGCGTTCTCGAAGTTCAGTCCCGGTAGTTGCACGTCCTTTCCTTGAATGTTCACATTATACGCCGCGTAGAACCACAGTTGCCGTCGGATGATCGGTCCGCCCAAGCTCCCTCCAGCATCAAAGTTGAGAATTCCCTCTGTTCCCGCGTCGAGCACACCCTGACGGGGGGTGCCGGCAAGGGCTTCGTTGGTGAAGAAACCGAACACGCTACCCCGGAACTCATCTCCACCGGAGGGAGTGACAACATTGACGATACCCCCTAGCGCTCTGCCAAACTCCGCCTGATACCCCCCCTGCTTGACATGAACCTCCTGGACGAAATTGTACGGGAGGCTGGGATTCGACTGAGTGAACATCGGATCAGTGACGTTCGCGCCATCTATGTAGTAGACATTCTCGAATCCGGTGCTGCCGCTAAAGTTCGGAGCATCTCTCAAGAAACTCTCGTTCGCATGCGGTAGGAGAGGCAGCAACGAAAGGTAACTGCGGTCGACGGGAAGATGCGCATAGGTGTTCGCAGTGAGATTGGCTCCGATCGCGCTGGAGGTCGGATCAAGGACCGATCGTTCCACGGTGACAACGGCTGGCTCCAGCTCAATCGCTGCCGGCTCGAGCCGGATCGTTTCCAGCACGGCGGTGCGCCCAAGATGCACTTGAACATCAGGTACGATTACTGGTTGGTACCCGATGCGTCGGATATGGACTGTATAGGTTCCCGCCTGCAGACCCAGAAGGCGAAACGTGCCTCTCGCGTCGGTTTGGACGCTGCGCTCACCGGGCAGCCCCGTTCCTGCAACAGTCACCGTCACGGTTTCAAGCGGTGAGCCCATCGTATCCGCTACGCGGCCGTGGAGGTCGCCCGCCACCTCCTGGGCCGTCGCCGGTGCAGCAAGGAAAACACCAATAATCAGGAGCGATGAAGGGATGCGAATTTTGGTGAGCAATTGAATGTTCTTCATCGAGCCCTTTCCCGAACGGCCAGGCATGCCTGGCTGTCAATTAAGTCGCCCTTCGAACGGTTACCCCACCGCCCCATGACACTTCTTATACTTCTTGCCACTCCCACAAGGACACGGATCATTCCGCCCCACCTCCGCCTCCGCAGTCACCGGCCGCCTCGGCGCCGGCTCACCCGTCTGCAAAGCAGAAGCCGCCACCCCCGTCGCGCCCACACCCGCACCCACCGGCTGCGGCGCAGGCGCCGAAACACCCGTGCCGACCGTATCAGACGGGCCGCTCACGCCCGTGACGCGCGGTGCCCGCAGCGGCTGCCGAGGCGCGATCTGTGTCCGGAACAGCAGGCGGGCGATGCTCTTGCGGAGGTCGATCATCAGATCCATGAAGGCCTCGAACGCCTCCCGCTTGTACTCGACAAGCGGATCCTTCTGGCCGTAGGATCGATAGTGGATCGAGTCCCGCAGGTGGTCCAGATCGTACAGGTGGCCCTTCCACTTCTCGTCGATCACCATCAGCACCACGTGGCTCAGAACCGCCTCCCAGTGCTCAGCGAAACTGTCCAGCTTTTCGTGGTACTGGCTGTGGCCGAACTCGATGACCGCGTTGGCCGCCTCCTCCGCGTCCGCCCAGGGCGGATCCATGGTATCGATCTCGTCCGGAAGGAACGAGGCCACCAGGAAGTAGTCGTGCAGCAGGCGCGCCTTGAGATCCGCCACGTCCCACTCTTCAGGCGGCGATTCGGGCGGGATGGCGTCTTCCACCACCCGGTGCAGCGACGTCTCGATCGCGTCCCAGGCCTCACCCTTGAGGTCTTCCCCTCCCTCCAGAGCGAATAGCCGCAGGTCGTACACGACCTCGCGCTGCTGATTCATCACGTCGTCGTATTCGAGCAGCCGCTTCCGGGCCTGGAAGTTCTGCAGCTCGACCCGCTTTTGGGCCCGCTCGATCGACTTGGTCATCCAGGGATGCGTGATGACCTCTCCCTCCTCGGCCCCCAGGCGGTCCATCACCTTGGCCACCCGCTCGGTGGCGAACAGTCGCATCAGCTTGTCTTCCAGGGACAGGAAGAACACGCTGGAGCCGGGGTCGCCCTGCCGGCCCGCCCGCCCGCGCAGCTGCCGGTCGATGCGCCGCGACTCGTGGCGCTCCGTACCCAGAATCTGCAGGCCGCAGGGCGGATCCGTGGCGCAGCCCAGCGTCTTGATCTCCGGGTCAGTCAGGTCATGATCCTCCAGAACCTGGCCGAAAGCAGGCTTTCCGGAGCTGATCCCGCATACCTGACACTTGACCATGGCGGCGCCGAGTTTGATGTCGGTTCCGCGCCCGGCCATGTTGGTGGCGATCGTGATCGCGCCCGGCTGCCCGGCCTGCCTGACGATGTCGGCTTCCCGCTCGTGCTGCTTGGCGTTCAGCACCTCGTGCGGCAATCCGCGCCGCTTGAGCATGCGGGCGATCTTCTCCGACACGTCCACGCTCGTCGTACCGACCAGCGTGGGCAGGCCGCGCTTATGCAGACGCTCGATCTCATCCAGCAGCGCGGCGTACTTCTCGCGCTGCGTCCGGTACAGCAGGTCGTCGCTGTCCATGCGGCGGATGGGCCGGTTGGTCGGAATGACCACCACATCGAGGCCGTAAATCTCGTGGAACTCGGACTCTTCCGTCTCCGCCGTACCGGTCATGCCGGACAGCTTGGAGTACATGCGGAAGTAGTTCTGAATCGTGATCGTGGCCAGCGTCTGGGTCTCGCCGCGCACGGTCACGTTTTCCTTGGCCTCGACCGCCTGGTGCAGCCCGTCGCTCCAGCGCCGGCCCGACATCTTGCGGCCGGTGAACTGATCCACGATCACCACGTCCCCGCCCTCCACCACATACTCCACGTCCTTCTCGTACAGGGCGTGCGCTTTGACGAGCTGATGGATGATGTGGATTTTCTCCGACTTCTCGGCGTACTCCAGCTCGAGGGCCTGAATCTGCTCGCGCTTGTCGTCCGCGGTCAGCTTCTTGTTGTCCTCTACGACTTTGACGGCCTCCGAGATGTCGGGCACGATGAAGGCGTTCGGATCGGAGCTGAGCACATCCAGGCCCTTGTCGCTGATCAGGATCGTGTGGCCCTTCTCGTCCGTCGTGAACAGAAGGAGCTCGTCCACCTCGTCCATGGCCTTTTGCTGCATGAGCGCGCCCTCACTGCGCAGCAAGAGCTGCTTCACGCCGGGCTCCGACAGGAGCTTCATAAGGCGGCGGTTCTTGGGGCCCCCGCGCTGGGCCGCCAGCAGCGCCTTACCGGCCGCGAACTCGCTGCCTTCTTCCTCATCTTCCGACTCGAGGAGCTTCAGCTCGGCCTCGGCCTTGGCCACCAGCTCGTTGACGATATGGCCCTGCTTGCGGGCCAGGCTGGCCACCTGCGTGTTGTACGTCTTGTAGATCTGCCGGTCGTCCGCGCCACCCACCGGCCCGCTGATGATCAGCGGGGTGCGGGCCTCGTCGATCAGAACGGAGTCCACCTCGTCGATGATCACGAACTGGTGCCCGCGCTGCACCCTGTCGTCCAGCCGCACGACCATGTTGTCGCGCAGATAATCGAACCCGAACTCGTTGTTCGTACCGTAGGTGATGTCGCAGCCGTAGGCGTCGCGCCGGGCCTGGCTGCCGGCGTCAGTGTCGTCCAGGCAGCCGACGGTCAGGCCCAGATACCGGAAGATGGTTCCCATCCACTGCGAATCTCTGCGGGCCAGGTAGTTGTTAACCGTGACCAGGTGGGAACCTTTGCCGGGAAGCGCATTCAGGTAGAGCGGAAGAGTGGCGACGAGCGTCTTACCTTCCCCCGTGGCCATCTCCGCGCACTTACCCTGGTGCAGTACGATGCCACCGATCAGCTGCACGTCGTACGGAACCATGTCCCACGTCATGGCCTGGCCCGTGACGACAATGTCCTGGCCCATTAGCCGGCGGCAGGACTCGCGAACCGTGGCGAATGCCTCCGGAAGGATGTCGGCCAGAACTTCCTCCGTAGCGTCGTGGAAGGCCTCTTCGGCCTGCCCGATACGAATCGTCAGATCCTCGCGGCTCAGCGGGTCCTCCGTGTGCCGCCGCTCCTCCTTGAGCTCACCGATGGAGGCTTCCAGCTCGCTGGTCCGCTCGCGGATTCGGTCTCGGAAGCGCTCCGTCTGGCTCTGGAGTTCGTCCTCGCTGACGGACGCGAGGCGCTCTTCCTCGACCAGGATGGCGTCTACTATGGGCTGCAGCCGCTTCATCTCCCGCTCGAAGCGGGTGGGCATAAGTCGTGATGCTATCGTTTTGAGCATTATGTCGTTTGCTGCCAAAGTGTCATGATGTCGTCCAGAATCGCCTCAGGTACGAGGTAACGGATACTTCTGCCCTCGTCCAGGCGTCTGCGTATCTCGGTGCTCGACACATCTATGCGGGGGACGGCCAGGGGAACGAACGGAAACCGCGCATCCGGCTCCGGGCCTGCTCCGCCCCCGCGGTTCAGCACGCCGAGCCTGGCCAGGCTCAGAATCTCCTCCGGCTCGTGCCACGTCTCGAACACGGCGTACTGATCGGATCCTATTACGCACGTCAGAGCAGTGGGCTCATAGGTGTCGCGCACCCAGCGCAGGGTGTCCACCGTAAACGACGGACCCTGGCGCCGAAGCTCGACGTCCGAGACCTCGATCCGCTCGTGGCCCGCGAACGCCCCGCGCACCAGACCCAGCCTGTCCTCCGCGCTCAGCGTGACGGCGCGGTGCGGCGGCCGCGCGGCCGGAATGACCAGCAAGGTGTCCAGATCCAGAAGATCCACCACCTCCTGCGCCACTACCAGATGGCCGATGTGGGGTGGATCGAAGGCGCCGCCCAGTGTGGCCAGGCGCCCCTGGCTAGTCGTCACCGGAGTCTTGGCCGCCCAGAAGTTGCCTGGCCTCTTCGGAATCGGGATGCCCGGTGATGAGGCGCTGCCGCGTCGCGTCCGCCTCAGCCTGGAATCCGATTACCGAATATGAATTGTGCAGGAGATACAGAACCTGCGGCATTACGACGGCCTCCGGATACCTCTCGACCACACCTTCCAGATAGATGATGGCCGCTTCGAGCAAGCCGTGCCTGAAATACCAGGTTCCGGTGCGCAGATCCTTGGCGGCCGCCTTCTGCCGCGCCTCACGTACGATGTCCCGCGCCGTCTCGACGTGTTCGCTGCGCGGAAAGAACTCGATCAGCCGTGTACACTCCTCGATCGCCTTGTGTGTGAACTCCTGGTCGCGCGGCAAGTCAGGAGACGTCTGCCAGTACGATCTGCAGGTTCCGAGCTGCGCGTCATCCGCCAGAGGGCTGTTGGGCCGTGTCTGATGAAACTGGCTGAATTCGCCCGCCGCCAGCAGCCGGTCGCCGGCACGCAGGTGAGACTCGGCGATCATGAGGCGCGCGCTGTCGGCCGTCGGCGTCTGCGGCTCCCGGAACAGAAGATCGCGGAACGCCCGCACGGCTGCTTGGTAGCGGCCCTGCTCCATGCGCTGCATGGCCCAGTCGAAACGCTGCCGCGGCGTGGAGTCGGGCGGCGGGAGAGTAGCCCCGCAGCCAGACATTACGATGGCCGCCAACCCCGCCAGAACGAGTCTCTTCTTCTGTATCCGGCTATATAGCTTCACTGTGCGATGTATTTCTCGGCTTCAGAATCGAATTTCACGAAGTCGCTGCTCAGCCAACTGTGCCAGCCGGCCGGTGCGGGACGGGTTCAGATCGAGAACAGCCTGAAAATCTTCCTGCGCCGCCGATAGTTCACCGGCCAGCACCCGAAGTTCCCCGCGCAAAAAGTACCCGCGATCGAGCACGGTGCGGGGCACCCCCTGGTCGATGAGACGGTCCAGTTTCTGCCGCGCTTCGCCGCGCCGTCCGCTGGTCGCCTGCTTGTCGGCCACCTCATACAGACACTCGCCGTAATTCCAGCGAGCCTCTGTCAGGGACGCGCCGCTCAGCCCATCGAACTCGAGGAACGTTTCATAATAGCGTAGAGCCTCCGCGCACCCGCCCATTTCCTTGAACGCGTGTCCTGTCTGCAACCACACGTCCGCCGGCACAGAGTCTGCTCGGCCCTCGCTGTCCAGCAAGACCAGGTACAGCGGCAGGGCCTGCGCGTAGTCGCCCTGCTCCTGGTAATACTCCGCCAGCGTCACCTTCAGGTCGTCGGAAATGAGCCCCAGGCCGCCGTCCTGTAGCGGCTGAAGAGCCCGCGCCATGTTGTCCAGCGAGCCGCCTCGCTGGGCGCCGCGGGCCACCTCGATCAGCTCGCTCGCCACCCGGTAGCGGTACGTGGTGTCCGCCGCCAGCACCTGGCGGAAGTAACCGAGACTGGCCTCTACGTCACCTCGCTGGCCGTAGGCGCTCCCGAGCCGGAGCAACACTTCCGGATCGTCCCCCAACTGCCGCTGCGCCAGTTTGTACTCCGCGATCGCTGCATCCACCTGCACCGCCGCCATGAGGCGGTCTCCCTTTTCGATCGCGGACGGCTCGGCGCAGGCTCCCAGGGTCAGGCCCAGGGTCAGGGCCATAACCAGCCAGCCCGAGCCGGCCCGGAGCCTCGATCGGTCAGCCCGACGCAGCACTCTGAGCGGTACGCTTGGGGGTGCGCCGCAGCCTGCGGAACATGCCATATTTGAGTATGCAGTGAAGGGCCCGGAACCCGTCCCGCCACCCGATTTTCTTCCCTTCCGCATAGGTTCGACCCGCGTATGAAATACCGACCTCATAGACCCGCCAGCGACCTATGGCGACCTTCGCCGTCATCTCCGGCTCGACTCCGAAACCGCGTTCTTCCAGCGTGATGCCGGTCAGCACTTCACGCCGGAAGCATTTGTAGCAGGTCTCCATGTCGGTCAGGTTGAGGTTCGTGACCATATTGGAGAGCAGCGTCAGAAAGCGGTTCCCAAGATAGTGCCAGAAATACAGGACGCGATGGGGCTGTCCACCCATGAACCTGGATCCGTACACCACATCGGCCTTGTCGGACAGGATGGGTGCCAGCAGGAGTCCGTATTCGTTTGGATCGTACTCCAGGTCAGCGTCCTGAATAATCACGATGTCCCGCGTCGCCGCCCCGAATCCTGTCGCCAGCGCGCCGCCCTTCCCCTTGTTCTTCTCATGCAGAATCACACGGGAAATCTGGCCTTCCTCTTCCAGCCGCGCCTGAATGTCCCGCGAGCCGTCTGAGGACCCGTCGTCCACCGTGATGAGCTCCAGGTCCGGAGACACGGAGCGCACTTTGCGCACGATCTCGTCGATCGTCTCAATCTCGTTGTAAACGGGCATGACCACACTGACGCGGTGCCACGGGTAGCCTGCGCCGGCGCCGCTCACGGAGCGGTCTCCGTGACGACGGGCGGCTCGCCGAGAGGGGACCGGGCGTGAAGCTCGCTGAAATACTCGACCGCCTTCTCCAGACCCTCCCGCAGCGGCACCACTGCCTCCCAGTTCAGCAGCTCCCGGGCCCGTGTGATGTCGGGCTGCCGCACCTTGGGGTCGTCCGTGGGCAGCGGTAGATACTCGACCGAGGCGGTAGTCTCGATGAGTTCGACGACCATCTCGGCCAGCTCTCCGATGCTGAATTCCACCGGGTTGCCGATGTTCACGGGTCCGATTACGTCGCTCTGGAACAAGCGGAAGATCCCCTCTACCAGATCAGACACGTAGCAGAAGCTGCGCGACTGAGACCCATCTCCGTACACGGTAAGGTCGCGGCCCAGCAGCGCCTGTACGATGAAGTTGGACACGACGCGGCCGTCGTTGGGCCGCATGCGCGGGCCGTACGTATTGAAGATGCGGACGATCCGCGTATCCACTCCGTGGTAGCGGTGGTAGGCCATCGTCATGGCCTCCGCGAAGCGTTTCGCCTCGTCGTACACACCGCGCGGCCCGATGGGATTCACGTTTCCCCAGTATGACTCCGGCTGCGGATGGATCAGCGGATCGCCGTATACTTCGGACGTGGAGGCGAGCAGGAACCTGGCGCCTCTGGCCGTGGCCAGACCCAGCGCGTTGTGCGTGCCCAGACTGCCCACTTTGAGTGTCTGGATCGGCAGTTCCAGGTAGTCCACCGGGCTGGCCGGGGAGGCGAAATGCAGAATACCATCCAACTCACCCGGCACGTCGATGAATTTCGTGACGTCGTGCTCCACGAACTCGAACCTGGGCTCGTTCGCCAGATGCGCCAGGTTCTCCAGGTTGCCGGTAATGAGATTGTCCATTCCCAGGACGTCGTACCCGTCGGCCAGGAAGCGGTCCGACAGGTGAGAGCCCAGAAAGCCGGCCGCGCCTGTGATCAGAACTCTCATGTTACTGGCTGTACTCTCATGTTACTGGCTGTCGTCCTATGGAATGATACTCGTATCCCAACTCTTGCATCCGGCTGGGCCGAAACAGGTTCCGGCCGTCGAAAATCACCTTCGTGCGCAGACTCTCGCCGATCCTTTCCCAGGTCGGGCGCCGATACTGCTGCCACTCGGTCACGATGAGCAGTGCGTCCGCATCGTCGCAGGCCGCGTACTCGTCCTCGGCGTAGGCGATCCGGTCGCCCAGGTGCCACTGTTTGGCCGCGTCCATGGCCACCGGATCGTGCGCCGTGACCGTAGCCCCGGCCTCGAGCAGCTCGTCGATCAGAACCAGCGCCGGGGCCTCCCGCATGTCGTCCGTCTCTGGCTTGAAGGCCAGTCCCCAGACGGCGAAGCGCAGCCCGCTCAGGTCGTCCCCGAAGCGCTGCTTGACCTTTCTGGCCAGTACTCCCTTCTGACGCTCGTTGAACTCGTGCACCTCGCGCAGGATCGACAGATCAACCTGCTCTTCTTCTCCCGTGCGAACCAGCGCCTGCACGTCTTTCGGGAAACAGCTTCCCCCATACCCGGCGCCGGCAAACAGAAACGACCTGCCGATGCGAGAGTCCGAGCCCATGCCCTTGCGAATCATATTGACGTCGGCCCCCGTCGCCTCGCACAGCGCCGCGATCTGGTTCATGAAGCTGATGCGCGTGGCCAGCATCGAATTGGCCGCATACTTCGTCAATTCGGCCGATGCGATATCCATGAAGATGAGGGGGTTTCCCGTCCTCACGAAAGGCTCGTACAGCTCTTCCAGGAGACCGCGCGCGAAGTCCGACTCCACCCCGCACACCACTCGGTCGGGGCGCATGAAGTCCTCGACCGCGGCGCCCTCCTTGAGGAACTCGGGGTTGGAGCACACGTGGAAGATCTGATCCGTGTGCTTTTCGATCTCGGCCCGCACCCTTTTCGCCGTTCCGACCGGAACCGTGCTCTTGGTGATCACGACCTTCTCGTCCGTCATGTTCTGTCCGATGAGAGCCGCCACGGCTAGCACGTGCTGCAGGTCGGCCGATCCGTCCTCGCCCGGCGGAGTGCCCACGGCGATGAACACGACCTGAGCCCTCTGCACCGCCCCGGCCACATCCGTGGTGAACGTGAGGCGGCCCTCAGCCAGATTGCGCTCGATCAGCCGGTCGAGTCCCGGTTCGTAGATGGGAATCTCGCCCTCGTTCAGGCGCGCGATCTTCGCTTCGTCAATATCGGCGCACGTGACCCGGTTGCCTGTCTCTGAGAGACACGCTCCCACCACCAGTCCCACGTATCCACTGCCGACTACCGTTACCCTCATGTCCCCTCTTTTCGGCCGCTCAGGTTTACGACACTGTCATTTGTTCGAGACGCCGCGACCACCACTCATACGTCTCCTTCACGGTGTCCTCGATGGATCGCCTCGGGGCCCAGCCCGTCTGGTCCCTCAACCGGGTAGCGTCACCCGTGATGCGCTGGACCTCGGCCGGGCGAACCCGGTCGGGATCCACCCGAATCTCGGCCTCGACGCCGGCGGCTTCAAGGATCCAATCCAGAAGCGTGCCAATCCGCACCGGCTGTCCGGAGGCCACGTTGTAGGTGGCCTCGGGATCCGGCAAATCCATCAGCTGGCAAAAAGCATCCACCCCGTCGCGAACGTCCAAGAAATCGCGCTCCACGTCCAGGTTGCCGACCTGCATGAAGGGCTCGCGCGCGCCCGCCGCGATCTCCGCCGCCTGCCGGCAGAATTCCGGGACCACGAACGGTCCGAGCTGTCCGCGGCCCATCAGAGAGAAGCATCTCGCCACCAGCGTCCGCATACCGCGAACGCGACGGTACGTGTGTGCCACCAGCTCCTGGCAGGCCTTGGAGAGTCCGTAAGGGGAAACCGGGCGCAGGGGGAGGCCTTCCTCGAACGGTTCGCCCTCCCGCGCCGCGTCACCGTACGCGTCCCCGGACCCCATGACCAGAATTCGTGGGTTGAAGCTCGGATACTCGCTCTGAACCAACGACACCGCCTCGCACAGGTTCACCGTACCGCCGGCGTTGACGTGCAGGGCCTCGGCTGCCTGGCGGCGAGCCAACTCACCTGAAGCGAACCCGGCCAGGTGATAGATCTGATCGGGACGCGCCGCCGCGATGAGCCGAACCAGAGCGTCGTGATCGGTGAGCTCCGCGGCCTTCCAGTCCACTCGCGCGCTGTCGGAGGGTTCGAGAGTTGATCGCATCGGCGGGAGACTGCGGGTCGCCGCGGTCACCTCATGCCCATGCTCCAAGAGCCGGACCAGGAGGTGCTCGCCAACGAAGCCGTCCGCACCGGTAACGAGTATTTTCAAAGCTGAAGGCCGGTCAGCTAGCCTTCTTGACCTTTCCCGCTTTGATGCAACGGGTGCAGACACGAACGTGGACTATGCGGCTCCCTTCACGGATGCGTATCCGCTGCAGGTTCGGCATAAAACGCCGTTTTGTACGGTTGTTCGCGTTACTCACGCGGTTGCCCGTCGCCGGGCCTTTATTGCAGCAGTAGCAGAAGTTCGCCATCGAATGTGCGCTAGTTGAAGGAGAGTGAGTCAACGAGCATGAAGCTCGGCGTGGCCGGTATGGCGTCCGCGTTCTCTGCGCTGACGGCCTCGAGACGAACCCATTCCGACCGGATGGAGTCGTTAAGCGTGTAAATATGGCCCCAGGCGATCAAACGGTCCTGGCCGTACACCTGAGTATCGACGGCCATCAGGTCCCGCGACAACAGAGCCGGAAACACGACGCTCTCGTCACTTTCATCGATCTGCATGGTAAACACGCCACGGCCGAGTGACTGGGCGACGGTTACGAATCCGATCTCCGCCTGAGATCCAATGGCTCCGCCTAGATTGCCCCGCACATCGTCCAGGACAAGCATGGGCTCTTCAGCCTCGGTCTCCATCTCGGGAGCGACGTTGGCCTCCAGGCCCCCAATTCGCACGCGCAGCCAAAACACAAAGGCGACGATCGCCACGATTGAGATCACCATCCACATCGATCGGTTGTTCATCGCTGCGCCTTTCTGAACCCGCTAGCCAGCCCGCTCAACGAGCTCGATGATGGCCAGTTCGGCGCCATCGCCCTTCCGGGCGCCGAGCTTGAGAATACGTGTATATCCACCCGGCCGGTCCCGAAATCTGGGGCCGACATCATCGAACAGCTTTTGCAGGACTACCCGGTTCTCGATCAGCCGGCGGGCTTGCCGGCGGCTGTGCACGTCATCTGTACCGCCCAGCGTAATAAGCTTCTCGACCACTGGCCGGAGCTCCTTGGCCTTCGCTTCTGTGGTGCGTATCCGCTCATGCTCCAGCAGACTGGTGGCGAGGTTCCGGAGCAGCGCCGACCGATGGCTGGCTGTCCGGCTTAGTTCGCGACCCTTTTTGCGATGCCTCACTCACCCACCTCGACCAGCTCCGGCTCGTCCTCCAGAATGTAGAGCAAGCCTTCATCGTCCCGGTCGAACCGCATCCCGAAGCTCAGGCCGTTGAGGGCCAGCAGCTCGGCCAGTTCCTCGAGAGACTTCTCGCCGAAGCTCGGAACATCGAGCATGTCGTCACGGGTTCGCATCGCCACATCACCGAGCGTCCTGATGTCCGACTTCTCCAGATTGTTGCGCGAGCGCTGCGAAACGGCCTCGAACTCCTCCAGCGGGCGGTCCAGCAGGTCCTGCAGCTCGCTGCTCACCGGCCTGCGGCCGGCGGCGCCCGGCGGGACCATCCCGATCGCGGTTCCGGTTTTGCGGAACTGGGTCAGATACCCCAGGTGAGCCTGCCCGACCTCCGCCGCGTAGGCCACCGCATCCGCCGGATCAAGCGATCCGTCCGTCTCGATTTGCAGCGTCAACATGTCGAAGTCCGTCCGCTGGCCGACACGGGTCTCCTGGACCACGAAGTTGGCCCGAACCACCGGATTGTAGATCGAGTCGATCCGGATCAGGTCCACCGGAGCGTCCTCGGGACGTTCGTGCTGCTCGGCGGCCACGAAACCCCGGCCACGATTGACCCAGAAGTCCAGGTTCAGCGGCCGGTTCTCAGGGAGATCTTCCTGCAGCGTGAATAACGGCTGCTCTGGATTTACGATCTTCACTCCCGCATGGGGAGTAATCTGAGAAGCCCGAATGAGGCCCGCCTTTCGAACCGCCAGCTCCAGCTTCACGTCTTCGATGCCGGAGTCCAACATCAATACGACTCCCTTGAGACGCTCGATGATCTGGTGGATGTCTTCGACCACGCCCGGTACGGTCTGGTGCTCATGCTGAACTCCGTCCGCCCGAACGGCCCATATGGCCGCGCCGGGCAGGGACGACAATAGCACGCGCCGGATGGAGTTTCCGACCGTGTGACCGAATCCGCGCTCGAGCGGCTGCAGCACATACTCGGCTCGCCGGCCGTCGCCACTACGGCCGCGTTCTTCTACGACACTGGGGAGTACGAGCCCTGAAAGATCTAGACCTGACATTCTGTCTTTACCTCTGCTTATTTGCTGTAAAGCTCCACGATCAGCTGCTCCTGGACGG
>JBDLJJ010000049.1:0-16955 GCA_039714435.1 Gemmatimonadota bacterium | reverse complement strand
GCCCTCCTCCGGGTTGTAGTCATCCGGATTGTTACCCGGTCCGCCGACTTCCTTCCAGCGGTCTGGAATGGCCAGGGGGAGCAGGCAGTTGATGCCGCCCGCCGGAGATGCTTCGGCCGTCGCGTCAGCTACAACGTCGATCGCCGATACCCCAAAAATTCGGGCGAAGAAAGTACCCACTGGGGTTCCGCGGTCGGCGGTTCGATTGACCACGACCCTGACGGTTCTTTGTGTCAGGTCAACCGTGACATCAGTGGGAAGTAGCTGAACCGGATCTTTTCGGACCAGGCTCGTGGACGCGTACTCCGTCGCCTCCTGGGTCGCCCACTCGTCGTTGTCTGGCGACTGAGCCAGCACTCCAGCCCCTGCCATGGCGGCCAGATCGGCCGAGCGCTGCGCCTCGGAACGAGCCGACATCATCATTCCGACATCCACGGCGAGAGCTACAGCCGACAGGCTCATGCCCATCGCGGCGGTCATGATCGCCAATGTGGCACCGCTGTCTTCTCTCCACCAAGAACGTAGCTCGCAGAGAACTTCACTCAATCCTTTTCGGCGCTTCGTTTCCATCAGGGCACCTTCCACCAGCTGTATCACTACCGACCGCCAACGAACACGGCCAAGAACTGTGCACGCACTAGTGGCAAGTCGAAGGCCTGCGGAGCCGTCGAGAGCATACAGCCGTCGGAGAGGCGTGGCGGCGACGCCACAGCCTACGTTTGTCATCCTTGACAAACTGCATGCGCAAATACTTGTTACAGTCTGACAAATAGAAAATTAACAAGGTGTATCCCGAGTAAGGCACGGTACTCGCTGTTACCTGGCAGGAGGCAAGAATAGACTGGTAACACGAGTCGCCACGGGGACCGAGGGGGCCGGCATCTATGGCAAAAAAACGGGACTTTTTGCACATACTGAAATTCTGAGTCACAGGCGAGGGTTGGGCCGGGCAGAACGGGCCGTATTCATGCGGGTCGCTACGTCACTCTGGTGGCGTCCAAGAGAGGGGAAGCGCCAATGCAGGACCATTTACGGCCAATCGACGAAACCCACGCCGCTCCGCGGTTTGCCTTCCCATTGGTACTCGTACTTCTGGTCACTGCTATGGCCTTTCTCGGTTCATCGCTGACAGACGCGCTGGACTACATCAGCCACGACCTGCCAGTCTCAATCGCACCTCCGAAGTAGGAATTTGCGGTGGGTTTGGCGGTTCGGTTATGCTGTGCGGGCAGGACCTGTAGGGCAGGCTACTAGCGGGTCATACATTTTGCATGTATACGCTACGCATTCGCCGGGGAGCGCGGCGCTAAACGCAGTGAATTGGCAACGGATCGCGCGTCACTGACTTTCCGGTACGGTCCTCGCAGTGTAAGAGGGGTCCAGCAGTGGCAACAGAGTCGCCGACTATCTGTCGGCGACGGACGAAAACAGCGTAGCGAGGCTAGGTTGATGGGTAATCGGATTCAAGAAAGAAGGCGAAGCGCCAGGGTCGGAGAACGAGGCCAGGCCTTGGTTGAGTTCGCCATTATCATCCCGATTCTTCTGGCAGTTCTGCTGGGAATCGTCGAGTTTGCGCGGGCCTGGCAGATTCAGCAAGTGGTGACTAACGCGGCGAGAGAAGGAGCCCGTGTGGCGGTTACGGGAAATAACGATTCGGCCGCGCCCGTTGACGCGGCGATCGACACTTATCTCCGGTCGGCGACGATCGATATGAACGAAGCCACTTGGACATTTAACACCCAGTCCGGCCAGCACACTGGTCAAGCAGACACGGTCACCGTCTCTTACAACTACACCTACTCGTTGTTCGGGCCGGTCATGAACCTCCTCAGTAGTGGCGGTAGCACGCCGGGATCGGTAACGCTGTCGTCAACATCTATCATGCGTCAGGAATAACAGGGACGCATCGCAGGGATAACATAGACGGATAACGGGGTACACCGGCACACGCTGGAGGCTGCCAATGCCGGGCGGGAAACACCTCACCTTGGCCCTACGCGATCAACGCGGGGCCGCTCTGGTCATTTCAACTTCAGGCGTGTTTGTTGTGCTGGCCGCTGTCGCTCTGGCAGTGGATGTCGGCATGATGCTGTCTGCCAAGGCCGAAGCTCAGAGGGTAGCAGATCTCTCAGCCCTGGCGGGTGCGGGCCATTTTGCCTTGAACGACAATTCCGCAGCAGGCGAAGCGGTGGCTATCGCATATGCAGCTGACAACCTGATCCGCAAGCAGCCCGCCGAAGTTCTTCCTATGGACGTCTTCATCGATGTGCCAAACGAGCAGGTCACCGTGTCAGTCCACCGCACGGCGGCGCGCGGCAATCCGGTCAGCACGGCATTTGCCCGGATATTTGGAGTGCCGGCAGTGGACGTAGTGGCTGACGCCACGGCCGAAATAGTGTCTACGTCCGGTGTTCTGAACTGCATCCTACCGATCGCTATTGCAGATCAGTGGCAGGAAAACGGAGGCGATCCGGATCTCTACGATGATCCTCCGGACGTCTATGTTCCCTGGGATCCAGACAACCCGGCGGCTCCCTACACGGGCTATTCGGACTCGAGTATCGGGGACACTATCGTACTTCGCCCGTTCGGTGGCGGCCCGGGCGAAATCAACGAGAGTTGGTACTACGCCTGGCGTCCGCCAGGCCAGCACGGAGCTGCCGACCACAGAGAGAACATCTGGGGCTGTGTGGATCCGACGATCGAATACTCGATCGGGATGAGCGTCAACACCGAGCCCGGCAACATGATCGGTCCCACGCGGCAGGGATTCGACAAGCTTGTAGGCCTGGACGCGAACGCGATTTGGAACACGAACCCGGGCATGAGCTGCGTCACCGACGCGAGCCTGGCGGGAAGCAACGACCCGCTGGACTGTCGCGGGAGCGTTCGGATCAAGCCGACGCCGCTGTTTAATCCCGGCCAGCCACCGGGAAATGGAGCTAAACCTTTCGTGCTGACGAATTTTGCCGGCATCTTCGTGCTCGGGATTACGGGAAATGAGGTTACCGGTATCTTTGTCGGCTATACAGGAGTAGGCCCGGGCGGCGTGGACGCCGGCGTCGGAAATACGCTGCTGAAGAAGCTCCGCCTGATCGAGTAGCTCTGGTCTAGGAAGGTGCGGCCGGGGCTGTCCCGCCCGTCCGGTAAGGCGTCCGTGGCTCCCACCGCCTTCGTGGCCGCGCGGAGCCCGGCGCCGCGCACCTTCCCAGGCTAACCTCGGCTCAGTTCCCGGGACGCCGGTCGTAGCTAGCTCACCATCTGCAGGAAGCGCTCCGCCAACTTCGGGCCCGCACCTGCGTCTTCGTGCTTGAAAAAGACGTAGGCATGCTCCCAGCCCTGATCCGCGATTCGCGCCGCCCAGTCCTCCAGCGCCGCCTCGGAATAGCCCGGTTTTCGCAGCCGCATGTACCCCCAGCTCCCGGTCTTCACCAGTTCGCCGTCCTTCTCCTCCGTGTCGGCCACGCACAGCGCCGTACCGTGCGTGCGCAGGCAGTCATACGTCGCCTCGTCAAACCAACTCTCATGCCTGAACTCGAAGGCGACCCGGCTCGGATCGGGCAGGAAATCCAGAAAGGTGTTTAGCCGCTCGATATCCTGTTTGAAATTAGGTGGCAGCTGAAAGAAGACGGCCCCCAGACGCTCGCCCAGTTCGGAGGCTGTCTGCAGTAGGTACATCGTTTGCTCCTCCACCTCCTTCAGGCGCTTGAAGTGCGTGATGCGACGTGACGCCTTCAGCACGAAACGAAAATCCGTCCCCGTCTGGTCGGCCCACTTCCCGAGCACCTCGGGCCTGGGCATGCGGTAGAACGTGTTATTGATCTCTACCGCCGGGAGCCGGGTCGCGTAGTATTCGAGGAACTTCGAGGCGGGCAGGTCTTCGGGATAGAACGGACCCTTCCATTCCTTGTAGCTGTAGCCGCTCGTTCCTGTGAGGATCTGCATCAGCTCGTCTCCTTGAAGCGCATTCCCAGCCGCGACAGGACCGCCGGTAGATCCGGGCGCAGGTCCAGTACCGGGAGCATGGGTTCATCTGTCATTCTGCTCAGTCGTTTGGGTACCGACCGGATCGTAAAGCGGCGCATGTCGAGCCCGGACGTCACCTCGCGCCAGCGCAGCGGCGTGCTCACCAGGGCGCCCGGCACAGGCCTCACGCTGAAGGGCGCCGCCAGGAGCTGTCCGCGCCGGTTCTGAAGATAGTCGATATAGACCTTTCCCTGGCGTTTGGCGGGATTCCGGGTGATCGTCGCGATGTCCTGGGCTTCCTGCAGCGCGACGCGGGCCAGCAGTTCGCCCAGAGTCCGTGACTGCTCGTACGAGAACTGGCCTCCGAGCGGCACCAGCACGTGAAGCCCGGTAGAGCCGCTGGTCTTCACGAAACAGGGAAGATCGATATCGGCGCAGAGATCGTGCAGCAGGCGCGCGATTTTGACTACGTCCGCGAACGGAGCTCCTTTCGGGTCGAGATCCAGAATGCACCAGTCCGGCCGGTCGATAGTGCCCACGCGGCTGGCCCAGACGTGGAGCGGAATCGTGCCCAGATTCGCCAGATAGAGCAGGGAGGCCTCGTCGTCGCACACGAAGTAGTCCAGCACCTTGTCCTCTGACCGCTCGCTCTGGATCGATTCCGTGCGCAGCCATTCCGGAGTCGAGACCGGGGCGTTTTTCTGGTAAAACGACTTTCCGTCTATCCCGTCCGGGTACCGCGTGAGGACCAGGGGCCGGTCGGCCAGGTAGGGCAGGAGCCAGGGTGAAACGGCCCGGTAGAACTCGAACAGATCCCGCTTGGTGTATTCCTCCTCCGGCCAGAAAATCTTGTCCGGATTGGACAGACCCATTTCAGGCGCCGTGGACGTGATTGCGCCGGCGCCGCCGGCTGTCCCTCTCGAGCCGCTCGAACCAGCTCCGCTGCCGGAGTCCTGCTCGAAATCGCGCTCAGCGTCCTGGCCCGGCCGGCCCTGGGCCAGCGTCTCCAGCATCACGCACTCCCCCGGCTGCTTGTCGTCCCGCAGCCGCGCGAACGTGGGGTGGCGCAGAAGGCGGTCGTCAGTCCACTCCAGATAGCGCACCTCCGCCACCAGTTCCGGCCGGACCCAGGTGTGCGTGTCGCTGGCAGGACCCGGAACTCCGCCAGCCAGCGGACAGGCCTCGGTCTCGATGCTGTCGAGAAGCGCCCGAATCTCCCGCAGCTGCGCGTCCGAGAAGCCGGTTCCGACCCGGCCCGCGTATACGAGCTGGGCGGACTGCTCCGCGCCGACATCATTCTCGTCCTGCTCGGCCGTGTCCGGCGGAGGCTCGTCTTTCCAGGCAGCCAGATGCAGGGCGCCGAAACCCGGCCTCGAGCCTTTCGGTTCTGTATATCCGACAATGACGAAATCGTCGCTTCTCTCCGCCCGCACCTTGAGCCACTGCCGCGACCGCCCGCCGCGGTACTTGCTGTCCGCCCTTTTCCCGATGATTCCTTCCAGCCGGAGCTCCAGTACCTGTGCGTACAACGCTTCGCCCACGCCGTCGAAATGATCCACATAGCGGATCGGGCCGGTCGGAGGGAGCACTTCGCGGAGGATCGCCTTGCGTTGCCGGAGCGGAAGCGACCGGAGATCCCGGCCCTGCAGACTCAGGACATCGAAAGAGTAGAATGTGGCCGGCCGGCGCAGGGAGGCCCGCTTGATGTCGATCGGGCGCCGCACTCGCGCCCTGTTCTGCAGGCGCTGAAAGCTGGGATGTCCGGCCTCATCGTGTAGGACGACCTCTCCGTCCAGGATGAAATCTCCTACGGGGAGAGCCTTCAGGGCGCGGGCCAGTTCGGGAAACGTGGGGGTCGCGTCATTGCCGTTGCGAGTACGAATCTGGATGCGGGGCCCGGAACGCGAGGCGAGCATCCGGTAGCCGTCCAGCTTGAGTTCGAACAGCCACTCCGGGTCCGTCCAGGCCGACTCGGCTGTATGGGCCAGCATGAGCTTCACGGACTCGGTTCGGACCGCCTTTTTCGGGACCTCGAGCTCGTCCAAGCGCTCCGCCAGACGCGGCTCCAGCGTCACGCCGGCTCCCAGTTCTTCGACGGTCAGCCCGCTCAGGATCGACTCCTGCCTGAGACTCTCGTCAGCACCTGCAGCGGCTGCTCTCTCAGCCCGGCTCATGGTCCGCGTCTCGCGGATCAACAGCCACTCCTTCTCCGTCTTCTTGAGCTTCACCAGCGTCCAAACGCCCCGCAGCTTATGACCCCGCAGCTCGAACAGCAGCTTTCCGTCCTCCAGTCCGGCGCCCGGGTCTTCCAGGGCGACCCAGGTTCCACGGTCCCAGATGATCATCGGGCCCGCACCGTAGTTGCCATCCGGAATCACGTCCTCGAAATCCACGTATTCCAGCGGGTGGTCTTCCACATGCACCGCAAGGCGCTTCTCGCCCGGATCGAGGGACGGGCCCTTGGGCACGGCCCAGGACATCAGAGCGCCGCCAAACTCGAGGCGAAGGTCGAAGTGGAGCCGGCTGGCGGCGTGCTTGTGGACTACGAACAAGCCGACCGGGCGCGGCGCAGCGGAGTCGGCTCCGGGCAGGGGAGCCGGACCCACACCCGGTTCGGGGGTCGCTCCGGCCTTTCGTTTGGCCCGGTACCGCTCCAGTGAGTCGGTCTTCGGCTTGGATTTCGGCATCGTTCTAGCTTAGTTTACCCCACTCCAGACACCAAAACTCACGGCTTGGCCTTCAGTTCGGAGACTGTATATGAGCGCTCGATCTATCGGAACGGCGACGGTATCATTTGGCCTCGTGTCCGTCCCGGTCAAACTCTACTCGACGGCGGACAACACTCAGAAGGTCGCGTTCAACTGGATCAATCCGAGTTCCGGATCGCGTGTGAAGCAGCGCTACTGGGATCCGCGCGAGGAGCGGCTGGTAGAGCGCGACGAGTTGGTAAAAGGATACGAGTTCAGCAAGGACCAGTACGTGTTGTTCACTCCCGAGGAGCTCAAGGTTATCGAGGCCCAGGCCAGCAACAACATCGACATCGCGGAGTTCATACCGTTTGCTGAAGTCGAGCGGCTGTACCTGGACAAGGCTTACTATCTGGGTCCGGACCGCGGAGGTGACCGGGCCTACAGGCTCCTGAGCGCCGCGCTGCGCAAGACGAAGAGGGCCGCGCTGGGGCGCTATGCAGCGCGGGGAAAGGCGTATCTGGTCCTCGTAAGGCCGATCGGGGACGGCCTGATTCTGGAGCAGCTTCATTACGCGCACGAACTCCGGTCCTTCGAAGAGGTGCCGATTGGGGATGAGAAGGTGAAGAAGGAGGAGTTGGCCCTGGCCGTGCAGCTAGTCGAACAAGCGTCCATCGACGAGTTCGAACCGGCCAAGTACGAGGACGAGGTTTCCAAGAAGGTGTTGTCACTGATTGAAAAGAAGATCGAGGGCGAGGAAATCACCGCCGCGCCCGAGGCCGATTCCGGAGCCGAGATCATCGATCTGATGGAGGCGCTCAAAGCTAGTTTGGGCCCGGAGGGCGAGGTGAAGGCCAAGAAATCTGCCAAGCCCGCGGGTCCGAAAAAGACTGGGGCCCGGAAAGCGTCCGGCACGTAGTGGCTGCCGCTGAATGGCCGGCCAGGTGAGCGATTACAGTACGCGCGACATCGCGGACCTGCTCGGTGTCGAGCCGGAAGCGGTGCGCCGCTACGCCTCGACGGCTGAACTCGATCCAGACCGCGACAAAGGAGACCGTTACTCGCTGTCTTTTCAGGACATGGTCTTGATCCGCACCGCGATCGAGTTGGCCAGTGCGGGAGTACCCCATCAGCGGGTTCATCAGTCGCTGCGCCGGCTGCGGGAACAGCTGCCGACGGGCCGGCCGCTGGCGGCGGTTCGAATATCCACGGACGGCGCCGAATTGATTGTTCAGGACGGAAACACGGTGTGGAGCCCCGAGTCGGGACAGGTCATCCTGGGACTGGCTACCCCCAGCCAACAGACCCGTGTTACGTCTCTTGACCGACGCCGCGCCAAGGCCGTGGAGCGCCAGAGTTCCGAAATGAGCGCTGAGGAGTGGTATGAACTGGGCTGCGTCCTTATCGAGCGCCTGCCCGAGCAGGCTCTGCAGGCATTCCGCAGCGCCGTCGGCCTGAACCCAAATCACGCCGAGGCACACGTAAATGCCGGTTTCGTCCTCCAATCGCGGCATGAGAACGAACAGGCGGAAGCGGCCTACCGGCTCGCCCTCGAGGCGGATTCGTCCTGTGCTATCGCGGCCTATAACCTGGGCGTTGTCCTGGAAGATCAGCGCCGGCCGGAAGAGGCCTTGTCTGCCTATGCTCTTGCCCTGGAAGCGGACCCGGACATGCCCGATGCGCACTTCAATCTGTCCCGGCTCAGTGAGGAGATGGGAGATCGCGCCACGGCTCTTCAGCATCTGAGAGCCTATAGCCGACTCCTTCGTGCGCCGCGCGCGACGTAACGAATCGGGACATGTAGTTCCGATTCCGAACACCGGTCCCTATGAAGCTGTTGGTCGAAGTGGCAGTATCTTATGTTCCTGCAACCATTTGATCGCCTGCGGGCACGTGGCACGCGCGTTGCCTTGTTGTGACTTGGCCAGGCCGCTGACACTTCCGGGGAGAGAACGACCATTCTAAGACGCGATGTCCTCCAGGACGCGAAGCTCGCACTTCGCACATTCGTGAGCCGTCCCGGATACGCGTTGCTCGTAGTGTTCACGCTCGGTCTCGGGATCGGGGCGACCAGCGCCGTTTTCAGCGTCGTCAATGCTGTCCTGATTCAGCCGCTTCCGTATGACAACCCGGATCAGTTGGTCTTCATCTGGCACGAGTCGGACAAGATGGGATTCGAGGCCGCGCCCGTCCCCGGGCCGGACGTCATCGACTACCGAGAGCAGACAACGGTCTTCGAGGAAATCGCCGCGCTCAACAATACTCCTACCGCTAACCTGACAGGCGCTGGAGAGCCAGTTGAGATCCACCTGTCCACGGTTACCGCCAACTACTTCGATGTACTCGGGGTGCCGCCGGAGCTTGGCCGTACGTTCATAGCAGCCGATGGGGAGCGCGAGGGGACGAACAACGTCGTGATCAGCCATCAGCTCTGGAGTGAGCGTTTTGAGGGCGCGGACGACGTGATCGGAAGCGAGATAGCGATCAACGGAGCTCCGAGAACCGTAGTCGGCGTGATGCCGCCCACGTTCGAGGTGTTGATGCCCGCAGCGGCCGGCATGTCGACTGACATAGATGTCTGGCGCACCTTCGACTTTGATCTGGCCGACCTTCCGCGAGACAACGCGTTTCTCCGCGTGGTAGCCCGATTGCGCGATGGGGCCACGCTCGAACAGGCGAACGACGAAGTGGCCGCTGTCGTCGAGCGGCAGCGGGAGTTATTCGAGTATCACGGTGACCGTGAACTCCGGTCTACTGTTCGGCCGCTTCACTCCGACATCGTTTCGCATGTCGACGCGGCGCTTCTTTCGCTGCTGGGCGCAGTGCTGTTCGTTCTTCTCATTGCCTGTGCCAATGTGGCGAACTTGCTGCTGGCCCGCGCCGTGGCCCGAGAACGGGAACTGGCCATTCGCGCATCCCTCGGAGGTTCGCCCGGGCGAATAGTGCGGCAGCTCCTTACAGAGAGCGCTTTTTTCGCACTGATTGGAGGTCTGCTCGGACTTCTGCTGGCGCGCTGGGGTATCGACCTGCTGCTTGCGGTCCGTCCCGCCAGCCTGCCCAGGTTGGAGCACGTCCCTCTGGACGGAACCGTGCTCCTGGCCACGGCAGCGGTGACGGCTGTGGCCGCGCTACTGTTCGGCTCCCTACCGGCCTTTCAGGCGTTGCGTCCGGACCTGCGCTCTTCGCTGACCGAGCGCGGCACGGTTACGCCCACGCCACCAGGCCGTAAGCTGCGAAGCGCGCTGGTTGTGACGGAGGTGGCCCTGTCAATGGTGCTCCTGGTCGGCGCCGGTCTGATGGTGCGCAGCTTCGCCGACCTGACGAAACAGGAACTCGGCTTCACGCCTGACAGTGTACACACGTTCCGGGTTACTCTGACGGCCTCCCAGTATCCGACGAGTGAAGATCGGGATCGGTTTCTCCGAAAAGTTACGGAGAGTCTGGAGGCTGATCCGGCTATCGAGCGTGCGGGAGCCGTATTTCCGCTACCGCTCAGCGGCCGGTTCTGGACCGGACCGTGGATGGTGAAGGGACAGCAGCCGGAGGCCGGGCTAAACAACGAGGCCAACTATCGGCTCGTCATGCCGGGGTACTTCGAGACCATGCGCACGCCTCTGCTCAAGGGCCGCTCTTTCGCGGCGGAAGACAGTCGCCGAAACCTGCCCGTAGCCGTGATCGACCGGACGATGGCTGATATGGCGTTTCCGGGGGGTGATCCGATCGGCAAGCGACTCCGGATTCAAAGGCTGGGCAGCGACGACATGTCGAAGGTCCGTGTGATCGGTGTGGTCGAGAACATCCGGCACCGCGATCTGTCGTTCGACGGCCGGGCCACGATCTACTACCCCTATCGGGCTCAAGCATTCGGCAACATGGCCCTGGTGGTGCGCACGTCCGGTCCGGCAGCAGAGGCCATGGCTGCCATCGATGAAGCCGTCTACGCACTCGACCCCAATATGCCGGCAGCCGCGAAGCGGCCTATGGCCGCCTATGTGGCCGAGGCTATGGATACGACGAGATTCACCATGTTCCTGATACTGGCGCTGGCCGGTATCGCTGTCGTGCTGGCGTCTATAGGACTCTACGGAGTGCTGTTTTCGGCTGTCCGTAATCAGACGCGTGAACTCGGAGTGCATATGGCCTTTGGAGCCAGTTCCAGCCAGATACTGCGCGGTGTTGTGGCCCGGGGACTCAAGCTCGCGGCGGCCGGAATTCTGATCGGCATTGTAGCCTCCATACTGCTTACGAGGCCTATCGTCGGACTTCTATCGGGAGTTTCGGCAACGGATCCGGTGACATTCGTGGTCGTTACACTCCTTCTGGGCTTTATTGCGGCGCTGGCTTCCTATTTCCCGGCTCGGCGGGCTCTGCGGGTGGAGCCGACGGTAGCGCTGCGGCACGAGTGACTCGAGTGACTCGAACCTCACGCCTCTCGTTAGTGCTGGCCGGTGTCGTGTCCGGCTCCGGAGGTGTCCCGGCCGCGCCGGCCCAGGAGACTGAATCTCATGAGCTGGCCATCGAAGAATGGACCGTCCCGTGGCCGGCGACCAGGCCACGCGATCCGTTCGTCGACGCCGCGGGTACGGTCTGGTTCGTGGGCCAAGTGGGAGACTACGTGGCAGCCCTGGATTGGGAAGCCGGGACTTTCCGGCGCTATGATCTCGAGCCCGGAACGGGTCCGCACAATCTGATCGTCGATCCCGCCGGCACCGTCTGGTACGCCGGCAACCGGGCCGCCCATATCGGAGCGCTGGACCCGGGGAGCGGGGAGATAGTCCGGCACCGAATGCCGCTTTCGGCGGCTCGAGATCCACACACGCTCGTTTTCGATGGGGCTGGCCATATCTGGTTCACTGTCCAGCACGGAAATTTTGTCGGCAGACTGAACACCGAGACGATCGAGATCAGCCTGATCGAGGTCCCGACCGCCAGTTCCAGGCCGTATGGGATTGTCGTGGCCCCCGACGGAGTCCCGTGGTTCGTCGAGTTCGCCTCGGCCAAGCTGGGCCGGATCGACCCGCTCACCCTCGAACTGACTGAGATCGAGCTGCCGCGGCGCGGGGCGCGGCCGAGGCGCCTGGCTGCGACCGCGGACGGCAGGATCTGGTACGTGGACTACGCGGGCGGCTTTCTGGGGAGCGTCGAGCCGCCTACCAATGCAGTGCGCGAGTGGGCCATCCCGGGTGGCGTCGGCGGCAGGCCCTATGCCATGGCGGCTGACGACAGAGGTCGCCTGTGGTTCGTCGAGACAGGCCCGGCGGTCAATCGACTCATCGGATTCGATCCGGCCACAGAGACGTTCTTCAGCAATACTCCGATTCCGAGCGGCGGCAGATCGATCCGCCACATGGTGTTCGATCCGGTCAAGCGAGCGTTGTGGTTCGGAACAGACGCCAATACGGTGGGTAGGGCGGTAGTTCCAGACTGACGAGGAGTCGCCTATCCCACATGACGTTAGAGGCCGTTCCGGTACCGCTCTCGTAACGGGAGCTTCGGGAGGGATCGGCTTCGAGCTTTCCCGGCTGTTGGCGTCGGAAGGATTCGGCCTGATCCTGGTGGCCCGTAGCGGCGAGACTCTCGGAGCCGTCGCATCGCAGCTGGGGGAGGACTACGGCGTCCCCGCCGTCCCGGTCGCATTGGATCTGACCCGGCCGGAGGCCCCCGACGAGCTTGCCGATCAGGTGGGCCGGTATGGCGCCGAGATCGACGTGCTCGTCAACAACGCTGGGTTCGGAATCCACGGTAGCTTCTCGGATACCGGTCTCGGCGTCGAACTGGAAATGCTGCAGCTCAACGTCGTGACTCTCACCCATCTGACAAAGCTGCTGCTGCCCGGAATGCTGGCCAGGGGTAGCGGCCGGATCCTCAACGTAGCGTCGACGGCTGCGTTTCAGCCGGGTCCCCGCATGGCCGTCTATTTCGCCACCAAGGCCTACGTGCTGTCTCTGTCGGAGGCCCTGGCAGAGGAGCTTCGCGGCTCTTCCATAACCGTCACTGTCCTTTGCCCGGGCGCCACGCGGACAGGGTTCCAGAAGCGCGCCGGCCTGGATCGCATGGCGGTTGGTGAGGGCCGAATGTTCATGGACGCGGCGAGGGTGGCCCGCATCGGCTACGAAGGAATGAATCGCGGCCGTGCGGTCGTCATTCCCGGAGTCGCCAACAAACTACTGGCGGCCTTGGTCAGGTTGTTTCCGCGCCGCGTGGTTGCCCGTCTGGTGGGCTCGGTGATGGATATGGGCGCCCGCGATTGATTCCGGCGATACTGCGATGACCGTGCGGCGCTTCCTGCTGGGGGGTTGCTTGCTGCTGGCCGCTCTCGGGGCTGCGGGCTGCGGCCCCGATGTGCTGGAGCCGGCCCCCACGCCCGACCCAGCGCCGAATCCGGCTCCCGATCCTGACCCGAATCCTGATCAAGCACCTGACCCGGCACCGCAGCCACCCCCACCCGCGAGCCTGGCAGCAGCAGTCGTGGAGATCGTTCCGAGCGCGCACCACGCGTTCGCCCCCAGGACGACGCCAATTACTATCGAGTTCGATCGTCCGCTGGATCCCGGCTCCGTCACCCCGGCCCGCTTCAGAGTATTCGGCCGTTGGTCCGGTGTAGCGGCCGGCACGCCCACGGTCGAGGCCGGAGGCACGAGGATAAGGTTTACTCCTGAGGCGGAATTCGCCGCCGGCGAGTTCGTCACGGTCACGCTCGCGGGGTCGATTCTTCTGGCGGACGGAACGGCGCTGGGCCGAGGCTACGCCTGGTCGTTCTGGACGGCGGCGAACGCGGGCACTCTGGACCAGACCAATGTGGGTACCCGGGCCGTCCGTCGGCCCGGGGAGGGGCTGATCCAGTCTTACGGCGCCTACGCCGGCGATATTGACGCTGACGGCGACTCCGACCTCATCATCCCCAACGAGGTAGCGAACGACATACGCGTGTTCCTCAACCAGGACGGCGACTACGGACCCTTCACCGTCTACCCGATTCCTGGCGGATCGAGGCCGAGCACGAACGAGGGGGAGGATTTCGACGGGGACGGTTTTATCGATTTCGCAGCCGGCAACTCCACGGGCGACGAGGTCAGTATCTTTCGCGGGGGAGGGGACGGGAGCTTTCTTTTCACGGGCGGAGTCCAGGCTGATACACAAGTCCGAGGTTTGTGCTTGCTTGATTTCGACGGAGACGGAGACCAGGACATCGCTACTGCCAACCGAATGGGAGTCGGATCGGGCAGCGTAAGTCTGCTTCGAAACCAGGGCGGAACATTCGAGCCGGCCGGCACACTGGACGCGGGGGGTGATGGTGAGTCATCATGCGCCTCGGCCGACGTCAACGGTGACGGAATCACGGACCTGTTCATCGGCAACATTTCAAGTCTTACCGTATCGGTTCTCATCGGCGACGGAGCTGGCGGATTCAGTGTGTCCGGCGTTTTCCAGGCCGGCGGAGGACCCTGGATGCTGGTGGCCGGAGATTTGAACGGTGACGGCCATGCGGATGTCGCTTCGGCCAACGCGGCAGCCAACAATGTCGGAATCCTGCTCGGTACCGGCGATGGGCAGTTGTTGCCGGTTCGGACTTCTGGAACCGGCAATTTTCCCCTGGCGGTTGACTTGGGTGACCTGGACGGAGATGGCGATCTGGATGTCGTTGTCAGCAACTTCGCGACCGTCAACTGGACTGTGTTCGAGAACGACGGGGCGGGCCGACTCACTGACCCGCGAACGCTGGACGCCCTGGGCGCCGGCTCCTGCGCGATCCTGCACGACAGGGACGGCGACGGGGATCTGGATATCACCGGCATAGACGAACTCGAGGACTTGATATTCCTGTTCCGCAACGGCGGATGACCGCGTCTGCGGTCAGAAAAGAGGCTCATTGACTGCACCCATAGCTCGAATCGAACCCGTGGTGTTCACAGACCACGGAGTTCTGCGAGTTGATCCATACTATTGGCTCCGTGAGCGCGAGAATCCGGAGGTTCTGGAGTACCTCAAAGCTGAAAACGCCTACTGCGATGAACGGCTGGCGGGTACGCTCTCTCTGCAGAAGACGCTGTACGGAGAAATCACGGGCCGAATTCAAGAAACGGACCAGTCCGCTCCGTATGCGTATGGGGAGTATCTGTACTCCACCCGGCTGGAGAGCGGCCTGGATTACCCGATCCACGTTCGGCAACTGGCGGACGGCCCTGAAGAAGTAATTCTCGACGTAAATAAATTCGCCGAGGAGCACTCCTACGTAGAGGCGGCCTTTCAACCGTCGGGCATCGCGCCCGGTCAGCGGCTGCTGGCGGTACCGGTGGATACTACGGGCCGGCGGATATACACGATTCTCCTTAGGGACCTCGACTCGGGGAATTACCTGGAGGAGCGGATCCGCGGAGCGACTTCGAATCTGGCCTGGGCGAACGACGGAAGAACGTTGTTCTACGCGCGCCGGGATCCAGTCACGCTACGGGAGCACCAGATCTACAGACACGTACTCGGGGCTGACCCGGCCGCTGACGAGTTGGTGTACGAGGAACATGACGAGGCGTACACTTGCTGGGTATTCAAGACGCGGTCACAGGGATTTCTGATGATCGGATCCCATCAGACGGTCGCTACCGAGTATCGATTTCTGCCGGCGGACACTCCTCAAGGCGAATTCCAGCTCTTCCTGGAGCGCCAGCGGAATCACGAATATCACCTGGATCACGCCGGAAGCCACTTTTACGTCCGAACCAACCTGGACGCCCCCGATTTTCGGTTGGCCCGAACCAGTTGCGAGCCGTCAGAACCAGCGCAGTGGGAGGAAGTCATTCCTGCGCGCCCGGGGGTGGTCCTGGAACAGGTAGAGCTGTTTGACAGTTTCTGCGCCGTGCTCGAGCGTGCCGAGGCCCGATCCTCCATTCGGCTTCTGAACCACACAAACGGCTCCGAAACTGGTGTGACCTTTGACTGGCCAACCTACTGTCTGCGACTCGGGGACAATTTCGAGTTCGAGGCCAGTTCGCTGCGCTATGAGCTGAGCTCGCCGGTAGAGCCGCTTTGCGTATTCGACGTAGACCTCCTTTCGGGCTCCTCCGAACTGCGCAAGAGAGACCCGGTTCCGGGTGGTTTCGAATCCTCCAACTATCGCTGTGAGCGGGTATGGGCCCCGGCGCGCGACGGCACCCGAATTCCAGTTTCGCTGGCCTACAGGCCTGACCTGGCGGCCGGAGGCGAGCTTCCGCTCAAGGAGCGGCCAATCCTCGTATATGGATATGGGTCGTACGGGATTTCAGTGGAGCCCGTGTTCGAGGCGGCTCGTCTCAGTCTGCTGGACCGAGGTTTCGTCCACGCCATAGTCCATGTTCGCGGAGGCGGGGAGCTGGGCCGGGCCTGGTATGAGGGCGCCAAGCTGATGACCAAGAAGAACACGTTCAACGACTTCATAGACGCCACCGACTACCTGGTCGCCCAGGGGTACGCTAGCCCGGAACGGACAAGCGCCATGGGCCGCAGCGCCGGCGGCTTGCTCATGGGCGCGGTCATGAACGAGCGTCCCGAACTGTTCAAGGCGGTCGTGGCGGGAGTGCCGTTCGTGGACGTGGTCACCACGATGCTGGACGATCGCATACCCCTTACGACGGGCGAGTATGACGAGTGGGGCGACCCAGCCGACAGGGAACTGTTCGAGTACATGCTTTCGTACTCTCCGTACGACAACGTCGACCCGGTGGCGCATCCGCATGTTCTGGTCACTACAGCCCTGCACGACTCTCAGGTTCAGTACTGGGAACCGGCCAAATGGGTCGCCAGGCTGCGGGCCACAAGCAACGGTTCCGGAGAGATTCTGCTGCGCACTGACATGAAGGCCGGTCACGGCGGAGCGTCGGGCAGGTACAAACGCTACCTGGATATTGCTCTGGAATACGCGTTCCTGGTCGCCCATGTGTATCCGCCGGGCGGCGTTGTTTGACAGCGATTTTACCGCTATACTTAACTGCTTGTGGTCGAGTGGGTTCTTAGCGGGCCGGGCTCGTGTTCACAGTCGCAAAGTAAGCCGCACAACGAAATCGAAACAGCAAGCTGGGGAATCATGAAGCAAGGCATACATCCAGACTATAAGCCGGCGCGAATCACGTGCGCCTGCGGCCGCGTGTCGGAAACTTTTGCGACCGTGGAGGAGTTGCACGTCGAGATCTGCTCGCACTGCCATCCGTTCTTCACTGGCCGCCAGAAGCTGGTGGATACGGCTGGCCGTGTGGAGCGCTTTCGCCGCAAGTATGGATCTGAGGCGGCCAGCACGAAGAAGCCCTCCGGCAAGAAAAAGAAGGCTGAGCC
>JBDLJJ010000048.1:0-17008 GCA_039714435.1 Gemmatimonadota bacterium | reverse complement strand
CGGCCTGCTCTCGGGCCTGCGCCCGGCGGCGCTGGCCGCCTGCCGCAAGAACCGTCAGAGCTCGCGGCGGGGATTGAACCCGCGACCTCATCCTTACCAAGGATGCGCTCTACCACTGAGCTACGCGAGCCCAATACAGCACGCTGACAGGGGCGGAGGGACTCGAACCCACAACCGCCGGTTTTGGAGACCGGTGCTCTGCCAAGTTGAGCTACGCCCCTTTGTGACCCGGCATGGCTGGGGGCGGAATCGAACCGCCGACACCCGCGTTTTCAGCGCGGTGCTCTACCGACTGAGCTACCCAGCCCGACACCTTGTTCGGCGAGACAGCTCCGGGGGTGGGATTCGAACCCACGACCTAGTGGTTAACAGCCACCCGCTCTGGCCACTGAGCTACCCCGGATCAACCGGTTCGGCACACGTTGGATTTTCAAACATCGCGACTTCGGTTCCGCTATGCAAAAACGCCCCGCGCCAGCACTACGACACGGGGCCGGAACACACGGAATAGCGGGGGCAGGATTCGAACCTGCGACCTTCGGGTTATGAGCCCGACGAGCTACCAGACTGCTCCACCCCGCAACGGGCGTCGATCCTACTTAAGTAGTACTTGAATGTCAACGATCTCGAGCAAGTTGTGCGCCGGGTCAGTGGCCGCGATCCTGCATGGCTGTTTACCTCTGATAGTCGGCTCTGATAAGTTGTTGCCGCCGCCGGGCCGGGTCCGGCGGTTCTTGTCTTCCAAGGAGAGACCATGGGGCGGGGTCTGGAGTTGTCTGCCATATTCGCGGCATGTCTGGCGCTTTGCGTGCCTGGCACCGCCCGGGCTCAGATGCAGTCTGCCTCTGGCGGCGTCCGAGCGTCCGTGGGCCCGGCGCTCGTCGTACCGCGTCCCCCGGCCTACCTCGGGGATGCGGCTGGCGCCGGAGAGCCCCCGCACAATCAGTGGCACGTGGGCCTCGGGACGGAATCTCGCAGCATAGGGGTCTTCGTGGAGCACCGCCCCGGGCTCGCTCCGTGGGCCGCCGAGCAGATCAGCCACGTCCTGAAGGCCTGGAACGCGGTCGAGGGTTCGCCTGTCCGATTTCATCTGACCTCGGACGCCGGGGGCAGCCAGGTGCGCGTTCGCTGGATCGACAGGTTCGCTGACAGCCTGGCCGGCTTGACCGAGATCGAAACCGATCCAGCCGGACGTATCAGCCATGCCACGGTGACGCTGGCCCTGCGTCATCAACAGGGTCTTCCCATGGGGCCAGAGTTCCTCCGCATGGTCGGGCTGCACGAGTTCGGTCATGTCATGGGTCTGCCGCACAGTGAGGACCCCCGGGACGTCATGCATCCGGGAAACAGGAATCTCCGCCTTTCTCCTCGGGACGTGGGTACGACTCTGCGCCTGTACCGGGCCGAAAAATGAAGATCTACACGCGCCGGGGCGACGAAGGAGAGACCAGCCTGTTCGGCGGCGAGTCCGTCTCAAAGACGGATTCACGTGTGGCCGCCTACGGCACGATCGACGAACTGAACGCGGCGCTGGGTGTAGTTCTGACCCTGGATCGGGATAGCGTCCTGGGCACAGCGGACCTGGCCGATGTCCAGCGCGACCTCTTCGTTATCGGTGCCCGGCTGGCCGCCTCGAGACCCGAGCGGGAATTGCAGCGCGGAACGATTCCCGACCTGGATCCTCAGCGTACGGAAGCCCTGGAGGCGTGGATCGACCGGTTGGACTCGGAGCTGCCGGCCCTTGACGCGTTTATCCTGCCGGGCGGAAGCCGGGTGGGGGCTCAGCTTCATGTCGCCCGCACCGTCTGCCGCAGAGCGGAAAGATCGGTTACGGCATTAGTCGCTGACCTTCCGGGGCTGAGCGAGGCGATCTTACCTTATATCAACCGGCTTTCGGATCTTCTGTTCACGCTGGCGCGCTCGGCCAATGCAGGCTCGAACGTGAGCGACATACGGTGGCACCCGACGCAGGCGGACGGATGAGTATGGACGATTCAGATCTGTTGATGGACGCGGATCACGAGCTGGCCCAGGCGGGCGCCTCTCCTCTCGAGGACGACGGAGCCGGGGTGCGGGAGTTTATCACCGCGCTGATCAAAGCGGTCCGGGCCACTCAGACATACGCCGAAGGCAACGCATTGATCGCTCAGTTCGTGGATTCCGCGGCCGAACAGATGGCGACGCTGTGGGAGCGGACAGACCACGTAACGCTGACAGTCGACGAAGACCGATTTCTATGGCAGGACCAGACGGTATACGCGAAAGAAATCGGCCCGGCCAACCTGGCTTTCATGTTTTTCCGCAACGGCATCCGGGTCATCTCCTTCCTGCAGGGCTTCGAGCAGGATCAGCTGGCTGATTTTGTCGCGATTATCGGCGCCGGACTGCGTGGAGCGGACGAAGATCTCCTGGCCACGCTGTGGCACCGCGATCTCGACGCGTTTCAAATGGAATACGTGGACGTCGCCGAGGACGAGAACCTCGAGCTTCCTCAGCCGGACCGGAACGCTGGAGAGGGCGAAACGATTGAGGACCTGGAGGAAATCGAGGATGTGGTCGCCAGTGGTGAACTGCCGCCCGACGAAGAAGAGGCGGTGGCCGCGATCACACTCAGCGAAGCCGATTACGCCTACCTGAACCGCGAGATGGAGGCTGAGTGGCTTCGTCCTCTGGCCAGAGACGTAACGCTGGCGCTGCTCGACCAGTTCGAGATGAGGGACGTGACGCGGCGAAAACAGGTGATCGACATTCTGCGCGAGTTTCTGCCGCTGCAGTTCTCAAAGCGGGATTTCAGCAACGTGGCGCTCATAGTTACAGAACTACAGCTGCTCGCCAACAAGACGGGTGACGAAGAGACACAGGAGCTGGTAACATCGCTTCTGAAAGACATGAGCGAGGCGATGGCGGAATTGGTCGCCGAGCCCGAGGACGATGGCGGACCCGGTCCTGAGGCTGACGAAGTGCGAGCCCTGGCTGACGCCCTGCAGTCCGAGGCGATCCCCACGCTCATTCGTGCTGTTCCGGCGGTGGCGAATCAGCGTACCCAGCATCAACTCATGGAAGCTCTGGACCGGCTCGTGCAGGCACACCCTGAGTCCGTTCAGGACCTGCTGATCTCACAGGACTCCGTTCTCGTAGCCGAATCCGCCCGTATCATTGGCCGGCTGTCTCTCAAGTCTGCCGAGCCGGCCCTCGTGGCCCTCATGGAACGGCCAGACCATCAGACGAGACAGGCTGCCATCGGAGCGCTGATCCAGATCGGCTCCGCCCAAATTTCCCGCCTGCTCAAAACGGCCCTCGAAGACGAGCACCGGGACATCCGCATGACGGCCGTCCGGGCGTTGGCGACACTGGATCCGGACGCAGCCGCGGCCACGCTGGCTGACGTCGTGACGGGCACGTCGATTCGCGAGCGTGAGGCGTCGGAGCAGATGAGTCTGTTCAAGGCTTACGCCGAAGCCGCCGGCCCCAAAGCAGTACCCGTTCTTGCCCGGCTCCTGAACCAACGAAGCTGGTACGGCTCGCGTGGGGCGCCGACAGTGCGGGCCGGGGCGGCGCGGGCTCTGGGTCTACTTCACGACCCGGCCGCCAGGAAGGCCCTGGACAAGGCGGCCAAGGACAAAGACGACACGGTGCGCAACGCGGTCCGGGTCGCGCTGAAGGCACACGCCCATGCGCCGGAGGCGGACGGTCCCGGAGCCGAGGAAATCGAATGAACGAGCACGGACCGCTCAGCGGTCAATCAGACAATGTGGTGGGCACCGAGTTCTTGTCCTCACTGTATGCCGCTACCAAGGCGCTGCAGATCTACCCGGATGAAAACCAGGTCGTAAGGGACGCCCTCGCGCAGCTCGAGCGTCTGGCCGCCGATTTGATAAAGCACGAAGGCGGACTGGCAGTGTGGCTGGCCGGCAGCTTCATTTTCGTTAACGACCTTCGCGTGCGTGTCGACCTGACGGACTACGCCACCCTGGCTGCTCTTCGGGAGCTGCTGCGCGGCCATGGAATCGGCCGCATTACGGTGTCGTCGGAAGTGACGCGCAGCGATTGGCTGGGTTTCCTGGGACTGGTCGGCCACCCGGCCACACCCGGGGCCGCGGCGCTGGAGACGTTCGAGGAAGGCCTGGCGGAAATCGGTGTGTCTGTGATCGACGTGGCCGCACCGGCCCCGCTGTTCAATCCGCAGGGCGAAGCCGACACCATCGAGGCGGCGCGCCGGACCTACGCGAGCTCGGTCAAGGCGGCGCGGGACATGATGAGCAATATGGTAACGGGCAAGGCCATCGGCGCCCGGCGTGCCGAGCGGGCCATTCTCGGCCTCGTGGACCAGGTGCTGCAGGATCCGGCTTCCATCCTCGGCATGGTGACCCTACGGGATTTCGACGACCACTCGTACATCCACTCGGTAAACGTAGCGATTCTGTCGGTGGCCCTCGGAGATCACCTCGGCTTCTCCCGGGAGCAGCTTTTTCAGCTCGGGTTCGCGGGCCTGTTCCATGACATCGGCAAGATTCTCATTCCGCCCGACGTGTTGAACAAGAAGGGTTGGCTCAACGAGGAGGAGTGGGACAAGGTCAGCCAGCACCCGGACTTCGGCCTTCTCTTGCTGTTCAACGTGGAAGGGTTCCAGGAACCGCCCTATCGTGCCATGCTCGCGGCGTACGAGCACCACATGAAGACGGACCTTTCCGGATATCCTCGTGTCATTCGGCGGCGGCGTCAGGGGTTGTTCGGCCGCATCATCGCTGTGGCGGAGGCCTACGATGCCGCTGTTTCTCCGCACAGCAAGCAGTTTGCTCCCAGCTCGCCGGACGAGGTGATCCGCCAGCTTCGGGAGGCGGAAAACAATCAGTTCGACCAGATGGTAGTGAAAGCGTTTGCCAACATGATGGGCCTGTATCCAGTCGGAACCACGGTCATTCTGGACACCGGCGAACTGGCGGTAGTGGTAGCCAAGAACCCGTCCGCGAGCGCCCTCAGTCGCCCTCTGGTCCGCCTCGTTGCGCAGGCCGACGGAGCCCGGATCGCCAACGGGCCTATCCGGGACCTGACTGAAGCCGATCCGGCTACCGGAAAAGTCAGCCGAACGATCTCGCGCTCGACCGACCCGGCTCGCTACTCAATCAATATCAGCGACTACGTGGCTTGATGACCGAAGCTGGGCCGGCCGTGCGGCGCACGGCGTTCGAATTTCCGTTGCGAGATGACGACGTGCTGAGGGGTGACGCCTGGACGCCCTCCGACAAGCGGCGCTCAGACACGGTGATCGTCGTCTGCCACGGTTTCAAGGGCTTCAAGGACTGGGGTTTCTTCCCCTATTTGTGCGGCCAGCTAGCGGAGATGACAGGCTTCGCCACCGTGGGCTTCAACTTCGCCGGCTCGGGCGTGGGTAGCGATCTCGCCAACTTCACGGAGCTGGACAAGTTCGGCCATAACACGTTTTCCAAAGAGCTGGAAGACCTGGCGGAAGTACTCCAGCGGCTGCGCAGTGGAGAGCTGGCGGACGACGTCGAACCCGCCAGCCGGTTCGGGATTTTCGGGCACAGCAGGGGTGGCGCCGCCGCGCTCATCACCGCATTTGAAAACGAAGACGTAGGCGCGGTCGCTACCTGGGCCGCGATCTCTTCGGTAGAGCGCTATGAGACAGCCTTCGGGGAAGAACTCGAATCCGAGGGCGTCGTGTACATCGCGAACGCTCGCACCGGGCAGCAGATGCCCCTGTACCCCGATATTATTGCGGACATCCGGGAGAATAGGGCCCGCCTGGATATGCTCGGCGCCGCGTCCGCTCTGGCCTGTCCATATCTGATCGTCCATGGCGATGCGGATATCACGGTCCCTGTATCCGAAGCCCGGGCGCTAGCCAAGGCCGCTGGCCGTAACGGCCGGCTGGAAGTGATCGCGGGGGCTGGCCACACGATGGGGAGCGTTCACCCCTTCCTGGAAGCGGGCCCGGACCTTAAGCGTGCGACGACCAGGACTGCGGAACACTTCGTCAAACACCTTGCAGGCTCAGAATGAAGTCTGGAACCTTTTGGGGCGCGATCGCTGTTGTGGCTTCGCTGGCCGCCACGGCAGGCTGCAGGCTGGCGTCTACGCCCGAGACTTCCACCGATGGAATGTCCGAACTGCAGGCCGAGATTCAGGCTATGATGCAGGATGGAGCACGAGCCTTCAACGAGGGTAGGCTCGATGCGTTCATGAGTGACTACTACGAATCACCGAGTACGACCTACATCGGGGGCCGAGGCCTTGTACGCGGCTACGACGAGATCAGGGAGCGCTACCTGCCCTGGTTCGAGCCCGGAGCCGAGCGCGACAGTCTCAGCTTCGAGAACCTCGAGGCGCGCAGACTCGGCGCCATGTATTCTCTGGTCACGGGCCGCTGGCTCATCCACGCTGGGGACGAAGTCGCGGCGACGGGACCGTTCTCGCTGGTGCTTCGGCGCGTGGAAGGTGGGTGGCGAATCATCCACGACCACTCGTCAACGGATACGGAGTGAATTGAACGATGACTGAAGAGCAAGAGGCGCTGGCCGAGCGAGTTCGGCAGGAACTCCGCACGGTGAAAGACCCTGAACTGGGTCTTAATATTGTGGACCTGGGGTTGGTATACGACGTGGACGTGGAGGACGACACGGCACGAATCACCATGACGCTTACCAGCCCGGGTTGTCCGGCCGGAGGACAGATCATGGGGGATGCGCAGAACGCGGCTGAATCTCTGGACGAGATCAACCGGGCCGAGATCAATCTCGTGTGGAAGCCTTTCTGGACCGCCGACCGTATGGATCCGGTCGTACGCGCGTCGCTGGGGTTCTGAGGCCGATGGGACTCGGTGGGGCAGTCGTAGCGCGGCTGGAGTCGCTGCGGGAGCGGGAAGCGGGGCGTGACGAAATGCTCCAGGAAGCGGTCCGTGCCATAAAGGAGCTGGGTGAGACGTACGACTGGGTGGGCATCTACCTGCTCGAGGGAGACACGCTCGTCCTCCACAACTACGTGGGCGCCGCGACTGACCACGAGCGCATCGCGGTGGGAGTGGGAGTGTGCGGGTCTGCGGTCGCGGAAGAGCGAAACATCGTGGTGGACGACGTCCTGGCGCTGGACAACTACCTGGCCTGCAGCCTGGATACGCGGTCCGAGATCGTGGTGCTCATTCGCGACGAGGCGGGGACCATATTCGGTCAGCTCGACCTCGACAGTGACACGCCGGGCGCTTTCGGGCCTGCGGACGAAGCGGAACTGCAGATCGTGGCGGACTGGCTGGTTCCGCTATTCCGGCCCCAGGCAGACATCGCCGGAGCTAGATAGAGCCTTCCCGGAGCCGCCGGATCGCCCAGGCGGCATGCTCGACTACGAGGGGCGACCGATCCGCCAGGCAGCGCTCCAACAAGCCCAGCGCCTCCGGTTGTCCGGAATTCCCAAGCCCGACGCATACGTTTCTCAGAAGTCCGGAGCGTCCCGGGCGGCTCAGGGCGGTGTCCTCATATCGGCGCGCGAACTCCTCGTCACTCATCTCCAGGAGCTGCTCGGCCCACAGCGCCATAGACGCTGGCGCCAGCGGCTGGCCGAAAGCAAACGGAGCAGTGTCCGCCGGCTCCGGACCTGTGTTCCAGGGGCATACGTCCTGACAGATGTCACATCCGAATACGCGCTGGCCGATCATGGGCCGCAGCTTTTCCGGTATGGCGCCCTTCAACTCGATCGTCAAATACGAGATGCACAGGCGCGCGTCGAGTTCTCTGGGGCCGCGAATCGCCCCTGTCGGACAGGCTTCGATGCAGCGCTCGCAGGTGCCGCAGTGATCCGGCAAGAACGCGGCATCGGGCTCGATGGCCAGGTCCGTAAGCAGCTCTCCTAGAAGCAGCCAGGATCCGTACGTGGGGTGGATGAGCATCGTGTTCTTGCCGATCCAGCCCAGTCCGGCACGCTGAGCGTGATCTCGTTCCAGAACGGGACCGTAGTCCACGTAGGCCTTGATGGCCGCCGCCGGGTGTAACGCGCGGATGGATTCGGAAAAACGGGATAGCCGCTCCTCGAAGACAGAGTGGTAGTCCCGGCCCTGTGAGTATTGGGCCAGAATCGGACGCAGAAAGGCGTCGGCGTCGGCGTCCGTTGGCGGCGCGTCCGAGGGCCCGTAGAGAAGACTCACCATGATAACGGTGCGGCAGCCGGGGAGCGCTGCCGCCGGTTCCAGCCTTCGGCGCACAGTGTCCTGGCGCGCCATGTAGGCCATCTCGCCGTGCATGGAACGGTCGAGCCACTGGAGGAACACTTCCGAGTGCGCGGGAGCTTCGGCCGGCGCGAAGCCCACCTGGGCGAAGCCGAGGTCGAGCCCCGCACGCCGAATCGTCTCCCGGGCCTCATTCATCGCAGATCCGGCCATTGCAGATCCGGCCGCGGGGTCAGTCGAAGGTGCCGGCACTCGGGCATATATCGGCCAGTTCGCAGCTGGCGCAGTCCGGCTTTCGTGCCGTGCAGCGGGCCCGGCCATGCTGGATGAGGCGCCAGGAAAAAGGTCTCCACTCCTGTTCAGGGAGAATCGCCATCAGGTCCCGCTCCACCTTGAGTGGATCCGCATGCTTTGTCAGCCCCAGACGTTGAGCCAGCCTCTTTACGTGAGTATCGACAACTACTCCCTCGTGCTTGTCGAAGGCGTTGCTGAGAACCACGTTTGCCGTCTTGCGGGCCACTCCCGGCAAGGCGACGAGAGCCTCCATCGAGTCCGGCACCTCACCCTCGTGCTCGGCCACCACACGCTGCGCCATGCCCCGAATATTCTTGGCTTTGTTGCGAAAGAATCCGGTCGAGTGAATGAGCCGCTCGAGCTCTTCCGGATTGCTGTCCGCATAATCGGCCGCGCCTGGATAGCGCCTGAAAAGTGCGGGCGTCACACGATTGACTCGCTCGTCCGTGCACTGCGCGGAAAGGATGGTAGCGACGAGCAACTCGAGCGGATTCGAGTAAGTCAGCGAAATCTCGAGACCGGGATACAAGCCCGCCAGCGTGGGCCCGATGGCCGCGGCCCGGTCCCGGGCTCCGTTGGGACGCCGGTTCGCTGCGCGGCCAGCCGCGCCCCGCCCGGCCTTAGCCACTGGCAGCCTGCCGCGCCTGTCGCGCGGTGAACCATCCGTCCAGATCCCGCAGCGTCACGACCCGGGGGGGCGCTCCTGCGAACTCGACGACGTGAACCCGGTCCGTTCCGCTCTCGTGCATTATGAGCAAAGCCTCCTCCAGAGTGTCGGCCGCTTCCAGCACCGGAGCGGAAGCGAGGCCGGGGAGCGGCTCTTCCGGCGCTCCCGGGTGGTCTACGGAAGGCACGTCCCGTAGCGAAGACGAGGCGAGCAGCTGGCGAAGACCGTATTGCCGAGTAGCGCCTCGGGCCGCGCTGTACAGAAACCAACCGATCATGGCCGACCAGCCTCCGGCGAAGAGCTGGCCCCGTACGACCAGGAAGCCGCCGTAGGCCAGGAGAGTGAGCCCGAACCCCTTGCCCAGCATGGCCGACCACCTGGTCGCCCGGTGCGGGTTCCCTGTCACCTTCCACAACACTGCCCGCAATAGTCTGCCGCCATCCAGGGGGAAAGCCGGCACCATGTTGAAAATCGCCAGCACGAGGTTCATCACGGCCAGAAACCGGGCCACGACAGCGAGCGAAGCGGGAAGCCCCAGGCTGTGCGCAGCTGTCAGCAGGCCATAGAAAATCGCCGCCAGAGTCAGGCTGGCCAGGGGCCCGACCACCGTGATGAGGAATTCGTCCGCCGGCCGGCGGGGCTCCGACCTCAGTTCAGCGAGTCCGCCGAAGATGAACAGGGTGATGCGGGTCACGTGAATCCCGCGCGCCTGCGCCATGCCCGCGTGGGCGAATTCGTGCAGCAGCACGGAGACGAAGAACAGCACCGCCGCCGCCGTGCCCATGAGGGCGTATGTAGTCTCGCTCAGGCCAGGCAATTGGGCCGGAAACTCACGTTCCGTAAACGTCCACACGACCAACAGGAACACGAAGAACCACGAATAGTCGATTCGTACCGGAAACCCGAACCAGCGGCCTACGCTGAAGCCGCCCGACTCTACGTGGCTCGTCAGGGGGCACGCTCCAGATCGCCCTCGGCAGCCGGGTGGCCGTACTTCTGCTGCAACCATTTGTTAAGGGCCAGGAACACCCCGATGGCGATTCCCCACTGAACAAGCACAGAGCCCACGTTGAAGCTGGAGAATGGAGTGAAGGTGGCGCCCAGGTCATCCAGATCCACCGCCTGATAGAGCCACCACACCATCAGAACGACCGCTTGTACCGCCACGAAACGCATCATCCAGTTCCACCAGGGACCGATCGTCAAGTCGTTCCCCTCCTGGTTGATCCACTCGCGGCGCACCTTATCGACTCCAGCCCGCAGGACGCCGAAGGCGAAGAAGAAGCCGGACAGCATCAGGCCGACCCCCCATACCCAGTCCTGGTTGCGAAAGAATTCGATCGACAGGGCGGAAGGCACGCCGAGCAGGAAACCGAAGGCTCCGACGATCTTGAGCGCCCGGGATCGTGGCATCCCCGCGTCGATGAGTACGCGGGCGGCCAGCTCGATCATGGCGATCAAACTGCTCCAGGCCGCGAACACCAATGCGAGGAAGAAGATCACCATGAAGACATCCCCGCCCGGCATTCGCCCGAACAGCTGCGGAACCCAGATGAACGTCAGACCCTCGTTGCCAGCCCCGACGATCGTGCTCGCCGCCTCCGGCATGAGGGCGAACACGGTGCACAGGACCATGATGCCCGCCAGCAGCGAGACTGAGTTATTGCCGAATCCGAGAATGAAGGCGTTGAGCGAGGTGTCCTCCCGCTCACGGAGGTAGATAGCGTAGACAAGAACCAGACCCCAGCCGGCCCCGGTATCCCAGGCGTTCTGGGTCAGAGCTTCGAGCCAGATGCTGGCTGAGGCCAGGTCAGACCAGTTAGGCGTAAACAGGAAAGCCAGGCCGTCCGAGGCGCCAGGCAGCGTTACGGCGCGGAGGGCGAGCGCGACGACCATCACCAGCAGGCTGGGGATCAACACTCTGGCGGCGCGCTCGATTCCACGAACTCCCTTGGCGACTACAGCCAGCCCCAGGCCCAGCGCGATAGCGTGGGTCGCCACCGCCCAGCCCGAGCCGACGTAGGACTCCCAGAAGGAACCGGCGGCTTCGGGACTGGCGGTCGGTACCGAACCAGTTACCGAGCCGATCAGATACCACACCGTCCAGCCCATCACGACGGAGTAATAGAACATGATCGCGGTGGCCGTGAAGGCTATCCAGGCTCCCATCCAGGCATACTTCCGGCCTACCAGCCGGGCGAACGCTCCGATCGGTCCCGCGCGCGATTGCCGCCCCATGGAAAACTCGACCAGGATCAGCGGAATCGACCACAGGAGCAGAAACACGAACCAGGCGATGAGAAAGCTCCCGCCCCCGTTGGAGGCCGCCACGCGCGGAAAGCGCCAGATGTTGCCGGTTCCGACAGCCATTCCGAGCATCGCCACCATGGTTCCCCAGCGAGATGAGAATCTCAGCCCTTCGGTCACTGCTGCACCTTCCTTTCGGCGAGCCACTCCAGGACGATCCTGTTGAACTCATCTGACATGGAAACGTGGGAGATGTGCCCTGTCTCCGGAATCTCAACATATCGCGAGCCCGGAATCAGACTAGCGATTTCCTTGGACCAGGCCGGCGGTACGTAGGTGTCAACCGGCCCCTTCAGAATAAGGGTCGGCGCCCTGATCGCCGGCAGGTCCGGCCGCAGATCAGTGGGACGGAGAAGATCGACCCGCCCCGACGACACGGCCGGAACGATAACCCTCCCGCCACTCCACAGAGCGTATTCGATCGTGCGGCGCCAGCCGGCCGAGTTGTCGTACAGCCACACGCCGAGCCGGCACCACAGCCGGCCCAGGGCCCGCGCCACAGCCGTCGGAAAGTAGCGCGTCGTGAACATGGCCAGCGCTCCGAGACCGGTTCGGTTGAGGCCCACGTGATCGTAGCTCACCCTGGCCAGCGTATTGGCCAGAATCAGGGCTTCGGCCCGCTCCGGATACAGCGTGGCGAAGCGCATCGTAATGGCACCCCCCAGACTCTGTCCCAGCAAGACGAGGCGCTCGACCCCGAGCGCGTCGAGCAACTCCCGGACGTCCTCGGTAAAACGGTCAAAGGTCGCCGTGCCGGAGTGAGCGGCGCGGAGATCCGGGCATATCACCCTGTAGCGCCGGGAAAGCTCTGCGGCCTGAAAGCGGAAGGTCTCCTTGATTCCGTCCGCGCCGGGCACGAGGAGGAGGACAGGACCGGACCCGGTGTCCACGTACTCTACACTCACGCCGTCAGAGAACGTGAACCGACTTGTTCCGAGCGGAGTTCCGGCGGCGTCCAGCAGCGGCAGGGGCACGAGGCGCCGGTTCCGCGCCACCATGAGGGCGCCATATACCGCTACCGCCAGGCCGGCGGCGATGACCCAGGCGACCAGGCTCACGTCTACTCCGCCAACAACATGTCGGAGTCTCGCAGCGGGCGAGTGGCGCGCAGGAGCGCGGGAAGATCGGCGGGGTCGCCGATGCGGGCGATCGGGCCCTGCGCCTCTGAGGCGGGGCCCTCAGCTGGGCTCCGAAACGCGAACCAACCGTCCTGCGAGTATGGTTCCGCCAGGGTAAGAAGCAGACGGGCAAAGGGCGCCTGTGGTACCACAACCCAGGTCCCGGCCGGCACTTCGCGCTCGTCCCAGTCGATCAGGTCGTCCGCCGATCGGGCCGCTTCGGTGGGCACAGCGGCAGATTCGGCAGCGGGCTCGGCGGCGCCAGGACGCGCAAGCAGCTGATATTGGCCGGTCAGGATCTTGACCGGTGACACGAGCCGGCGCACAGGGATGCCATGGCGTGTCAGCAGTTCGACCAGCTCCAGCTCCGCCGGAGGGAGCAGGTACGCCACCGGCGGGCTCACTTCCAGGACCGGCTGCACGAGCGGGCGCCAGCGATGAATCGTCTCCGTGCTGAACGATCCGTACCTGTTCCGGACACGCCAGGTCAGAGTCGGCTTCCTGGGATCGGCCACGTTTCGGGCTTCCAGCACAGTCGTAAAAGGCATCCTGCCGCGGGCTGCCTCGACTCGCGACACGAGTTCGTCCTTGTGGAGCGCCAGGCCCCGGAGAAGCGAAACGACCGTCGAAAGCAGGCGGTCCGTCCGTCCACCCAGACCTGCTATCTCCCGGGTCGAGGCTGTCTCCACCAGAAAACTTACGGCTCCGGAGAGAGCGAACACGTTTCGTGCGTTGTTGGCAGCGATAGGAGCGTAGGTCAGAAACTCGCCCGTTTCCGGCGGTTCGGGATGGCTGGAAACGTACTCGTGAAACGTGACGTTGCCCTCAGCCAGGTCGCGCACCACCTGGGGCAGCACAAAGAAGCGCGCGAACTCTATGAGGCGCGGTTCCACGTTGGGGTGGGTGGGCACACCGATCTGGACGTCATAACCCACCGGTCCGAGTTCGTGCAGGTCGAGAACCGCGTGGGGCTCGTAGCGAACGAACACCTCGTGCAGGGCCCGCGTGGCGGCGGACGTCAGCCGCATGTGATCCCGGTTGAGGTCCGCCAGATCAGGATCAAAGCGTGTGCGCTGACTTCCGCCCCAGGGATTGAGGGCCGGCATGACAAGCAGATCCATGTCGGCGAGAACGCCGCCCAGGGCACCGAAGGCCGCGTCTCGAATGAGCCGCAGCGCCGCTTCCTTTCCGGCTTGCTCGTCTCCGTGCTGGAGGCCAACCACGAGCACGGCCGGCCGTTTCGCCGCCTGACGCTTGCCCGGGAGTCTCGCCAGGACGATCGGGAGATCTCCCTGCCAGGCTATGGTATCTACATGCAGATGGCCGCCTGCCGCCCGCAGTCCGGCCAGAAACTCACCGATTTCACTCTCCGGCGTGAAGGCCAGATAGTCCTCAGCCTCGGCCGGCGTGTCGGGCACCGCCTGCTTGTCGGGCACCGCCTGCTGCGCGACGCCGGTAGCGGCGCAAACCGCCGACATCCCCACAGCCCACAGCACGGTCAGAGTCGCCCGAGTCCATATTTCCGGGCGGCGGCGCCGGCTACGCCGCAGGCACAGCCGCAGGCTACGCAAGGCGCTCTTCCGTGAGCGTAAGCAGGGCGTCGGCGCTCAGGCGGTCGTCGCCCAACTGGACCGCCAGTTCGCCTGCATCCTGCCCGTCATAGTCCAGCAGCCACTGGCTCAAGAAGGCTCCGGCCCGCGGGTTCCGATACCAGTCCTCGTCGTGTCGATCACGCAGTTCGCGGCCCAGCTGAGCCGCCAGCATCCGGCCCCGGAGCCAGAAAGCCACCTGGATTCCCGAGCTCAGGTACTCCAGGTATTCGCGCGGATCCGGGGCGAAACCAGTGGCCGTGCGCATGAGCTGACTCCAGGATTCGCCCGGACCCTCGGGGTGGCCGGTGTCAGCCTCGGCCAGGGCGAACTCCAGCCGCGCCGCCAGCCGCCGTACGTCGTGCAGGTCCAGGAAAGCCGCCTGGCGGAGGTAGCTGTCGCGCCGATCACCCCTCAAGCCCCATACGCGGCCCACCCAGTGGGCGCTGCTCGCCAGGTCTGCCCACAGATGAGTGTGAGCCTCCGCCACGGAAGGATCCCCGAGCGCCCGCAGCGCGAAGGGGCAGCGGGGGTCGAGCCAGGCATAGTGAATCGCCCGCCCGATCGCACGCAGGAGCTGCCGGGCCACGGACACTTTCTCGATCGGGGTTACGAGAAGCGCCACTTCGCCTAGCCCGTGCCTTGGGGCGCAGAAAGGACGCATCCATGGTTCCGGTGACCACTCCGAATGTATCGTCACGTGGTTCTGGGCCTCCAGGGAAAGACCGATGTCCGTCAGGTCCCCGGAAATCGCGTCCAGAGTGTCCACGGCCGCTACATCCGAGTCTAACCACGGCGTTCGCGCCAGCCGGGCCGCATCGTGTGTGGCGGCGTGTCCAGGCTGGGCACCCGGCATGCCAGACAGTTGCTCAGCGAGATGGTGACGGTACATGTCGTCGGTGTCATCCAGGAACCGGCCGGCCTCTCTGCGCAGGCCGTCCAGGTTTACGCCTTGGGTACGCTCCGCCGCCGCTGTGGCGCTGCCGTAGCCCAGATCCTTACTGGAGGCTTTCCAGGCCGAATAGCGGTCTGTAAAAAGAGAGGAGACATCGGCCACCGCATCCATCCGCATGGCTTCGATAGCGGCGCGCTGGGCCCTATCGGCCGTACCGGCGACCAGGTCCGGCAGCTCCCTGACCGGGATGTTACCACCCTGCGTTGTGACCGTCGCCGTAGCAGACCAGGCCGCATGCTCGTCGTCGAAAGGCGCGGCCGCTCGCCTGGCGTGATGGCGGGCCACCCAACCACGCAGGGCCTCCAGCCGGCGGCGCTCCTTGGCGGTTTGTTCGGCCGCCAGCTCCGTCTGTATGGCGGGGAGAGTATCAGCCGGGGCGAGAGCGGCTGGCCCCTCGTACAGGGGGGCCAGCTCAGGCCAGCCCTTGCGCCCCGAGGCGGCGGAAAACAGCTCCGCCTCGCGCCGACTCTCGAACGATTCGGCGAGGGCTTCCACCTCGTCTACGCTCAGGACCACTTCGTTAGGCAGCGGAGATTCGCTTGGCCAGGTATTCGGTGAGCTGATCCGCCGCGATCCGGTCCTGCTCCAGCGTGTCTCGATCACGCACGGTCACGGCCTGATCCTCAAGCGACTCGTGATCCACTGTGACGCAGAACGGCGTTCCCGCCTCGTCCTGTCTGCGGTATCGCTTTCCGATTGACCCGGCCTGATCGTAGAACACCGGGAACCGGCCCTTCAGGTTTTCATGAATCCGGCGGGCCATCTCCGGCATCCCTTCTTTCTTCATCAGCGGAAAGATCGCGGCCTTGATAGGGGCCAGAGCCGGGCTCAGGCGCAGCACCAGGCGCTGTTCGTCGTTGACCGCCTCCTCCGTGTAGGCATCGGCCAGGAGCACCAGTACCGTGCGATCCAGTCCCGCCGCCGTTTCGATTACATAGGGCAGAAATCGCTTGTTGGAAGCGGCATCCACGTACTCCATCTTCTTGCCCGACTTCTCCTGATGGGCCCGCAGATCAAAATCGGTGCGGTTGTGGATTCCCTCGAATTCCTTCCAGCCGAACGGGAAGTGGTACTCGATGTCCATGGCTTTCTTTGCGTAGTGCGCCAGTTCGTCGGGGCCGTGCTCGTGGAATCTCAGCCGCTCCGGCCGGATTCCCAGCGACTGTACCCATGACATGCGCCGCTCGAGCCAGGTGTCGAACCATTCCTCGTCCGTGCCGGGCTCGACGAAGAACTGCATCTCCATCTGTTCGAATTCGCGCGTCCGAAAAATGAAGTTTCCGGGCGTGATTTCGTTGCGAAACGCCTTCCCGGTCTGGGCGATTCCGAACGGGATCTTCTGGCGGGCGCTGTCCTGCACATTGCGGAAGTTCACGTAGCTGCCCTGTGCGGTTTCCGGCCGCAGGTAGGCGACTGAGCCCTCGTTCTCGACCGGTCCCATGAAGGTCCGGAACATGAGGTTGAACTGGCGCGGCTCCATGAGCTGGCCGGTGATGCCGCAGGCCGGGCACTGATCGCCATCCAGATCGTCGGCCCGGAATCGGCGGTGGCAATTGCGGCACTCGACGAGCGGGTCCGTGAACCCCTCCACGTGGCCGCTGGCCTCCCAGACAGCCGGATGCATGATGATTCCGGCTTCCAGGCCTTCGATGTCCTCCCGGCGCTGGACCATTTCCGTCCACCAGGCCTGGCGGACGTTGCGCTTCAGCTCCACGCCGAGCGGGCCGTAGTCGTAAACCGCTCCGACTCCGCCATAAATCTCCGACGACTGGAAGACGAATCCCCTTCGTTTGCAGAGGGATACGATCCGGTTCATCAAGTCTTCCGGATGAGCCTCGGATTCAGCGCCTGCCGGCGCCGATGTGGACGTGTCAGACGTGTCAGTAGCCATCTATCTCCCGCGGC
>JBDLJJ010000047.1:0-17442 GCA_039714435.1 Gemmatimonadota bacterium | reverse complement strand
GGACGGAACCGCTACCAACGGCGCCGCGGCGCCACCGGAGGTAGCGGTGGAGTCGCTCCCGGTGGTCACCGGCGAGCGTCTGGACGAGGCGATCAAGAAGCTCCTGCCCACGCATATGCAGCTCATCATGGGGATAGGGACAGCAGAAGAACTGGCTCTGGCCGAACTGAAGGCGGAGCAGGCCATGCAGCGTACGGTCGTCCAGGGTTCCGACGCGGATGAGATCCCTGACGTGCCGACGATCGAGAAGAAATGCCCCTACACAGGTGACGTTCAGGTGCGCGAGCGCATGGAGTCCGACCCCGTTGTGTGGACGGCGGAAGCTTTCCAGCGTCTGGGCAGTGTACCTCTGATCGCCCGGCCCCTGGCCCGTAACACGGTGGAGCGCTTTGCCCGCGAGGCGGGTTTCTGGCGCGTCACCACGCCGGTCATGGACGACAACAAGCAGGCCATGATCGAAGCGGACACCTTCGATGTCGACACGATGCTGGTGATGTTCAAGGAGCTGCAGACGAAGCAGATCCAGGCCGCGGCGGAGGGCGTGGACGGCCTGACGCCTGACATGCGGAAGTTCATTGAAGAGGCCAAGGCGAGTGGCGTAACCCGATGCCCAATACGTGATATCGAGCAGCAGGCCGACAAGTGCCCGGTAGACTTCAAGACTGTATCGCCCGAGGAAGCCCGGCGGGCGATGGAGCAGTTCATGGAGACCGCAGACTAGGGTGGGTGAGGCTCGCGGAATAACTCTGCCGGGGCCCGACTCCCGTCCGGCCCCAGAAATACCGATTGCCCCGGGAGTTGATATTCCCCACGTCATCGCCTGGAACCTCACGCGGCGCTGCAATCTGGCCTGCGCGCACTGCTACATCTCCGCCGGCGCTTGGCACGGCTCGGAGGAAGAGCTGTCCACCGCCGAATGTCTGCGCGTAGTGGATCAAATCCTCGCCGCCAACCCGTCTCCCATGCTGATCCTCAGCGGCGGAGAGCCGCTCGTTCGCGATGACCTGGAAGACATCGTGGCTCACGCGGCGCGGGCTGGCGCGACGGTGGTGGTCGGAACCAACGGAATCGGCTTGACCACCGAACGAATCCTGTCGCTCAAAGCGGCTGGGGTGCAGGGCGTCGCGGTCAGCATCGATTCCCTCGACCCGGTCTACCACGACCGTTTCCGGCACGGCGCAGGAGCTCTGACCCAGACGCTGGCCGCGGTAGACCGCCTCCGGGAGCACAGACTCGACTTCATCGTGCAGACGACGGTGACCCGCGGTAACAAAGGTGAGCTGGAAGCGCTGGCTGATTGGGCCGCCGGGGCGGGCGCGGTGTCGCTCAACGTGTATTTTCTGGTCGAGACTGGCCGGGCGGAAGGCATGCCGGGACTGCCGCCGGCCGAGAATGAAGCCGTGCTGGCTCAGTTGCTAGAGCTGGGGGAGCGGTTTCAGGGCCGCATGATGGTGCGCTCCAAGTGCCAGCCGCAGATCATGCGTCACGCCTATCAGGCCGGCTCCGGCTCTTCGCTGCTCAACTACGGGACGCGCTGTCCGTGCGGTGTGCAGTACTGCCGCATCACGCCGGATGGAAAGGTCACGCCCTGTCCCTACCTTCCGGAGGTCGCTGGAGATCTCCGGCAATCCACGTTTTCGGACATCTGGTACAAGTCTGATTTATTCGGCCAGATCCGCAGCGGAAACCTGGGCGGAAAGTGCGGACGGTGTGAATACCGCGAGGTGTGCGGCGGGTGCCGGGCCCGAGCTTTTGCAAGCTCGGGCGACGTGCTCGGCGCCGACGAGTCCTGCGTCTACGAGCCCGAGGGCTGGCAGGAGGCTATTCGCCCGCCCGCGGCCGCGACCTACGGTGCCGGCGCAGCCTCCGTTTCGCTCGCCTGGACGCCCGAGGCGGAAGCCCGTATGGCCAGGATTCCTTCCTTTGTGCGCACTGTAGTGATGAAAAGAATGGAATCCTTCGCACGCGAACAGGGCCGCGATCTGATCACGGAACAGATGTTGGACGAAGTCAGGACACAAATGCCAGTGGACTTCTCGAAGCGGCGCCCGTTTTTCCTGAGAGACAAATCATGAACCGAGGTGCATCCCGCCCGGTCATTGGCCGGCTCGTCCTGCTCGTGGCAGGCGCGGCGCTGCTGCTGTTGGCGCCCGGTGAGCTGGCCGCGCAGGACATGGCCCGCATCCGAGAGTACGGCGACTTTCCGCTCATCGGCGCCCGGGGCGCGATATGGATCGCGGCGCAGGTGCACCTCATGTTCGCGGCCTTCGTGCTGGGCGTACCCATGTTCGCCATCGTGGTGGAGGCGATCGGCATCTTCGGCGGCGACAAACGCTACGACAAGCTGGCCAAGGAGTTTACCCGCCTCCTGCTCATCGCCTACAGTGCTACGGCGATCTGGGGCGCTGTCCTGACCTTCCTGCTGTCGTCTCTGTACCCTGTGTTCTGGGCCTACCTGACCCAGATCTTCGGCCCCTCAATGTGGCTGTACGCGGGCCTGTTCTTCGCCGAGTCGTTCACTCTGTACCTCTATTACTACGGCTGGGACCGTTGGAGCGCCGGGCGCGCCAAGCTCGGGCACTGGGGCCTGGGGATCCTGCTCAACGTCTGGGGCACGATTGTGATGTTCATCGCCAACGGATGGCTCACCTACATGATGAGCCCGCCGGCCAACATCACGCCCGACACGGCGCCGGATCAGGTTCAGCTGTGGAGTGCGATCGCCAACGCCACCTGGATGCCGATCAACATTCACCGGCTCATCGCCAACGTCGTATTCGGCGGGGCCATCGTCGGGATGTACGCCGCGTACCGTTTCCTGGCCGCCAAGACGGACGAGGAGCGCGCCCACTACGACTGGATGGGGTATATAGGCAACTTCATCGCCATCGGCGCCCTGATCGTTCTGCCGTTCGCCGGCTACTACCTGGGCCGGGAGATCTACGAGTTCAACCAGCAGATGGGTATCACCATGATGGGTGGCTTCATGAGCTGGCTGTGGATTATCCAGGCTTTTCTGATCGGAGTGCTATTCCTGGCCGGTAACTACTACTTGTGGACCGGAATGGGCCGCATCCCGGGCGCGGAGCGGTTCACTAAGTACGTGAAGTGGATGCTCCTGGTGCTCGTTCTGGGTGTGATTGTGTGGGCCACCCCGCACACCATGATCGCCAGCCGGGACGAGATCGCGGCTATGGGCGGAACGCACCATCCGTTCCTGGGCGCCCTGGGAGTGATGAGCGCCAAGAACACGGCCGTCAATCTCATGATCCTCACCACGTTCCTGTCATTCATGCTGTACCGGCGCGCCAACAAGATCCCGGTGGTGGATTGGGCCAGGTCTGGAACCATGGCTCAGGGCGCGGCGCTCGTTATCTCGGCCGTAGTGGTCACGTTTTACGGAGTGTACGGCTACTTCGTGTCCGCCATCGTGCGGATCGGGTTCAGCGTTTACCAGGTAGTGGCCGTCCTCGCCGCCATGCTTTTCGTGGTCGCGCTCGACATCGCCATGATGCGCGGCGCCCAGTCCCGCGGCGAAATCCGCTGGGGGCAGATGCCGGCCAGGTCCCAGTACGCCCTGTTCATTCTGGCCGTCACGTTTACGTGGCTCATGGGCCTGATGGGCTTTGCGCGCAGCGGGATACGGCAGCATTGGCACGTATACGAGGTCATCCGCGACACGAGCTCGCAGGCGGCCACGCCGGCCCTCGGACCCGCGGCCACGATGATCAGCGTATGCGTGCTCATCTTTCTGGGTCTGGTGGCGCTCATCTTCTGGCTCGGCGGCCTGGCTGAGAAGCCGGCCCACAAGGACCCGAGCAAACTCGTGAGCGCCGCTCCCGTGCCCGCGGCCGTGCCCGCGGCCGGAGGGGAGGGCTGATATGTGGCGCACTAACCTGGCCGTTGCCCTCATCGTGCTCGGTACGCTGGCGCTATATACGTGGGTCGCGAACGCGATTCCGCAGGTCGAGTCCGATGTGCCGGAGGAGTTGGTCATGTCGGCAGATGCGTCTCCGGAAGAGATGGCGGCGGCCGGCGAGGAGCTGTTCCTGGGAGGGGGCGGCTGTACGGCATGCCACGGCCTCGGCACGCGCGCACCAGACATCATTGGAGTGGCCGGTTCCGTGTGCGCGGACCGGCAGCCCGGCGTCGATTGCAAACAGTACCTGCACGAGTCACTAGTTTTGCCGTCCGCCTACGTCGTCGAAGGTTTTCAGCCCATCATGCCTGACATGAGCCGGACGCTGTCTGTCGCCCAGATCTGGGCTCTGGTAGCGTATCTGCAGAGCCAGGGCGGGGTGGTCACGGTTACCGGCGCCGACATGGCTGACCCGGGCAGCGCCGGTGGGGCTGGGGCGGCCGCTGGTGACGCCACTGGTGCGGGAGCGGCCACCGCCGGTGCTTCAGCAGCGATCTCCGCAGGAGCGACTCCGGAGGACATGATTCAGTCGCTCGGCTGCACGGCTTGCCATTCTCTCGGCGGAGTGGGCGGCGCGCTCGGCCCGTCGTTCGACGACATGGGGAGCCTGTCCACCGACTATGTCAGGCGGGGCATCCTCGATCCGGCGGCAGATACCGCGCCGGGCTTCGAAAACTTCGCCGGTACGATGCCGCCCAATTTCGGCGACCAACTGACGGCGGCGCAGCTCGAAGCGCTCGTGCAGTACCTGTCACAACAGGAGGCGACTGGGCAATGAACGACTCCGGCACGCCTCCCACGGATCCGCGCGGACTGAAGCACCCGTTCTGGCAGGCGGTGGCGCTCCTGGTGGGGTCCTACGTTCTGTTCTCGGCCGGGATCGCCCGAATTCCGCCTCTGCTGGGCATCGCCAGCGCGCCCGTTCCGGCGTCAGTCGTGCTCGAATTCATGGCCATCGCGCTGGTCGGCGTGCTTCTCTATGTGAGCGCCGACGAGGAGCGCTGGACGCTATTCAAGGCGCCGATTCACAGCGTGATGGTAGAGCCGTCCAAACGTGCCGCACGCATCGGCCTGCTCGTCGCCCTGCCGCTGCTGGTCGGTTTTCTGACCTACCGTCAGGTGAGCGCCAGCGTCGGAGCCCCGCCCACGCTCAGATCGATCCACCCGGCTCCGCCCAATGAGATCCAGTTTCGCGGGCAGACGATGAGTCTCGCCGGGCTGGAGAACCCGCTGCGCGCGGAGGGCTCGCTGGAGAGTCACCTCGACACGGGCCGCCGGGTTTACGTACGAAACTGCATGCCCTGTCACGGAGATCGCCTGGACGGCGATGGAAACTTCTCGCACGCCTTCAGCCCCGTGCCGGCTGATTTCACCAGCAACGGTACGATCGCTCAGCTCACCGAGAGCTATGTGTTCTGGCGCATAGCCAAGGGCGGACCGGGCCTTCCCAAGGAAGGGACCCCCTGGAATTCGGCCATGCCGGCCTGGGAGACGTTGCTGACCCAGAACGAGATCTGGTCGGTCATTCTCTTCCTGTACGATCAGACCGGCTGGTCACCCCGCACCTGGGAGCACGAAGAGGAAGCCGGCGATGGAGGTGAGCATTGAGCGCCCGGGCCTGGTTCCCAGAATTCGCGGCGTTCCTGGCGCTCTCCGCACTCGCCTGCCTGCCGTCCGCGGCCCGAGCCCAGGACGCCGACAACGGCGGGCGCATCTACGACCGCTGGTGCGCCGAGTGCCACGGCGCGGAAGGACTGGGCGATGGGCCCGCCGCGGCCTACATGCTGCCCAGGCCGAGGGACTTCAGCCAGGCGCGGTATCAGATTCGCACCACTGCCAATGGTGAGCTTCCGACAGACGCGGACATACTGGCCATCCTGGAAAACGGCATGCCGGGAACGACCATGCCCGCCTGGCCGAATCTGAGCGGAGAAGAAAAGTCGGACGTCATCGCATACCTCAAGAGCCTGTCCCGCTTCTTCGACGGAACCGAGCCTCAGATGGCGGTGCTGGGCAGTGATCCGGGAGGCGGCGCGGAGGCCATCGAGTCGGGTCGTGCGGCGTACGAATCGCTCGAGTGCTGGAAGTGCCACGGCCGTTCGGGCCGGGGCAGCGGCCAGTCTACCCCCACGCTGGAAGACTGGCGCGAGTATCCGATTAGAGCCGCCGATCTGACCGAGCCCTGGACGTTCAACGGCGGCGGCGGAGCCGAAGAGATCCATACGCGCATGCTTACGGGTTTGGACGGTACGCCGATGCCGGCCTACAGCGACGCTCTGGAAGCGGGTGTGGTGAGCGAGGAAGAGGTCTGGAACGTGGCCCACTACGTGGCCAGCCTGGCGCCCACCCTCGAGCCGCGCGTCGCCGACCTCGTGCTGGCCTCGAGAGTCGAGGGCGAACTGCCCACCAGCACGGATGACGCCGGCTGGGAAACGGCAGAGTCGTATTTTGTACCGCTCGTGGGCCAGATAATCGAAACTCCGCGCAACTTCGCACCGACCGTGGATGGTGCCTGGGTTCAGGCTCTGCATGACGGCCACGAGATAGCGCTCCGCGTGTCATGGGGAGACCCGTCCGACAGCCCTGATCCGGAGTGGGAGGAGTGGCGTGCGAAACTGATCCCCTTACTCCACGCCGACGGGGCCGACCTGAGCGCCGACTCGCTGCTCACGGACGGCATGGCGCTGCAGTTTCCGGCCCACATACCCGACGGCTCGGAGCGGCCTTACTTCCTGATGGGAGAAAGCTCGGATCCCGTCACCCTGTGGACGTGGGACAGCCGGTCTGGTGTGGCCGAGGCCCAGGGCCGGGGGCTGGGGAACATTGGAGCGGTCGCCGAGACCGGTCTTTCAGGCAGCGCGGCGTTCGACGAAGGCCGCTGGAGCGTCGTGTTTCGGCGTCCCATACAAAGCCAGGCGGACGGTGTGATCTCGCTTGCCGAAGGGGTCGCCATTCCCATGGCCATGTTCGCCTGGGACGGCTCCAGCGCCGAGACAGCGGCTCGCGGCTCGATAAGCAGCTGGACGTATCTGTACCTGGAGGAACCTGCTTCCTCGGCCGTCTTTATCGCGCCGTTATTGGCGGCGCTGCTTACGGCGATGCTAGGATGGGCGGCCGTTTCGAGCGCTCAGCGAAAAGCCAGGAGCTCACAGGAGCACATAAGCGAAGTAATGCGGGAAACGACTTAGTAGGAGGAACCGATGTTAAGAGACAAGGCACAGGGATGGCTCGCGATCGTTGCAGCGCTGACGGTTGGATGCGGTGGTGGCGGCGACGGCGCCGCGGCCGGCGGTGACGACGGTGCTCCGGCTGAGGCAGCTGCGCCCGCAGTGGACCCGGCCATAGCGGCCACGATTCTGGGTACCGTCAATTTCGAGGGCACTCCGCCCGCCCAGACCGAAATCGACATGTCTGAAGAACCGGTGTGCGCCGACAAGCACACAGCGGGCGCGCCCATGACACAGCAGGTGTCAGTCGCCGACGGCAAGCTGGGGCACGTTTTCGTCTACGTGAAAGAAGGACTGGGCGACATGCAGTTCGCCGTCCCGTCCTCAGCCGTGGCGCTGGACCAGGACGGATGCCGCTACCATCCGCATGTCCTCGGTATCCAGGCGGGGCAGGATCTGTCGATTACAAACAGTGACGATGTCCTGCACAACATCAACACGCAGCCCACCATCAACCGCGGCTTCAACGTCAGCCAGCCGCAGGCAGGCATGACATCCACAAAGAATTTCCGCTCCGCCGAGGTCATGATTCCCGTGAAGTGCGACGTGCACGGCTGGATGAACTCGTACATCGGCGTGCTCGATCATCCCTACTTCGCCGTGTCGGCCGCCGACGGGACCTTCAGCCTGGACGGGCTGCCCCCGGGTGACTACGTGATCGAGGCGTGGCATGAGCTATACGGCACCATGACTCAGAACGTCACGGTGGGCGAGAAGGAGTCGGCCGGCATCACGTTCCTGTTCACCGAATCGATGGCCGGAAACTACGTCCCGCTCGGCGAGCCGCTCGTCCTCGGCGGCCACGATGCCGATACCGGCGCACACGCTCACGACGCTAACCAGTCGTAGTCTGGCCAACGCTCCCGTAGAGAGGGGACTAAATGGACTGGTCGCTCCCGATCAATGCTTCCACGCAGGGTGTCCTGATCGACAACCTGTTCTGGATCATCTTCTGGATGACTGCCGCGGCGTTCGTGCTCGTCGAAGGTGGCGTCATATGGTTTTTATGGCGCTACCGAAGCCGAGAGGGACATACAGCCACGTATACGCATGGGAATACGAAGGCTGAGATCGTTTGGACGGCCGTTCCCGCTGTGGCCATGATCGCACTGGGGATCTACAGCGGAGCGGTGTGGACCGATATCCGCAGCCCCGACTCGTTCCCCGAGGACGCGCTGACGATCTCGGTGGTGGCCAAGCAGTTCGAGTGGAACATCACGTATCCGGGAGCGGACCGTGTCCTGGGGAACGATGATGATTTCAGAATTCGCAACCGGTTCGAGTTTCCGATGGGCGAACCTGTGATCGTACGCCTGGAGTCTGAAGACGTGATTCACTCGTTCTTCATTCCCGAACTGCGTGTGAAGCAGGACGCCGTTCCTGGAATGACGATCCCCATCTGGTTCGAGGCCACGCAGGCGGGGGAGTTTCAGATAGCCTGCGCCGAGCTGTGCGGACTGGGTCACTACCGCATGCGCGCCCGAGTCGTAGTGCACGATCAAGAATCATTTGACAGCTGGTACCGCGACCAGAGCGGCGCGGTCCAGACCGCCGCCAACTAACCGGAGGAATCTCTAGCATGGCGACGATCACGGCCGAGCCGACTGGAATTGCAATGGTAGAGGAGGAGCATCCGCTCCCCTTTATCCGGAAGTACATCTTCGCTACCGATCACAAGATAATCGGGATCCAGTTTCTCTTTACCTGCCTTTTCTTTCTGCTCATAGGCGGGCTCCTGGCGGTCATGCTGCGCTACCAGCTCGGATATCCCGGGCAGGCCATGCCGGGAGGCGACTTGCTGCCCGAGACGATGGCGCCGGGCGGGATAGTCCTGCCGGAGTTCTACAATTCGCTGGTGACCATGCACGGGACGTTCATGGTGTTCTTTGCCATCATGCCCCTGCTGGTTGGTGTGTACGCCAACTATCTGATCCCCCTCCAGATCGGCACACATGACATGGCGTTTCCTCGCCTCAACATGTGGTCGTACTGGCTGTTCTTCGTGTCCGGACTGGTGATGCTGTACAGCTTCGCGGTCGAGGGAGGCGCTTCCGCATCTGGCTGGACGCAGTACGCTCCACTCAGCGCCATGCCGGAGGCGTCAGGAGTATCCACCGGACAGCAGCTGTGGATCATCAGTATCGCCATCTTCGGGTTCAGCTCGCTGCTCGGATCCGTCAATTACATCACGACCGTGATCAACATGCGGGCTCCGGGGATGACCTGGTTCCGCCTGCCGCTGGCCACGTGGTCACTGTTCATCACGGCCATTCTGGGCCTGCTGGCGATCCCGGTTCTGACCGCGGCGCTGATCATGCTGCTCTTCGACCAGACCATCGGAACCACGTTCTTCTTGCCGCAGACGGGAGGCCAGCCTCTGCTGTGGCAGCACCTGTTCTGGTTCTTCGGGCACCCGGAGGTCTACATCCTGATCCTTCCGGCCATGGGCTTCGTGTCGGACATCATCGCCAACGGATCGCGTAAGCCGATCTTCGGCTACCACAGCATGGTGTTCGCCATGGTCGCCATCGCCTTTCTCGGATTCATCGTCTGGGGCCACCACATGTTCCAGAGCGGGATGAACCCGGCGCTGGGCATGAGCTTCATGGTCTCGACGCTGATTATCGCCGTACCGTCCGCCATTAAGGTGTTCAACTGGATGGGGACGATGTGGCGCGGAAACATTCAGTTTACCACGCCGATGCTGTTCGCGGTCGGATTCGTCATGCTGTTCGCCATAGGGGGCCTGAGCGGCATCTTCATGGCATCCACTCCCGTGGACATCTTCATTCACGACACCTACTTCATCGTGGCGCACATTCACTACGTGCTGTTCGGCGGTAGCCTGTTCGCCATCTTCGCGGCGATCTACTACTGGTTCCCCAAGATGTTCGGGCGCATGATCAACGAGACCATGGGCAAGATCCATTTCGCCCTGACGTTCATCTTCTTCAACCTGGTCTTCTTCCCCATGCACGGCCTGGGTATGGGAGGCATGATGCGGCGGATCTACGACCCGTCGCAGTACGAGCACATGGCCGGCATGCAGGACACGAACACGCTGGTGTCGATCGCCGCCTTTGCTCTGTACGGATCCGGGCTTCTTTTCCTCGTGATGTTCTTCTGGAGCCTGTTCCGAGGTAAGAAGGCGCCGGCGAACCCGTGGAACGCCACGACGCTGGAGTGGCAGGTGCCCTCTCCGCCGCTGCACGGCAACTGGAAGGAAATCCCGGAGGTTTACCACGGCCCGTACGAGTACAGCCACCCGGATATGGAAAAAGACTGGCTCTCACAAAACGAGCGACCCGACGTTGCGTCGCCGGCCCGCCACGGTTCCTCAACAGGCCACTAGGAGATCCGCATGACGAGTCACGCCGCGACGATGGAAGGGGGGCGGAGTCCCGAGAGAGGCCTCGGAGTTCCCACCCAGAAGCTCGGTATGTGGATTTTTCTCGCCTCCGAGATCATGTTTTTCACCGGACTTATCGGATCCTACATCATTCTGCGATTCGGTGCGTCCAACTCGTGGGCCGCGCCGGGAGAGACTCTGAACGTCACGGTTACGGCCGTGAATACGTTTTTCCTGATTTGCAGCAGTGTCACGATGGTCAAGGCGTTCGCCGCCATCGAGGATGGCAACCAGAAGATGCTCAAGGTGTGGCTACTGGCCACCGCGATCATCGGCGCCGCCTTCGTCGGCATTCAGGCCTACGAGTACACGGAACTGATTCATCACGGCTTCCTGCCCAGTTCAGGCCTGTACGGATCGACCTTCTATAGCATGACGGGTTTCCACGGATTCCACGTAACAGTCGGTGTTATCTGTATGCTTTGGGTCACGCTCAAGGCGTTCCGCGGCGGCTACACGCAGGAGGATCACCATGGTGTCGAGGTGATCGGCCTGTATTGGCATTTTGTCGATCTGGTGTGGATTATTCTGTTCACGATTGTCTACCTGATCTGAGGTCTGGGTATGAGTGAAGCGGGCAAGCAGCATCCGCGGTACATGTTGGTGTTCGGCGGCCTGGCCGTTCTGACGGCCATCGAGGTCACCGCTGCTTTCATGGGATTTCCGCGCTCAGTGACGATCCTGATTCTGCTCGGTCTGGCGGTGTGGAAGGCTCTACTGGTGGCGCTCTACTTCATGCACCTGAAGTTCGAGCCCCGTGCGCTTGCCGTGCTGGCGGCGGCTCCGCTTCTCCCGGCCGCGATCATGATCGTCGTCATTCTCATGGATTACGTGTGAGACGCGCCGCTCAGGTAGTCCTGGCCCTGGCGGCCGTGGTGGCCTGGCCGGACGCGGGTTTGGCCTGTCCGGGGTGCATCGAAGGCTCGGATCCGGGACTGTACACCGGCTTCCTGTGGGGCATGGGGCTCATGATGGTCGCCCCGACCCTGGTCGTTGCGGGGATCGGAGGCGGGATCCTGCATGCCCGCCGCCGGGCACTACGAGACACTGTTCCCGAGGGTGGAGGGCACCTTGATGATTGAAAAGAAGAGCCTCGGAGCCGGAGCCGTGGCGGGCTTGCTCGCCGCCACTGCGCTGATCCTTCTGTTTCTGTTTATTGACCTCGCCAAAGGGCAGCCGCTCGCCACGCCGACCTTTCTGTCCGGCGCTCTTCTGGGGCAGGACACGCCCGAAGCTTCTCCAATGCTTATCGGCGCCTATACCGTAGCGCACTACTTCGTGTTCATGGTGCTGGGGATGCTTGCCGCGGTCATGTTCGACACCTTCAAGATCCCTCGGAACCTGACCATAGGGGCCGCCTTCGGCCTGTTCACCTGCTCGATCATCTTTTATCCCGCCCTTATCATCACGGGTACGGATATTCTCTCAGCGCCCGCCTGGCAGGTCGTGTTTTTCGGCAACATCCTGGCCGGCCTGATTATCGTCGCTTACCTGCACTACGCCAGTGACGAGGAGGGCGTGACCGGGCTGGCCGAGCTTTGGCGTACCCATCCGGTCATCCGGCAGGGAATCGTAGCCGGACTGATCGGAGCCGGACTTGTGGCGGTGTGGTTTCTACTCGTGGACATGATCAGCGGTCGGCCGCTGTTCACGCCGGGAGCCCTGGGCTCGGCCGTTCTGCGCGGAGCCGACGCCATGCAGGGTGTCGAGATCTCCAGCGCGACGGTCCTGGGCTACACGTTGATCCACCTGGCAGCTTTTCTGCTGTTCGGCATGATCGTTTCGGGTCTCGTGACACAAGCGGAGAAGTTTCCGCCTCTCGTGTTCGGACTCCTCATCCTGTTCGTTGTGTTCGAGACGTTCTTCGTTGTCATGGTGGCCATGCTCGGTACGTGGCTCATGCAGGAGTTGGCCTGGTGGTCAGTCCTGACCGGCAACTTCCTCGCTGCGGCCAGCATGGGGTGGTACATGTGGAAGGTACATCCGGTGCTTCGTCAGGAGCTGAACAACGAGCACCTGTGGGCCGAGCCGTAGGCGCCCGGCGCCGCTGAGCTGACGGTCAGCCGCTGAGGCAGAAAGCTCCCGGCGCTCCCCGGCACTGGCAGGGGCTGTAGTCTCCGGCCCCGGCAGCCGGGATATCCGCCGCCAGCAGAGGCTCGACGAGATCCGCCAGGATCGCAGCCAGCCGCCCGTCCGTGGGCGGCGCCGGCACCCGGACCATTTCCATCCCTAGCTCCTCCACCAACTCGCGCAGGTCGACGTCGAGCTCCATCAACGTTTCCGACTGCTCGTGCAAAAAACTGATCGGGACCACTACGAGGCGTTCTGCCTGTACGCGCCTGACGAGTTCCTCGTTGGCGGGCTCTGTCCAGGGGATACCGCGATTGGAGTGATTCTGAAATCCGACCGCATGGCGCTCCTGGCCCAGTTCACGAGCCACCGCCGCGCACAGCTCCGTCACGTACTCGTCGTAACGGCTTCCCTCATCCAGGTAGCGGATAGGCGTGCCATGGGCGGAGAAGTAGACAAGGGTGCCCTGGCCGGAGAGATCGGCTCCGGCCGTCGCCGCGGCCTCTCGCACTCCGTCCGCCACCAGCTTCACGAACGCCGGGTGCGTATGCCACCCCGCGATCTCCACGATCTCGGGACCGGCCCCGTCAGCGTCGGCTTCGGCAGCACTGGCCTCGGCGGCACTGGCTTCGGCGGCACTGGCTTCGGCGGCGGCCTGGCGCAGAGCGTCGAGCGCCGCGACGGTGGTGGAAGCCCCGCACAGCGGATAAAGGGGAAGAGCGACAATTCTGCCAGCTGCCGCGGCTTGAGCTGACCGAAACACGTCGCCGATGAACGGCTCGGTGAACTGCATGCCGACGCGAACGCGGCAATGGTGACCCCGCTCCGCCAACTCATTTTCCAGTAGAGCGGCCCGCTCGCGGCACTGCCCGAGCAGCGGGGAGCCGCCCATTTTCTCGTAGTCAGCCAGAAGCCCCGGCGCACGCCTCTCGGCCAATGTTTGGGACCGGGCCAGCGCTTCTTCTTCGTCCAAGTGGCTTTCCAGCCGCGCGTTGTTGGCGAAGATGCGTTGCAAGAAGTCGACGGTCGCCGGAAGGTCAGGGGCGTCCGGCTCACCAAATCCGAGTAGCAGAACCTCTGCTGAGGCGCTCATGGGCTGCTCACCGGGCCGTGCGCTCGTGAACCGTATCGACCAGAAAGGCCACGGAATCGGGATCTGTAGCCTTATCTATGCCGTGGCCCAGGTTGAAGATGTGTCTGCCGGGCGTGTGCACTGCGTCGCCCGCGTCGCTCGCGGCTTCTCCTGATGCGTCTCGCAGAACGCCGTCTATCCGCTCCGCCAGCCGATCACGAGGCGCGAACAGAGCGGCGGGATCCAGGTTGCCCTGCAGTGTGACATCCGGCCCCAGCTTCAGGCGTGCCTCGGACAGAGGCGTGCGCCAGTCGATGCCGACCACATCGGAACCCAGGCGTTTGACCTGCTGCAGCAGATGGCCGCCCTGATTGGGAAAGTAAATCAGCGGAACGGACAGGTCGCGCAGTTGGTCGAACACGCGGGCCACGGCCGGGGCCGCCAGTTCTTCGAACTCGGATCCGGCCAGCAGGCCGACCCAGCTGTCGAACAACATCAGCGCCTGCGCCCCGGCCTCAGCCTGGGCCTTGAGGTACAAAGCCATGGTGTCGGCCAGCTTCGTCATGAGCAGACGGGCCGCGTCCGGCTCGGCGTACATGAAAGCCCGGGCAGTGCTGAAGGTGCGGGTGCCGTGCCCCTCGACGAGATAGCAGAGCAGCGTGAACGGCGCCCCGGCGAAGCCGATCAGCGGAACAGAACCCTCCAGTTCGGTCCGTACGCTACGTATCGTCTCCAGCACGAAGGGAACCGACTCGAGCGGATCAGGAATACGCAGGCGCTGCGCCGATTCCACATCGCGGATGGGGTTTCGGATCACCGGCCCGCCCTCGAACTCGAGCTCGACTCCCATGCCCTCCACCGGAGTCATGATGTCGCTGAACAGAATCGCCGCGTCCAGCTCGAAGCGGCGCACCGGTTGCAGGGTGACCTCGGCCGCCAGGTCGGGTGTCTTGGTGAAGGTCAGAAAATCGGTTCCCTGGCGGAGTTTGCGGTATTCCGGCAGGTAACGGCCCGCCTGGCGCATGATCCAGACCGGCGTATGGGATGCCGCCTCGCCCCGGCAGGCCGCGAGGAAGGCTGACTCGGTCACGTTCCGTTCGCTCCGCCAGGCGCGGGCGCACCTGGCGCGGGCGCCTCGGCTAGCGCTTCGGCCAGCGCCTCGCCCGCAGCTTCGACAGTGCGATCGATGTCCTCATCTGAATGCGCGTCGGATATGAACCATGTCTCAAAGGCGCTGGGCGCGAGATAGATGCCGCGCCTGAGCATTCCGTGAAAGAAGCGGGCGAACGTGTCCCGGTCACAAGCCGCCGCCGTGTTCCAGTCGGTGACGGAGCCGCTCCCGACGAACAGAGAGCCCAGAGATCCGGCCCGATTCCACGTCAGGGGTACCGGGCTTCCGCTCGCCAGCTCGCCCATCCCGTCCGCCAGCCGGGAGCCGAGACGCTCAAGTCGGCCGTACACTTCCGGATCCTCCTTCAGCAGGGTGAGCACGGCGCACCCCGCGGCTGTGGCGAGTGGATTGCCGGACAATGTTCCGGCCTGGTATACCGGGCCATCGGGGGCCATTTGATCCATTAGGTCCCGCCGGCCGCCGTAGGCCCCGACCGGCAAGCCTCCGCCGATCACCTTGCCCAACGTCGTCAGGTCGGGCGTGACGCCGTAGTGGGCCTGCGCCCCTCCCGCCCCAAGCCGGAAACCGGTGATCACCTCGTCGAACACGAGCAGGGCGGAGTTCTGGTCGCAAAGCTCCCGCAGGCCGGCCAGAAAACCGGGCCGGGGTGGGATGCAGCCCATGTTACCCGCTACCGGCTCGACGATCACGCAGGCCACATCGCCCCCTCGCTGGCCGAACAGGGCCTCGACCGAGGCCAGGTCGTTGTACTCGGCTATCAGCGTGTCGGCGGCGGCGCCCGGCGTTACGCCCGGGCTGGACGGCACGCCGAGCGTAGCCGCTCCAGAGCCCGCCTCGACGAGGAACTGGTCCGCGTGTCCGTGATATCCGCCCCGGAACTTGATCACGCCCGCCGCTCCCGTGGCGGCCCGCGCCAGGCGAGCCGCGCTCATCGTGGCTTCTGTTCCTGAGTTCACGAGCCGGACCTTGTCCACCGAGGGCACCATGCTGGTGATCATTTCGGCCAGTCGGACCTCAGCCGCCGTCGGAGCGCCAAACGACGTGCCTGCCTGGAGCGCCTTCCCAACCGCTTCGCGAACCCCCGGATGGTTGTGTCCCAGCAGCATCACGCCCCACGAGCCTACGTAGTCGAGATATTCATTTCCGTCTGCGTCCCAGACCTTCGCCCCATCCGCCCGGGTGATAAACGGAGGCACGCCGCCCACGCTTCCGAAGGCGCGGACCGGGCTGTTGACGCCGCCTGGAATCACGCTCCTCGCCGCCGCCAGCAGGCGCTCGTTTTCGGCGTTCAGGTCGGCGCTTGTGTGTTCGTTTACGTCGGCGCTCACGTAGTGGCCTCCGGTTTCGTGGCCGCGGTCCGGCCGGCCGCCAATACGGTGGCGTCGACCAGGCCGGCCAGTGTGCTGGGCTGAGCCACGGCGGCGGGCGGATATCCGGCCTCCCGAAGCGCCGCCGCGGTGGTGTCGCCGATCGCCGCGCAGGGTACGCTGCCGAGGACGCCGGCGGCTTCGTCGGGCGTCAGCGCGCGGCACAAGCCTGTGACTGCCGACGGACTGGCGAATGTCACGACCTGTACGCCGCCCGCCGCGACATCCGCCATGATTTCGGCCGCATCCGGGCTTCCCGGCAAGGTCCGGTAGGCGACTACGCGTTCAACTGTGGCCCCGAGTCGGGTGAGCCCGTCGGTGGTGGCCGGGAGAGCACGGTCGCTGCAGGGGAACAGGATGCGGGCGCCGCGCGCCTCCCCGCTGGCGGCCAGCGCCTCAACCAGCGGAGCGCCGCCATACGAATCGGGCACGACGTGCACTGTCCACCCCGCCTCCTCGAGCCGCCCGGCTGTGGCCGGTCCGGCCGCCGCGATTCGCGTTCGGGCTGGAGCCTGCGCGGCGTCCCGGACCAGAACGTCGGCGGCGCGCGGGCTGGTGACCGCGATCCAGTCGAACGCCTCCAGGTCGGCCAGAGCGAGCCTGAGCGGCCCCGTATCCTCAGGCGGCCCAAACGAGACGCAGGGCCAGTGGACCACACGTCCGCACTCGCGCTCGAGCAGCCGCGTCAGCGGACCCGTGCCGTCCTCGGCCCGCGTCACCGCCACTCCGACGTCAGCCAGACGCGGCACGAATCTCATCCAGGATCTGGCGGCCTCCGGCGTCGGCCGCCATCTGCGCCGCCATCTCTCCGACCCGCGCGGCCTCCGCCGCGGGGCCCTCAGCCCGGCCGTCGGCGGTACGTGTCCCGTCCACCGAACAGACCCGGGCCGTCACTTGTACGCGCCCGTTCTGCACCTGGGCAATCGCCCCGGCGGGCGCCTGGCAGCCACCTTCGATGCGTTTCAGAAAGCCGCGCTCGGCGCTGACCGCCTGGTGAGTCGCCACATGATCCAGCGAGCTGATCATTTCGTTGACAGCGAGAGAATCGGCCCGCGTCTGAATCGCGATCGCGCCTTGTCCCGGCGCCGGCAGAAACTCTGACTCCGGCAGGCGGAGGGAGATATGATCGCCCAGTCCGAGACGGTCGAGCCCGGCGGCCGCCAGAACGATGGCGTCGTAGTGTCCGTCGTGGAGCTTCTCGAGCCGGGTCGGGACGTTTCCTCTCAGCGCCTTCACCGATAGGTCT
>JBDLJJ010000046.1:0-17514 GCA_039714435.1 Gemmatimonadota bacterium | reverse complement strand
TCATTTGTCACCTCCAGGCGGTCTAATCGTCCGCCTTTTTGATTTGCATGCCGCGATACCTTCCGCAGCCAGAAAACTCGTACCTTCTATCGCCCGGGGATCGCCCCGAGCCTGTTTTGCAGCGCGGCACCCAGCGCCGCGTCCATCGCGTACTTCCGGTCAAAGGCGGCCGTCACGTGGGCCGGAGCGCCGGAGGCTCCGGGCGTGAAGCTGGACCGGTAACCAGGCGCCAGATCGGGCGCGAAGCGATCCAGCACAAAGGCTCCGCAACGAACCGCCGCGGTGCTGCTGCGTGAGGCAGACGAGGCGCGATTGGCCGCAGCCGGCTGGCCCGCCAGGATTTCACGGACCAGCGGGAAGCACAGCTCCCGCACGGCCGCGTACAGCGGTGCTCTGGGGCCGGCGCCTTCGTCGAATCCGACCACCACGATGTTATCCGACCTGTTTCCGGGATCGCCCTCGAAAATCCGGCCTTCCGGCCCCACAGGATCGGACAGGACCAACACCCCGCCGTCGAGCCGGTACTCGGTCAGGTACGCGGCCAGGCGCGGCGCAAACTGATCGTTCCACTCGGCCTGTATCGACTGCAGGTGTGAAGCGTTACGAACCGCCAGCTCGCGCCAGTAGTCGGCGAAGAAGCCGTCCCACTCGGCGCGCAGAGCGGCTGTCCAATCGGCCAGCGTGGCTCGCTGATCGGTCCGGGGGATCGCTCCGGCCACTGCGCTGGCACCGAAGCGGGCCATTACGTCGACCGCGGCGGGCGCTCCCTCGGCTCCCCCGACCACGTCCAGAGCGCCAAGCATGGGCTCGACCGCTGACGAGGCGAAGTAGAGGGGAACGAAGTGGAACACCTCGAAGGCCGGATCCGTGGCGAAAGAGGATCCGAACCCGACTACGCGGTCCTCGAGAGCGGTCGGCGCGGTTTGCGCTTCTGCCTTCGACACTTTGAGTCTCGCCGCGTAGCCGGGTTCATAGAGCGGATATGGTCCGAGGCCCTGGAGACCGGCCGTGGCCAGTCCGTGATACCACAGGTCGACCTGCGGCAGGACGATCACCCTCCAGTTGTCGCTCTGTCCGAAGGCGGGCGCCGCGAGCACCGGGCTCAGGATCAGGACAGTGCTCATCAGCAGACTGAGAGCCCGGCCCGGCGCGTCGAGGGATCGGCGCTGGATGTTCATTGGTTCCTCCCTCCAGCATCTATCAGATAGGGACGGTTAGATGAAGATCGTCTGCGCCCCTTCGGCTTTCTCGAAGAACTCCATAGCCGTGATCACGTCCTGGACCTGCGGAACGAGCTCGTCCTTGTCGCGATCGAACATCTCCATCGCCATCTGGCAGCCGTACATTTCGGCCCCTGAGTCGTCGAGAATCTCCAGCATCTCGCGCACGGTCGGGATCTCCAGCTCGTCCATCTTCTTCTTCATCATCTTCGTGGCGAGACCTTCCATCCCGGGCAGACCGGCGACCATGGCCGGCATGTGCGTGGCCGGGTTTCCGACGATTCCCGCGTGAAGCTTGTCGAGGGTCTTCTCGGTCACGATATCCAGACCCCAGAACGTGAAGAACACGACGGCTTCGATTCCCATCATGCGCGCCGCGTTGGCCAGGATCAGGCCCGGATAGGCCATGTCCAGACTGCCTTTGGAGCAGATGATGGCCACCTTGCGCGGTACCTCATCGTTTCCTTTTCCGTTTCCGTTTCCGTTGGCGCTTCTCTTAAGTGCAGACATGGTTCCGCTTCCTTCCTGGTTCTATGTGGCCGACTTCGTTTGGCCGACTCGGCAGCCGGCTCAAACGGCCAGCTCTATGCGCCTGCGTGTGAGACGCGCTCAGATGCAGCTCTTGGGCTTTGTCAGACCGGAGATCCGTGCGGCCAGGATTCCAGGGCCACCCGGAAACAGGCCGTACATCTCCTTCATGGAGACGCCGGTGTTCTTGGTGATTCGGCGCACGCCAGGAGGCGTTCCTTTGGTCGCGTTGTCGCGCCGGCAGTAGTCCAGCACCTCCCAGTGCTTGTCAGTCAGAGGATCAATCCCGGCGTCCAGCGCCAGCTCGGCGGCGACCTCCGGATTCCACTGGTCGGGGTTGAGCATGAAACCGTCTTCGTTTACTTCGATCTCGCTTCCGGCAATCATCGTGGTGGTCATTGTTCCTCTCCTTGTTCTACATCTGCGACAGCGCTTCCGTCGCCGTTCTCGCCCATCTCGCGAAGCACGCCGACGAGCTTGGTCATTCCGCGGCGCACATCGGGGTCACGCAGCTCTTTGAGCAGCCTCAGCGTACCGGCCGGCTTGGCCTCGGCGGGTCTGCCGAGAGCTCCCGCCGCCCTGTCCGCCACGTGCAGGACTTCCTTCTGAGTCAGGCTTCTCACCGTCTCGAGAATGCCGACCACGTTGGCGCCCAGCAGCCGGACGTCTTCGGGACTGAAGGACGTGGCAACCGTCTTCCCCACCTGGGCCGCTTCGGCAGCGAAGGCGACAATCCCGGCCTTTTCCAGCTCGGCCATGCGTCGCTGCAGAATCCCCATCGCGCTGTGGGCGGTCGGAATCAGATCTTCCATGAGATCGTCCAGGGTCTGCATGCGCCGGTCGAGGTCATCGACAACGGCACCCATTCGGTCCAGCTTGGCGTTTATGGCCTGCAGGGCTGCAGAGTCTTCCGTGGCCTTAATGATCTGTTTCGTGTTCATGTCAGTCCCACTTTCCGGCCATGGACATGCGGGCATCGATACCAGGGATGTCGAGTCCCTTGAGCAGCATGTTCCAGTAGATCCAGCGGAAACCCATCTTGCCCAGATGGTTGAATTCGCTCTCTTCCATGAGGCGCAGGGGGCCCACACCGGGGAGCGGGAAGCGGCCCGGCAGAGGCTCCACGTCGTAGTTGAAGTCGATCAGGGTGGCTTTGCCGTAGCCCGTCTCGATGAAGCAGTTGGCGTGGCCGTCGAATCCGTCGATCAGCTCCCGCCCGTCGATCCTGCGGAGCAGGTTCTCGGCCAGCACTTCACCCTGGAAATGAGCCACGGAACCCGCCTTCGAGCTTGGCAGATCAGTCGCATCGCCGAGCACGAAAACGTTCTCCCAGCCCTTGGACTGCAGCGAGTTCGGATGGGTGGGAATGAAGGCGAGTTCGTCGCCCATGTCGGACGCTTCGATCGTCTCGCTGCCCATGTGGGTCGGGATCGTGACGAGCAGGTCGTAGGCGATTTCGCGCTCGTCCCAGCTGCGCAGGATCCGCTTCTCCCCGTCCACTTCACCAGCCGAGAAAACTGTCTCCAGGCCGATGCCCTTCTCCTTGAGCATGTAGCCGAGCATCTCTGAGGCGCGAGGCTTGGTGAAGGCTCCGTCCAGCGGAGTGGCGTAGATGATCTCGGTCTTTTCACGCACACCCTTCTCACTCAGGTACCAATCGGCCAGAAACATGAATTCGAGCGGGGCGATGGGGCATTTGATTGGGTTTTCGACCACGTTCACCACGAGCCGGCCGCCCTCGAAGTCGTCCAGCGCGCCGCGCAGGGCGGTAGCGCCTTCCAGTGTGTAGAAGTCGAAGGCGTTCTTTTTCCAGCCCACGCCCGTCAGACCCTCGGTCTCCTCGGGCACGATCCGGCTGCCCGTGGCGATGATCAGCAGATCGTAGCTGAGCAAGGCGCCGCTGGAGAGTCGCACCCGATTCTCGTCCGGCTCGATGGCTTCAATCGTCGATACGACGAAATCGACGCCGCGAGGGATAAAGCGGGAGCGGGGCTTCACGAGGTCGCGTGGCTCGTACATGTCGAAGGGGACGAACAGGAGTCCGGGTTGATAGAGATGGCGATCATCCTGGTCGACGACCGTGATCTTCCATTCGTCGGCCGGGAGGGCTCGCCTCATCTTGGCGGACATCATCGTTCCCGCGGTTCCGGCGCCCAGGATCAGCATCTTTTTCATGTCAGGGACTCCGCGCATCGAGTAGTGTTGCACTGCCTGTAATAGCAACAGCGGTGCCAAAGAGTCCGTGATTTCTGTAAGCTGTTTGTGATTACGTCGTTAGGTGTACTTCAGACGTGAATTGGCGGGGATAAAGCAGGCAGAAATGAAACGTAATGCTGCAACATCATGAAACGGTACTGAAACGTAGCGTTACAAGTCGCTAGAGGTCGTAGCGCTTCATTTTCCGCCACAGCGTGGTCCGACTCACCCCGAGACGCTCTGCCGCCTCGTTGCGGTTGTACCTGGTCGCTTCCAGAGCGGCCCTGATGCGGCCGGCCTCGTCCATCTCGGAGGCCGAGAGTCCGCGCTGCTGATACGCCGCGGCGAGCGGAAACGGGACGGAGGCTGAGTCCGGGAGGTCTGTCTCGGCTCCCGTGAAGTGGCCGGCGAGTTGAGCGGCTGTCGGCCCACCCGCATGGCGCCCGATCTCTACGGGCAGATCCCGCATGTGGATCGTCTGCCCCTCGCAGACCGTCGTAGCGTACTCGATCGTGTTCACCAGTTCCCGCACGTTTCCCGGCCAGGCGTAGGTGAGCAGCGCCCGGCTCGCCGACGGGGCCAGGCGGAGCGCCCGGCCGCGTTCTCTTCCGAACTGGTCCAGGAAGTGGCGGATCAGCAGCTCGAGGTCTTCGCGGCGCTCGCGCAGGGGAGGAATCTCGATCGGCACTACGCGGAGACGGTAATAGAGATCCTCGCGGAAGCGGCGTTCGGCCACGGCGCGGACCAGGTTTACGTGTGTGGCGGCGATGACCCGGATGTCCACCGAACGTGTGCGTGACTCGCCCACTCGCTCGAAGGTGTGCTCCTGGAGAAAACGAAGGAGCTTGGACTGGAGGCTGAGGGCCAGGTCGCCGATCTCGTCCAGGAACAGCGTTCCGCCGTCGGCCAGCTCGAAGCGGCCGGGGCGGTCGCGCACGGCGCCCGTGAATGCGCCGCGGACGTGGCCGAACAGTTCGCTCTCGAGCAGCTCGCTGGGTATGGCGGCGCAGTTCACCGCGACGAACGGTCCGTCCGAACGGTGCGAGGTATCGTGCAGCGCCCGGGCCACGAGCTCCTTGCCCGTGCCGCTCTCCCCTGTGATGAGGACCGTCGAATCGTTGTGGCGCAGAAGCTCGATGACACGGAAGATCCGCTGCATGGCCGGAGAGCGGGAAACCATGCCCTGGAAAGCCGGAACGGGATCGGCATCCTCGCTCTCGAGCCGGATCATCACGATGTACCTGCCGTCCACAACTCCGCAGGCGTCGGGTTCCTCTATGGGACCGATCGATACGGACACCGGGATCTGCTCTCCCGACGAGTTGGTCAGATATGCCCGCCATCCTTCGCGCCGCTCACCGGCCAGCACAGCCGACTGGAAAGAGCTCTCGGGACCGAACAACTCGTCCCCCAGCAGCTCGGGCAGGAGCACCCCGCGCAGCTTGTCATCCGCCACGCCTATCGTGGCCGGCAGCGCCTCGGAGTGACTGACGACCCTGAGGTTGGCGTCCGTAACCACGAAAATTCGGCCCAGGCCGCGAAGAAGCGTGTCCAGCAGCACGGGACGGCGCTGCGCTCCGGTAACCTCGTCGAATACCGGACGCAGAACTTCGATGGCGCCTGTGATCTCCCCGGCCTCGTCGCGGTACACCCTCCCCGACTTGATAACGTGGATGTCCGACCCGTCAGCTCCGTACAGCCGAATCGGAATGTCGTCCACCTCGCCCTGTTTGAACACGCCGCAGCCCTTGATGCACTCCTCGCAGCGGTTCACGGTGAGGCACGACCGGCCCAGCACCTCCTCCGCCGCGAACCCGGTCAGCCGCTCCAGAGCCGGACTCACGGATATGAGGTTGCGGTCCGCGTCGACTTCGAAGTAGGCGAGGTCTGCTAACTCGGCGAGATCGTGCGCGTCAGCCATCAGGGGTTACTCCGGCGCGAACGCAGCCTTGGGTGGGCACTCGAGAGCGTATGAAACATACAGTTTCAATTTGAAACATCGAGGTGCGGGAATCAAGACATCGCGGAACTCATTCCGCGGTGCTACGGTACCTTCCGAAGCTGACGCGGCAGTACTCGATCCTGATTTGCGGAGCATCGAATGGTAGACAGTGGAGTGCGGGTTAACGGGAACCGCAACGCCGGACAGTTGAGATTCGGCGAGTTTGCTTTTGATCCGCATACGAAGGAGCTCTGGCGATCCGGTTCTCCCGTCGCGCTGGCTCCGCAGCCCAGCCTCGTTCTTGCCGCGCTTCTCAGACGTGCAGGCAGGTTGGTCAGCCGCGAGGAGCTACGCGAGGAATGCTGGAGCGCGGCGGCCGTCTCGGTCGACCTCGCGCTCAACACGTGTATACGGCAGATACGCCTGGCTTTGGGCGAAGAGGCGGCAAATCCGGTCTTCATTCAAACCGTGCCGCGACGCGGGTATCGATTCGCGGCCCCCGTATCCGAGGTCGGATCGAGTGTCCCGGAGGTCCAGTCCCTGTCGCCCTCCCGTTCACGGCGTGACAGATATCGGTGGACTGGGGCGGCTGGCGCTTTCGCGCTGATGACCTTGGCGCTTCTGGCCCTGCTCTCGCCGAACGGGGACGCCACTGTCGATGTCCTGCCGGTGCAGATCCTGGGTGAGGTCCAGGGTCCGGCTCTCGCGGGGCTACTCGAAGACGAGCTCCGTACTGTAATCACCAAGAAGGCGCAGGCTGGTGTATCTGTGCTCGCACACCAGGCCGATTCGGGCATAGCCGGCTCCGACGCGGACGCCGACTACGTTGTGCAGATGAGTCTTCACAGTCCAATGCAAGGCGAACGGAGATTGTCGGTCCACATCGTACGATCCGCCGACCGAGCAATCCTGTGGGCCGGCGAGTTCAATCCTGATTGTGGCGAGGTAGATTATCCTCTCCAGGTTATCGCCCACGTCGTGACCGGAGCGCTGCTTCCTCGGGTCACCTGAACCTCTCAGGGCCGCCAGGGGAGTTCCTGATCGGCCCCGCGAGTTTCTCGCACCCGCAGAATTTCCTCCATCCGATTAGCCGGTGAGAGGTCGAGAATGCGGTGCGCGGTAAGCCGCCAGCGTTTCACAGCCTCTCCCTCATGTCCATCTTCGTCGTACTCCACGACTTCTTTTCCGAGAAAGTACGGCGCCTCGTGAGAGACTAGGTAGACCGCGTGCCGGCCGGCAGCGCCATCGGATACCTCCTGCGCCTCCTTCAAGGTCGCACGGCCAACAGCATCGACGCGCCAACCCTCGAAGGTGTTGCCTTCGTCGTCCTGCACCTCCACTCGCTCAAGCACGTGAAAGCGGCGGAAGAAGAACGGCTGCGCCCTGTATGGGCTGTATCCCGGAAGGATGAAGCGGTCACCCTGCGCTAGATCGAGACGGGACAGTACGTAGGGCCACAGGATCTCATTGTAGACCGCACCGGGATCGGTCTGCACGGTCTCGTGTCGGCGCACTTCACCGTCCGGATTAACAGCTGAGCGGTTGTGCTGGCCGGGGTAGTAGTGACTCTCGATCAGTTGCCCGAAGGGAATTCCCCGCGGAGTCACCCGTGCCCGCAGGGCCAGGTTAGGCGCCGCGGCCAGATTGAGGTCGAAGCCGGTGCCGTTCCACGTCAGGGCCGTCCAGTTCACCATCAGATGCCGCTCATTCCAGGCCTGCGAGTGATCCACGGTAACGTAAACCCACGCGTCCAGGCTGTCTGTCCCACCGAACACGACGGTCGTCTCCTCCAGCTCCAGCCGGTGGGGAAGAATCGACTCGACGCTTGCGTCGATCATGGTGGGATCCAGGAGCGGCACGACCTGGGCGTGACCGGTCGCTGGTCCCGAAATAGCCGTCAGGCACGCTAGATAGAGAAGCCGCAAGGGCCGGAAGTATTGCATGACTGTTGGCTCCCACTGGAAGAGGACAATGGCCTTGTTTCGGTGACGATGGGCGAGGAGCCCTCCCGGATCTATGGTCGAGAGCTGCCGATTCTGTGAGCGGAACATGAGCGTCCAGGGTGGCCAGCTAACAGCGCGGAACCCTGGATAGCCCCATGGTGTTCACTATAACCATAACGTATATAGTGTATGAGTACAGAGACTAGTGTGACCTGGGAGGTAGTAGTGGGTGCAAAGCAGCGGAAACTCTGGGCAGTAATCGCATCTTTGGCGATAATCGGCTGTGGCGGTGTGACTGATCCGCCGCCTGATGGGAACCCGCCGCCTGACCCGCCACCCCCGCCACCGCCGGAACCGACTCAGGTCCAGGCGGCTACCAGCCTTTCGGTGCTGGATGGACTCAACACAGGCTCGGCGGCAGACCTGTCGCTCAGCTTCGCTCTGTCGAATTCAACCGACATCGAAGCGCTACGCATCTTCATCGTGGCCTCGAGTGTGGCGGCCAGCTTCGACACGGCAGCCGCGGCGGCTGTCCCGGCCGGACAGTTTCAGGAGGTCGCGGCGACCGGAGCATCTCTGTTCCTTGACGCCGCCACGCTCACTGCGGCCGGCGATCCAGTAGTTGAGGGCACTGCGTACCAGATCTTCGTGCTCAGCGTCGCGGTCGGAGCAGACCGTCTCAACGCTCTGTCAAGCGGATCCGCCGCGATCACTCTCGCACAGACCGACCTGGTGCTGACCCTGGTCGACGATCACCCGGCAGGGACGGGAGCTGTCACCGTGGGGCCCGACGGGATGATCTACGTCGCGGATTCGGGACGTCAGCCCAACCTGGGAGGCACCCAGATCTTCAGGATTGATCCGGCTGGCGACCTGCAACTGTTCGCGAGCAGTTCGCTGCTGAACACACCGCTGGGGGGCGCATTCGACTCCAACGGGCTGCTGCACTGGGCCAGTTTCGGTTCGAGCAGAATTCTCCGCATCGACGCGAGCGGAACCGTCAGTACGTTCGTAACAGATGGGCTGGTAGGTCCGGTCGGGATCGCATTCGATGCAGCGGATACGCTCTTCGTCGCCAACTGCCAGGCGGGATCGATCCAGAAAATCAGCCCGGACGGCACATCCGTACCTCTCGCGACTAGCGGCCTGCTGAGCTGCCCCAACGGAATAACTGTAGGCCCCGACGACAACCTCTACGTAGTCAACTTCAACGATGGCCGGGTGCTGCAGGTGACGCGGGCGGGAGACGTGACCGTGTTCGCTAATCTTCCGGGCAACAACAACGGACATATCACGTATCGAGATGGACTCTTCTACGTCGTAGCAAGAGGGGCGCACAGGATCTTCACGGTCGACATGGCCGGAACCGCTACCGCCTTCGCGGGCTCCGGGGCACGAGGGTTCGCGGATGGGCCTCCGGAATCCGCCACGCTCTCCCTGCCGAATGGGATCGCGTTCAACGCGGACGGGTCACGCCTGTACTTCAACTCCGTGCGCTCCTCAGTCGGAGGTGACAACGGCCCGATGCAGGTCAGGTACTACTCGTTCGAAGCGCCGTAGGCTGCGGGGGGTGGGGTTGGCGGCGGGTGCCGTCGGCCGCCGCCCGCCCTAGTCGTCGTTAATTGGGCGGAGCATCTGAGGAGCCGACCTCGGCTTCGATTTGCATCCCCGGACTGGTCGGATCCGTGCCCAGCAGATCAACGAACGCTTCGTAAATGCCGCCGGCAGCGGGCGGAGGAGGAAGAACGGACTCCCAGCCGAGGTTTCTGCCCTCTGCCTGAACTACGATCACAGGCAGGCATCGCTCAGCCATCTCGTTGTAGATGTACGCGTACTGCGGAATCACTATGTCGGGCCGGGCGATCTGCGCCGGATCAGCGGGCGTCATGTTACCGGCCGAATCCAATACCATCGAGTGAAATGTCTGCCGACCGACGGCTGGGAGTGCAGGCCAGGACTCCACGTCCGGACACTCGTAAACCGCACGCAGGGAGTCGGCCTTGGCCTCCATGACAGCGTGATAATCCTGAGCGACGAGACTTTGCGCGCTCACAGCAAGGAGAGCGAGGGCTAGTGACAGCCGGGGCATGGTGTTTTCCTTTCGCAGCGTCCCGATCACGGGTTCCCGGAGTCCGAAGCCGGCACGAATTCCCAGCGACCCTTCACACTGGCGCCGACCCTCAATTCCTCTGGCGTAATCTCGTTTGGCGCTCTCCCGGATCCGAACGACCTAACGAGAACCGGATCTATGAATCGGGACTCTGTAGTGAGGAGCAGCAGGCGACCGAGGGTCCCGCCGGCAGCGTCCGCCATGGTCTCCGCATCGAGCCGCGCCGCAACTACCGCGGCACGTAGAGCAGAGCGGCGCGCTTCTACCATTCGGGATGATGTGAACCTGATACCGCGGATTTCGCGAGCGCCGGCTGTGATTCCGGTCTCGGCGATGCGGCCGGTGCGGTCCAGTGCGGACGTCTTGGTTCGAATCGTTATGTGGGCCGCATACCCGGCGTAGATGCGATTTCCTTCACTGTCCGCCTGCCAATCCGGGCCAATCTGGTAGCCGACCCGAGAGACCTCCAGATCAGCGATTGCGAGTTCGTCGAGAGCAGCCACCACCGCTTCGGCCTTCGCATCTGTCTCTTCCGCAGCCTCAGCCAGGCTCTCCTGGTGGCTAAACACCAGAAACTCAACCGACACGCCGTTCGGCGGAATCGACTCGGAAGCTTGACCGGACACCTCGAGAATGGAGGCGTCGGCGGAAACCGGCTGCGCCGTTTGGGCCCAGGCGTGCGGAGCGAAAAATAGAGCGAGACTTACCAGAAACAGCACGCGAGTATGCATGGTACCTCCGGGATTGTATATGGTTAGCGAGCCACACAAGCGAATGATCACTGCCCCAGATTCGGATCTAGGGCTGCGGGCGGCTCATTTTCAGTGGACCCCACTTTCCGCCTGCGTATACCTCCTGACGCCAAGACCCCAAGATCGTGTCGTCATGACTGAGAACTCCGGACGCTCCGATGGCGCCCAGGTCACAACAGGGACCCATACCTAGAAACACGGAGTCGGGTCCTGGATAAAACTTCAGGGACATCTCAAGCGGAGATGGGAACTCGTAACCGAGTAAGCCAAGCAGAGATCCCTCAAACGGGCCGGAATAGCACTCGGCTGAGCTCGGGCACCGAGCGGTAGTGTCTTTAGTAAGGGTGACGCGACCCTGGCTCAACGAAGGCTGCTCCTCCATGGTCTTGCCGTCCGAAGAAAGGCGCCGATCTCCGTCGAGAAATATCAGCCAGGTGCCAGCGAGTCGCTCCTCCTCGGGCATGGCCTCGGCGGGCAGGGCTTCCGTTCTCGCCGCGCGCAACACACCGCAGTACAAGGGAGCGGGATCATCCCGCGCCTGTTGAGGAACCAACATCGCGTCGACTCTCACGCTGTCACGGCCCGACTCTGCTCGGCTGTACGCCTTCTCGCATACCTGCCAGGCTCTCTCATCCGCGACCCGGATGTTATAGAGCGTGAAGACTGCTCCTCCCACGAGCGTTCCGAACACAAGCCAAAGGACCACACCGTCGAAACCAGCGAACCGGCGCCAGATCCGTCGTCGCCACTCGGCGGCAAATCCGTGATTATCAGTCATAGGGCTACCTGACTGGGCCGCATCTCCAACAATCGGCAGAGCTCTCTGGATAGTACCAAGCCCCACATCGAGGGCAGGGCGCAGGCTCGCCGATCGGACTGTATGGCCCCCAGCCCATTCGAAGGTTGTGAATCGACGAAGCTTCCTCGGCGGTCGCTGCATCGAATCTGTATAGAAGCTTAGCCTGACGATCGAGCAGGCCTTTGTCGCGCATATCTTGTACGTGCTCGGATCGAATCAAGGAGACTTCGTCGACGTCTTGGCCTCCCGCGTTCGCGTGCATCCAAGCTTCATAAGTGCGCATATTCCTAGCGTCCTTCATACGCTACCTCCTACTACTAGGGGCCCCAGGATGGGCTAGAGTCACTTGCTGGGTTGTTAGAAATGTTGGTCTGCCCGGAACCATCGGCGTTCATCACGTAGATCTCTCCATTGCCATCCCGAGTGGAGAGAAACGCGATTCGAGTCCCGTCGGGGGACCAGGTCGGACCGCCATCCCCGAACGCGTTATCCGTGAGGTTTACCTGATCCGAACCGTCAGCGTTCATGACGAAGACCTCGCCATCCCCATCTCTAACTGAATCGAATGCGATACGCGTTCCGTCGGGAGACCAGGCTGCACCGAAGTCGAATGTCGGGTTGTTGGTCAAGTTTCTTTGATCCGACCCGTCAGCATTCATCAGGTAAACTTCGACATTGTTATCAGGAATAATCGATCTCGTGTACACGATGCGAACTCCGTCGGGTGCCCAGTCCGGCTGCAATACTGGCAGTGAATCGTGGGTGATCTGCGCTAGATCGGATCCATCCGGTCGCACTACGAAAATATCTGGTGGCAGCGACCCACCTGCGAATACCAGCCACGCTCCGTCCGGAGACCAATCAGCTCTGCCAACACGGCTATTAGCGACAACTAGCGTTCGATTTGTCCCATCCGCGTCCATTACGAACAAGTCTCGCTCAAAGTGAAAGGCTATCTTGGTACCGTCAGGAGAGATTGATGGACTCCGAGCGAATCCAGTTACGTCACCGGTCAGATTCGTTGGGTTCGACCCATCGGAACCCATCACAAAGATGTCAGAGCCCGCTCGGGTGGACTCAAAAGCTATCTGGTCGCGAAGAGCGAAGGCGCAACTTACATCCAAGGCGACAACGGCGGTTGCGCCAGCGGTCACTACAACCGCCGTAGAATTCCCAGTTGCAGTCCGGCAGTTGGACGTGGCATCGAGCAACTCGACCGAATGCGACCCTGCGGCCACCTCCGAGAAAGTCGTTGTATCATTCAGGCCGACCACGCGACGATCTAGACCATCAAGCGCTATCGTATAGCCGTCGGGATCCAGGGTGGATCCCGTGGTTGATATGGTCACCTCGATCGTACCGGTCGGCGGACCGGTCAAAGTCCCATCTCCGTCTCCGCAGGCGACCAGGGAGGTGGCGACAAGACCCGCCACCAGCGAGATCGTCGAGCGATTCATTCCAGGCTTCCTATTAAGCAGCGTCGTTCTTAGTCTCCAGAAAAGAGTGATCGGATCCATCGCATCTCTCTACCCGATCCATTCCGACTGTCAACTGACAATTACCGAGTCCAGGTCGGATCGAGATTGTCGGGTGTTTGCAGGTCGCTGGTAAGATTTGTGGGATTGGCTCCGCCCGCTCCCATAACCCAGATATCAGCTCTCCCCGCTGAATCAGACCGAAAAACTAGCTGCGTGCCATCGGGCGACCATGCCGGCGAGAAGTCTGGGATGCCGTTGTTCGTCAAGTTTGTCGAATTCGAACCGTCCGGAAGCATCGTGAAGATGTCGAAATTGCCGCTACGATCTGACGCGAAAGCAATTCGTGTCCCGTTGGGGGACCAATCAGGCTCGAAATCATCCGCCGGATTGTTGGATATGTTAACCGGGTTCGACCCGTCTGATCCCATTACGTAAATCTCGAATCCACCGTCTCGGATTGTGGAGAAAGCTATTCGCGAGCCATCTGGCGACCAGCTTGGCTCGAAATCGTTCGCAGGATGAGCAGTGAGATTGATTGCCCCTGACCCGTCGGACTCCATCACATAGATCTCCGAGTTTCCGTCCCGGAACGTCGAGAACGCCAGCTTGCTACCGTCAGGCGACCACGCTGGCTGGAAGTCAGCTATGCCGTCGGGCGTGAGGTTTACGTCGTTTGAACCGTCCGCGTTGATTAGGTGGATTTGAGTCTCTACGACGCGTTTATGGAACGCGATAATCGTTCCATCCGGTGACGCCGTTGGCAGTCGGTTTTCAACAGGATCTGTTGGCAAGAGCTGCCGATTCGATCCGTCGGGATCCATTACTTGGAGATCGAAAACTGAGCTACCCTGCGCACGCGAGGCAAAGAGAATCTTGTCCCGCAAGGCTAGCTTGCACGAGAGTACAAATGTAACCGCTACCGTATCACGAGCAGGGACAGAAACCGTCTGCTCGTTGCCCGATTCCGGTACACAGTTGGAGGTGGCACCGAGCAGTTCGACCACGTGGTCGCCGACCTCAATATCTGGAAAAAGGATGGTGGCGTTAGCGGCTACAGCTTGGCTCGACCCACCATCCAGAGCGACCGTGTACCCGTCTGGATCCGGCGTGGGCCCAGTAGTGACAGTCGTAACACGGACTACTCCCGTCGAGACACCGGGTGCGGGATTCGGACCGGTCGAGCCCCCATCTGCCTCGCCGCAACCAGTTAGAACGGTGGCAAGTAATGCGACTAACCCGACCGCTTGCGTGCCTGTCCAGAGAGATCCGCACGACCCCTGGCGTCTAGTGAAGTCCATATGTTGCGACACTCTCGTTATCAGGGGACTGGCCACCGCCTACCACACCACCCGCTCTGTCAACAACTCCGACCGCGTTTGCGATCCCGTCCTCGGCGCGAAGCTTCTCGCCGACCGCCTCAGCTGCAGCTCGCATGGCAGGATCGGAGACGGCCTCACGGATTGCCGCGGACAGATTCTCGGGCGTGAGCTTCTTCTGTGGGCTTGGCTTCGGACCTGCACCCAGGACATGCACCCGGGCGCCCCAGAACGGCTGATCGCCGAAGAAAGGACACACCACGGTCGGGCAGCCCGCTCGCAGTCCGGCGGCGGTCGTCCCGGCCCCGCCGTGATGCACGACTGCGGCCATTCTCGGAAACAGCCAGTTGTGCGGAGCGCGGTCGATGGTGAGGATCGAATCGGGCAGGTCGTTCGGGTTCAGGCCGCCCCAGCCCTTGGCGATGATCCCGCGCACGCCAGCCTGAGCCAGCGCCTGGATCACAGTTTCGGTCACGCGCTTCGGATTCCGGGCGGCCATGCTGCCGAATCCGACGTAAACGGGTGGATCTCCGGCGTCCAGAAAGTCCACGAGCGCGCGTGAAGGCTCCCACTCCTCGTTCTGACCCAGAAACCAGAACCCTGTTGCCGTGACGTGGCCAGGCCAATCTACGGGCTCGGGCGCAACGTGACGGCTGTATCCGTGAATAACCGGAATGGGATCTCCTGCGGCAGTTCGAAACAGGCCCGCCTTCGATTTCGCTGGCAGTCCGTTGGCCAGCCTCCAACGGCGGATGTGCTTTCCACTCATGAGATCGTTGATCCGCATCACGATCCGGTAGGTGAGCCGGTTGTACCCGCGGCCCAGCCTCAGAGCGGGGAAGCCGAGGCTCGGAAACTCTCCCGTGGACACGAACTGCGGGAACAGCGGAGCCGCCACGACGGGGATGCCCAGCTTCTCGGCAAAGTGCGGCGCCGCACCAGCCTTCGGGTAGTAGACGATGAGATCGGGCCTGACCGTTTCCGCGGCCGTCCACGTGTCGCTCAGCGTCTCCCACATGAGCGGGCCGAGCTTCCGCGGCATCGTGGCAACCGTCTTCAGCCCACCCCAAAAACTCGACATCGTCTCGATCGTCTTGCGGCCGAACTGAGACTCCAGGACCTCCGTGATCCCGTCGTTCAGGTGCGCGTAGTCCAGCCCATGACCCGTGATGAGCGCCTCGAACGTGCCGTTCGCACACACTGTGACGTCGTGACCGCGCGCCTTCAGGCCCTTCCCCAGGGCCACGAAGGGCTGAACGTCACCGGTGGAGCCGAATGTTAGTAGGAGGATGTGCATGGGAGGTTGAGTAGCGCGTCGAACCGCTCAATTGGTCACTAGCTGGAGTCGCTCCTGGGTTGCAACGCCAGCTGTCCATCCGCAGACGGGTTAGCTATGTGTTGCCAGTCCCTCAACGCTCCGCGAATAAGAAAACCTTGCAGATTGTACCGGAAACGCTCCCAGATGTGCAGCGGCTCGACCTTGAAACCAAGCCATGACATCAAAGCGACTAGTAGCGCAACAAGCGCCAGCGCTGGTTCGGCAATCTCCCACTTTGAGAACAAAACGGGCACCAGAAAATAGGCGGCCGCACCTACCGCGAGAAGTACTATTCCTTTGATTCCTCTAACTAGCCAGGTAGCACGCCGCTCCATGCGTTGTTTCACCGTCGCGAGGGCTTTCGTCACGTCGGCCTCACGGAGCTGAATCCTCTCCTCCAGCGCGGTGATCCGGCTACTGTACTTCTGAGCCCTCTGTTCGTCGTCAGCTGCGTAGCTCGTCTGAAGTTCGGCCGCCTGACGGCTCAGTTCCCACTCGTGTTTCCACTCCGCTTGCTGCCGAGCTTTTTCAAGTCGGCTGAGAACCCAAGCTTCATCAACCTCTGCAACCCTAATGGCGCCCAGTATGGCTAGATCATTCTGGACCTGTGCATCGTATAAGAGAATCGACGCGGCGTCGTCGTCAAGATCTCCCCCCTCTTGCAACGCAGTTAGTACTCCAAAGAAACGCAGCCAAACAGCTTTGTCGATAAAGAGATCCCGAGAATGCATGGCAATTACCGTCGCGACCGGCAACTGCTCTAGGATCTGAGGATCTTTGAGCCAGAGAAGGTTGGTGAGAAGGCGATCCGGCATGACCTCGCTGATCGTTTCGCCGTCCCGATGGCCCATCTCGATAAAAGCGTAGTTGCTAAGTCGGGCGTCTTCGGTAAGAAAGAAGACGCCCGCGTCCTCCACCCGTCTGACCTGGCGACTTCTTGCCTTGGCAACGAATGCGATCGCCTGCAGGTCGTGCTTCCGGCCGCGCTCTTCTTGCTCGGGCTTATAGCGGCTATACCGACTTAGAGTGTCCGGATCGGTAGGGAGCGTGTCTTCTATCCGCACTCCAGTGCTTAGAACCGCGACACCAAGCTCTTCTAGTTGATCTTCAATAGTAGCTATTAGTTCCGCGATACCCGCGGGCGAGAACCCCTGCGACTTCATGCTCGCATAGAGAGACCTAATGGGGACGCCGACCGGGTATTTCGCGCCCTCTCTGTTAAAACCCCGGAGGAGGGCGAATACCTCTTCTAGCGTGAAGTCAAAGACTCGAAGCTTGAATCGAGCATTCTGGTTTAGAAGGCGAAGTAGCTCGAGGGCCGGGCGACATTCCACCGGAAAACGGAGGTTAAGTGCGCTGAGGAGAAAGTTGGTGTCTAGGTAGACTGTTGTCGGCCTAAAGCTGCGAGTCGCATCCGCTATTTCCGTTCGTCTAAGGAGGCCAGCCAGAGTTGATCCGAGAATGAGGTCCTTTAGAGTCTCGAATTGCTCTGGATTAGACGCCTCAACATGCCGAAAGAACGAGAGAACGGATTCTTCTTCACTGGGAGAAACCATGTCGGCGCCAGTGCTCGCTCGTTCAATTACGAAATCGAAGAGGTCAACATTTCTGTCGATGACTCTCTCAATCATTCGTTGCGTGTAAGGTCTGTCTGAGAAGACCTCGTGGTCTGCTGCCAAGAAGTCACTAGCTGATTGCACAAAGGCTGCGAGTCTTCGCTCAACTGAGCGCTCTGTTTCCATTCCACGTAGGTAGGCCAGCCCATCATTCGTCAATGCGTAGGCTCGATCACGCCGCGTTACCAGTTGGTCACGACGCTTAGCTCGCTCCAGGAGCGTTCGAGTTGTGTGGACCGGAACTGATAAAGAGAATCGGTCTGCTAGTAGGTCTGCGACTGTTTGGGGCGTCATGC
>JBDLJJ010000045.1:0-17677 GCA_039714435.1 Gemmatimonadota bacterium | reverse complement strand
CCAATCCACAGCAGCCACCAGATCGAGTACCCGTTTACGGTGATCAGATTGGGCCACAGGAGCAGTTCGCCCGCGCCCAGCCCCATGGCCAGTGCGATGACCGACGGCCCGACGACGTTTCTGACCCCGGGAACGCGTGGCACGTCGTCTCGGATCTTGAACGGGGGGCCGGACCCGCGGGACGGGAAGGCGGCCGAATCCGGCGCGTCGGACATTCCCTCCGTATCTACCGGTACAAAGACGCCCTTCCTGTAACGGCGTGCCTCATCGGGAGGCGCGGTGATCTGCTCCTGAGAGAACTCGTCTGCGCGTCGGCCGATCACTCAGCCAGGTCCAGCTCACCCTGCCGTTCGGGCGCTTCGGGCGCTTCAGGCGCCTCAGCGGACTCGGGCTCTGCGCCCGCCGGCCCGGCCGCACCCAGCACGGGCTCCGGCCCGGATCGCAGCGGATGCACCGAGGCCACGGTCCCGCCGATGTCGGTGAGTTCGCGCACACGAACGCCCGCTGTACGCCGCCCTCCGGCCAAAAGCCGCTCGGTGTCTACCTGCACCACGTTCCCATCTTTCAGGACACAGGCGATCCTGGCCCCCGGGTGCACTTCCACCATCCCGGCCATATCTCCCGCCGATTCCCGCTCGGGCAGTATGTGCACGCCCTTTCCGGCCCGACCCTGAGTCCGCAGCTCCTGAACCGGGATTCGCTTGCCGAAGCCGCCGGTCGTGACCAGGGCCAGATCGCTGTCGCGCCGCGGAGTAGCCAGGGCGACTACGGAATCGCCTTTACTAAGCTCCAGCCCTTTTACGCCCCGGGCCGAGCGGCCCATGGCGCGCACCTCTGTTTCGTTGAAGCGAATGCCCATGCCGCGCCGGGAAGTCAGGACGACATCCTCCGCTCCTCCCGTCAGTGTGACTCCGAGTACACGGTCCCCCTCGGCCAGGCCGGTGGCCCGAATGCCCGCGGCGCGCGCGTTGGCGAACTCTCGCAGCCACGTTCTCTTGACCCGTCCTTTTTCCGTGGCGATAAGAATGGCTCCTGGCCCGGTGAAATCGTTCACGGGGACGAGCGCGATAACCTCGTCTCCAGATTCCACACCCACCATTTCGGACACAGGCCGTCCGCGCGACGATTTGGTCCCGCGCGGAAGATCTTCCGCCCGGAAGCCGTATACGTGGCCCGCGGCGGTGAAGACCAGGAGAGTGTCATCCGACTGGCACATGAAAGCCTGGCGCACGAAGTCACCCTCGCGCTCGGTGAGGGCTTCGGATCCCGCCAACCCCGCTCCAGAGCGCACCGGGCTGGATTTCACGAAACCCTTCCGGGTCACGAGGATCAGAGAGGCCTCTCCGGAACCTCCGACCGGCAGGGGGAACGGTTGGCTCTCGTCCAGGATCTCGGTTCGGCGCTCATCGCCGTAGCGCTCTGTCAGCTCGGCCAGATCCTCACGAAGTAGCGTGCGCCGCACTGAATCCTCGGCCACCACCTGCCGCAGCTCGGCGATACTGTCGAGCAGGGAGTCGTGCTCCTCGCGCAGCTTGGTCCCCTCGAGACCCGTAAGCCGAGCCAGCCTCATGGCCAGGATGGCCTGGGCCTGACGCTCGCTCAGCTCGAGCTCCTCCTGCAGCCTCAGAGATGCTACTTCCGGGGTCTCCGAGCTTCGAATCAGTTCGATCACCCGGTCCAGGTCGTCCAGGGCCCTGAGCAGTCCGGCCACCACGTGGGCGCGATCTTCGGATTTGTCCAGGCGGAAGGCGGCGCGCCGTTTGATCACTCCCAGGCGGTGCTGAACGTAGCAGTCGAGGCAGCCTCTGAGATCCAACTGAACGGGCTTCCCGTCCACAAGCGCCAGCATGATCACGCCGTACGTTGTTCGCAGCTGCGTCTTGAGGAACAGCGTCTTCAGGACTTTTTCGCGGTCGGCCCCCTTCTTCAGCTCTATTACCAGCCGCACCCCGTCACGGTCGGACTCGTCGCGCAGGTCGGTAATCGAATCCAGCCGGCCGCTGCGCACGACCTTGGTGATCTGTTCGATGATTCGAGCCTTGCTCACCTGATAAGGAAGTTCCGTTACGATGAGCGAATCCTTCCCGTAGCTGCCTTCTTCTACATGCATACGTGAGCGCATTTCGATCAGCCCTCGGCCTGTCCGATAGGCGTCGCCGATTCCCTCGTATCCCCATATGTATCCGTGTGTCGGGAAATCCGGCCCTTCGACAAAGCCCATGAGGTCTTCGGAGGTGGCGTCCGGATTACACACCAGATGATCCGCGGCCCGTGCCAGCTCTGTCAGATTGTGAGGCGGAATCTTGGTGGCCATTCCGACCGCGATTCCGTCAGTTCCGTTGAGCAGGAGGTGCGGAAGCCGGGCCGGGAGTTCTCGGGGCTCCTCCAGCCGCCCGTCGAAATTCGGCAGGAATTCGACGGTGTCCTCCTCGATGTCCGCCAGCAGTTCCAGCGCGATCGGAGCCAGCCGCGCCTCTGTGTACCGGTAGGCTGCCGCGCTGTCGCCGTCGATCGAACCGAAATTCCCCTGTCCGTCGATAAGCGGATAACGGAGAGAAAAATCTTGCACCATGCGCACGAGCGTGTCGTAGACAGCGCTGTCTCCGTGCGGGTGGTACTTACCGAGTACGTCCCCGACTACCGTGGCGCACTTCTTATATCCTCGGTCGGGAAACAGGCCGGCCTTGTACATGGCGTACAGGATGCGGCGGTGCACTGGCTTCAGCCCGTCGCGGGCATCGGGGAGGGCGCGCTGAACGATCACGCTCATGGAATAGTCGATGAACGAATCTCGTAGTTCGTCCTCGATAAGGCGGGAGATGATTCGTTCGCTGGAGCGAGACGGCGTCGTCACGGTTGTACTGTCCTCCTTCGGCGGGATCACGCAGCTTTATCGCCAACCTCGGACCTCGCTCCGAGCCGCACAAGACGCTAGGAAGGGCCAGCCGCCGGACGCACCAGGAGTTCGAGGGTGGCCCGCTGGGCCGGGCTGGGCCGGGCAGGCGAAGCCAGGAGATAGGCGGGGAGCTTCGCTTCGGCCGGAATATGAAGGAGCACAGCTGAAGGCGGGTGGACATCCGGCGCGTCAGTGGCGCGGCCTGTGGCGTCGACCGAGACGAACTTTCCGCTACGGCAGCGTTCCGCGAGCCAGCGTCCGTATCCGATCCACTCGGACAGGGGGTCGGCTCCGTCTACCGCTATGGAAGGGAGAACCGCCGACTGGTACCGCTGGCTGGCTTCCGTAAAGCTCTCACCACCGCCGGTCTTCAGCTCGCGCAGCAGCTCCCGGTACAGCGGCCGCGGATCGGACATTGCGGCTGACGCCAGGGCCTCCTCCATCAGGCGGGAGGCCCGCTCGCCGAGCTCGGAGTCGGTCAATGTTCAGCCTCAGCCGCCAGCCTTCATCGACTCCAGGAACTCTTCGTTGGTCTCGGCCCTGTTCAGGCGTTCGATCAGGAACTGAGCCGCCTCGGCAGGTGGCATGTCGGACAGGAAATTGCGCAGCAAGTACATCCGGTTCAGCTCGATGTCGTCCAGCAGTAGCTCCTCGCGCCGTGTGCTGGACCGGTTCAGGTCTATGGCCGGATAGATCCGCTTGTCCGCAATCTGCCGGTCGAGAAGCACCTCACTGTTACCTGTGCCCTTAAACTCCTCGAAAATCACCTCGTCCATCCGGCTACCTGTTTCGACCAGCGCGGTAGCGATAATCGTCAGGCTGCCGCCTTCCTCGATGTTGCGGGCGGCGCCAAAGAACCGCTTCGGCTTGTGAAGCGCGTTCGCGTCCACGCCGCCGGACAGGATCTTCCCGGAGTGGGGCACCGTCGTGTTGTAGGCCCGGGCCAGACGAGTGATCGAGTCGAGCAGAATGACCACATCCTGCTTGTACTCCACGAGCCGCTTGGCCTTTTCGAGCACCATTTCGGCTACCTGCGTGTGGCGGTCGGCGGGTTCGTCGAACGTGGAGGATATGATCTCGGCGCCGACGTTTTCCTCCATGTCCGTAACTTCTTCAGGCCGCTCATCGATCAACAGGACGATGAGTTTTACGTCCGGGGCCGTTTCGAGAATCGCGTTGGCTATCTTCTGCAGAATAATCGTCTTACCCGCCTTGGGAGGCGAGACGATCAGCATTCGCTGGCCCTTGCCGACGGGGGCGATCAGATCCAGGACGCGCATCGAGATGTCGCCCGACTTCGCTTCGAGCGTGAACCGTTCCTCCGGATAACGCGGACGCAGATTATCGAACGCGATCCGGTGTTTGGCCTTCTCCGGGTCGTCCTCGTTCACCGACTCTACCTTCAGAAGGGCGAGATAGCGCTCACCCTCCTTGGGGGGCCGAACCTGGCCCAGAATCGTATCTCCGGTCCGCAGGTCGAATCGCTTGATCTGTGACGGAGAGACATAGATGTCGTCGGGACCGTACAGATAGTTCCAGTCCTGACTACGGAGAAATCCGTAGCCCTCGGGCAGGATTTCGAGTACGCCTTCTCCGCGTAGCACGACGGCGGAGTCAAGCAGGTTCTGCTCGATTCGGAAGATGAGGTCCTGTTTCCGCAGTCCCGAAAAATTCGCGATGCTGAGGTCTTCTGCCATCTCGTTGAGCTCAGTGATTGACTTGGATTTGAGCTCCGCGATATCCACAAACTGCTGTTCGGTGCTTGTCATGATCTGCTGATTGGTCTGCTAGTGGGAAAGGTTGAACTGTGGTCGCCCAGGGGGTGTCCGGCCAGTGTTTTCAGGGTACGCAATTGACCTCGAGCGGTCAAGTTGCTGCATGCCGTTCCGCACGAAGCAGAACTTCGGTACGTTCTCCGCTATTCGCCGAATTCGAGCCTATACCCAGCGAGGATCACAATGGCCCGGCATAATCAGGAGGCGCGCGGCGTGGACCAGCGCGGCCAGCTGTGGAAGATCAGCTTTCAACCGGATTGGCTGAGTCGCCTGAAGATCTCACGGAAATTGGGCGGGGAGCGGCGGCGCTCCAGCCTGACGGTGTTCAGGAATCCGGCCCGGCGGGCGGAATCCAAGCCGGGAAAAATCATGAGAACGGGGGTTCGTGCTCTGGACGGGTCAGCGGAGTTTCGTATTTCGGTCGAAGACCCGATGGAGATGATCGAGTCGATCACCGTAGTGGCCAAGAAAAGACGTGGCCGGCGAACGGAGGAGCTACGCTTCAAGTTGGAAGCCCGGATGCCTCCCCCGCGTGGTTGATGGGTCCGTCGGCGGTGATGGTCCTGAGGGTCAGAACAGTCAGAACAGGCGAAATCTCAACCAGCGCAGCGGGTTGCGCATGAGCTCCGCCCTTACCGCTTCGACGCCCTGGCGAAGTTTTTCTCTGCTGCGCTGCAGTTCGTCGTCAGAAACCAGTCGTCCGGCTGTGCCGCGGCCGGCCCGAAGGTCAGCTCTCATCGACTCGAGGCGGGCCTGGAACGCGTCCACCTCTTCCAGCAGCACCATGAGAGAATCCGGACGGAGACCAACTCCGGACTCGCTATCGGTAGCCTTGAGCCGGGACAAGGCCCTGGATACCGCATCGCGCACCTCCGGGTCCGACGCCAGACCAGCCAACCTGGAGTCTCGCGCCAGAGATCTCAGTTTTTCGGCCCGGCGAACCGCGAGCGCCAGCCGTGGCCCGATCTCATCGTCCCGCCGCAAAGCCATCAGGCTACCACCACCCGCGGCCAATCTGTGGCCGAACCGGCCAGACACCTCCGCCAGTGTGTCCAGGGCGCCTCGAGCTGTCCGGCCCAGCGCCAGCAGGCTGTCCGGCCCAATCAGGCGTTCCGTCCTCAGCGTGTCCCCGGCCGCCAGCTTCACAGCAGCGGGACTACCCGGCTGGATGGCCACGACTTTGGGGGAGAGCAGGCCAGAGGCCGCCACACGCACCCGGCTGTCGGCTCTGACCGTATGTTCGAACGCCTTGAGTATGGTGGCCGAGATGGCCACCGCCTCGGCGCCGGCGCTGTCAGGATCGAGCAGCGAAACAGCTACGACACGGCCGGCCCGCTTGCCGGCTACCCAGACCTCGTCTCCCACCCGGAGGTTCCGGGCCGATGGAGCAGTGACGACGATGGTCGGGCCGTCCTCGATCCGCCGCTGGACGTTGTCCACGAAGAACACGGCCGCAGACGTCGCCGCCACCAGGCCGAGCAGGAGAAACCCCTGCCGGGTCCGTCTCTTCTGGCGTCTGGCCATGCGTTTGTTCAGAATTGTTGCTCCAATACGAGCGCTCAGATGATTCGGCTGGGACATATCGACTACGCGAACTGTTATCCGATCCACGCCCCACTTCTGGATCCGGCTCGCCGTCCGGTCTGGCTCCGGATCGAAGAAGGATCACCGGGTCAACTGAACACGCTCTTAGCCGCCGGAAAACTCGATGTGGCTCCATGCTCGAGCATCGAGTACGCCCACCACCAGGACGAATATCGCGTTCTTCCTGGACTGTGCATAGGGAGCCACGGACCGGTGCACAGTATCCGGGTGGTTTCCCGCCTGCCGTGGAGCGAACTGGACGGTGCGAGAGTCCTGCTTCCCACCGCATCGGCTACCTCGCGCTGTTTACTGAAGATTCTGTTGGAGGTGCGCGACCGCGTCGAGCCCGCATGGGGCGATTTCGAGCAGGAAACGGAGGATCCGCTGGCCGATGAGACTGTCTCGGCGGCGCTCTTCATCGGAGATGCGGCCCTGCGGTACCGGCCCCCACCGGGTTCGCGGGTGACCGATCTGGGTGCGGAGTGGACGGACTGGACGGGACTTCCGTTCGTATACGCGTTGTGGCAGTCGCGCGTAGACTGCGCCGAGCCGGAGGAAATTCGGGCCCTGCACAGGAGTCTTCTCGCCGCGCGCACCGGCTTCTTGTCGCGCGCTCAGGCGTTGGCCGAGCAAGCCGCTCCCCGCTACGGTCTGTCGCCGGATCTTCTGCTGTCTTATTGGGCTCGACTCAGGTACGATCTGGATTCCGACATGCGGGCCGGCCTCAGCCGGTTCTACGAACTGGCGGCCGGGCTGGGGCTCATACCCCATGTTTCCGAGATTCGGTTCGCCGATCCCGCGCTGGAGACCTGAGCCGCCTGCTCCAGATGTCCCTCTGGAGCGCTCTGCCTACCGCAAGCCGATCAAAAGCCGCACTGAGAGTACGGTCACTTCAATCGGAAGTGAGCCGCTCCGTACCTTCAGAAGAGAGCAGGATAGATCCCATGGGACGCTCAGTGAATCGAATCACCCTGGTCGGAAACGCAGGCTCGGATCCGGACGTAAGCCGCACCACCGGCGGTACGGCTGTGGCGCACGTCTCCCTGGCCACCAACCGCCTGTTCAAGCAGAACAACGAGGAACAGAGGAAGACGGAGTGGCATCGGCTCACATTCTGGGCGGGCGCCGCCGAAACGGTCGAGAAATACTTGCGCAAGGGCAACCGGCTCTATGTGGAGGGCCGGGTCGAGTACGGCACGTATGATCGGGACGGAGTGACGATTCCGACCACCGATGTGATCGTGGACGAGTTCGTCTTTCTGGATGGGAATCCGAACGGAGCTGACACCGAGTTCGCCGAGTCAGCGAGCGAGGAATTCGCGACCGTCTGAACTGAACGGGCGGCCCCGCCGCCGTTGCGTTTCCCGCTGCTCGGCCCGCATGTTGGCCCACCAGCCAGCCCAACGCGGGAGCGCAAATGGCGACGGGCGTCGAGACGAAAACACGGCCTCATCCCGTGGGCACCTACGGGGGTCCCTCGCTCCGGATCCTCGTGACCGGCGCCGACGGCTTCCTGGGGTGCCATCTCTTGCCGCGTCTGCTATCCCGCGGCCACATGATTCGAGCTGTGCATCGAGGCCTGTCGGGAGCCGGCGAAGCCGCGGCTCCCGGGGTGGACTGGCGCATCGCTGACATGCTGGATCCGGACTCGTTGATCGGATTGGCCAGCGAGTGCGACTGCCTTATCCACCTGGCCGGAAACGATCCCGCCGGACTTTCTGAGTCCGCTCCGGGTGGCGGCGGAGTCCACGCTCACGCGTTGGGTGCGGCCAATATCGCCGCCGAAGCCCGCCGGGCTGGTATCCAACGTCTCGTGCTGGTCAGCGCTCTCGGCTCAGACAGGGGAAACTCCTCTGTGCTGCGCGACAAGTTCATGGCGGAAGAGACAGTGAGAGCGTCCGGCCTGGACTACGTGATTCTGAGGCCATCGGTGATCTACGGTCCCGGCGATGCCCTTACTTCGAGGCTGGCGCTGATTCTACGTCGTCTGCCGGTGTTTCCTTTGCTTGGCGACGGTCGTTTTGTCCTTCAGCCTGTTGCCGTGGAAGACATAATCGATGCCCTCGCGCAGGCGGTGGAACGGCGTGATGTGAGCCGTTCCCTGTTCGAACTGGTCGGCCCGGATCACATTCAGTTTAATGAGCTTATCGAGATCGTCGGCAGGGCGATCGGGATCCGCAGACCCGTGCTCAGGCTTCCTGCCGCTCTCGCCGCCCCGGTCACATGGTTGACACGGACCCTCCGCAGGCCGTATCCGATGTCACCCTCGCAACTGAACCTGTTGAGGGCCGGCGGTACGTCGGAGAGGGCTGACAACTCGCTCCGAACCGTGTTTCGGGTGAAGCCGCTACCGTTTGAGGACGTCATTCAGGACTATCTGTAGTTGCCGATAACTCTGACCCGGTTTCCTACGTGACAGCAGACAAGAATCCAGGCCCGCTGCTCTCCCCCGAGGCAGGCGCTCGCGGATCGCCGCTGACGGTGTCCTGGCTGTATTCGATCATCGTGCTCGCTCTGCTTGCCACGTTCATGGTGAGCATCAGGTCAGCGCTTTCGCCGCTCGTCTTGCTTCTGCTGTTTCTGTACGTGTCATGGCCGCTCCTCGGATCACGGCTCTACGCCCGGATCGTGGCGGCCACGATCGCGGTCAGCCTGCTGTGGATCTTGAAGGCGACCGGATTTCTTCTCTCTCCGTTCATTCTGGCTCTCGTTTTCGCGTATATTCTGGATCCGGCCATCGACGGTTTGAGCCGCAAAGGCGTGCCCCGCACCGTCTCGATTCTCTTGCTCAGCCTACCGATTATTGCGGCAATAGCTGTCCTCGTGCTCGTCCTGTTTCCGGCCGTTGTGCGCCAGATTTCCCAGCTCGTGGGCAACGTTCCCGCCTACCTCGACTCGGTGCAGGGCTGGCTGATCGCGGTACGCGCCTGGCTGATCGGACTGGGCATACCGGGGGTGACGGATCAGTCGGTTCCCGGGATTCGTCAAATCGATGACGCGGCCGTGGCCGAATATCTGTCGGTGCGGCAGGCGGCTCTGGCCGAGAGCGGTTGGAATGCGGTACTGGGACTGAGCCGCGGGATCGGCACCGTTCTGATCGTGATGGGATACCTGTTCCTGACCCCGATCGTGACTTTCTTCCTGCTGCGGGACTGGGATCGCCTCGTAGTCCGCGCCGCCGAGCTCGTCCCCAACGATTTGAGACCCCAGGTCGTGCGCTTCGCGTCCGAGTATGACCGGTTGCTCAGCCGATACCTGCGCGGGCAACTCCTGCTGTCGATTCTCGTCGGGTTGTTCATTGGAATCGGATTTCGCATCGCCGGCTTTCCGTACTCCCTGTTGATCGGCCTCACGGCGGGTACGCTCAACCTGATTCCGTACGCCGGTTTCGTTACCAGTCTGGCCCTGTCCCTGATCATCGCCCTGTTCAGCGGGGCGATCCTCAGCTCTCTACTCACGATCCTGGTCGTGTTCGGTCTCGAGCAGGTGTTCGAGAGCATTGTTCAGCCCCTCATCGTGGGGAGATCGGTTGACCTGCACCCCGTCTGGCTGCTCCTCGCCCTGGCGCTGGCCAGTTTCTTCTTCGGGTTCGTCGGGCTGTTGCTGGCCGCTCCGATCGCTGTGCTCGTCAAACTGATTGTGAACCGGCTCGTGGCCCGCTACCGGTCCTCGCGCTACTACGCTGAACACGAAGCGGCCTGACGCTTGAAGCCAGATGCTGACCCAGGAGTCTCCAGCGAGGCTGGAGAGATCGAGCATGGTTTTCTCACAGCGGCCAACATCCTCTCGCTGAGCAGGATTCCGCTCGGTATTCTGTTTCTGGCTTTCAGCGACCAGTTCGCCGTCGCGCTCATCGTCGCCGCCGGTGCGCTGACCGATTTGTTGGACGGCTGGATCGCTCGGATCACAGGGACGACGTCCGAAATTGGCGCTCTGCTGGATCCGTTTTGCGATAGAATTTTCGTACTTTTGGGCCTGATATCGTTCCTGCCCACAGGCCATCTGGACTGGGCCGGAATGTTGGTGCTCATCTTGAGGGATCTGTATACGGGCGGGGTTTATCTGGTCCAGCGGGTGGCCGGCCGGCTGGTTCCGTTTCAGTCGCGGCCGCTCGGCAAGATTACTACTGCGCTTCAGATCCTGGCCCTGTTTACGCTGATTTTCAGGCCTGAGCTCATCAACGGACCGATCGTGCTGGTGGGAGTCGCCTCTGTGATGGCGATTATCGATTATGGCATGAGCGGTCTCAGACCAAACGCACGGACGTAGGGGAAGACACGAAGTGGAAGAGACAGATACGAAAGGTGATACGGGAACGGGTCTCGTCGATATCACGATCATCGGCGGTGGCCCGACCGGTTTGTACGGACTTTTCTACGCGGGCATGCGGGGGCTGAGCGCTCGCTGCATCGACAGCCTGCCGGAGCTGGGTGGACAGCTCATGGCTCTGTATCCGGAGAAGGACGTCTACGACGTGGCGGGCTTCCCCAGAGTGTTGGCCAAGGATCTGGCCAAGGCGCTGATTGAGCAGGGAACTCAGTTCGGACCGGAGATCCACCTGGACGAGTGGGTAGAGGGGCTGTCCCAAAACGCTGCAGGGCACCTCGAACTGACGACAAACAAGGCCCTGCGGCAGACCCGTACGCTGGTGATAGCGGCCGGCAAGGGCGCGCTCAAGGCGCGCACGCTGGACGTGCCTGGTTTCGACGCCTTTATGGGCCAGGGTGTGTGGACACACGTCAAGGATCCAGAACAGTTCCGTGGCCGGCGAGTCCTGATCCTCGGAGGCGGTGACTCAGCTTTCGACTGGAGCCTGGGCCTGCACGAAATATGCGAGTCCCTTACGCAGATTCACCGCTCGGCGCGCTATCGGGCGCACGCCCATACGGTGAGTCTGGTGGAGAAGGCCGACGCGGACGGAGGGCTGGATCTCCGTCCCCACCATGAGTTGGCCGAGCTTCATGGAACGGATTGCATCACGGCGGCGACGATCTTCGACAACAGGTCGGAGGAGCGTGCGACGATCGAAATCGACGACGTGATAGCGTTGCTCGGCTTCGTGCCCAGCCTGGGTCCGATCGCAGATTGGGGACTCGAACTGGAAGGCAACTCGATTCTCGTCAATTCGCGCATGATGACCAATATCCCGGGCGTCTTCGCCGCGGGAGACATCACGGAGTACGAAGGCAAGCTGGAGCTGATTTCCACCGGTTTCGGCGAGGCCGCGATCGCGGTCAACAACGCCGTGCACGTCGTGGACCCCAAAGCCAAGGTCAACCCCGGTCACTCCACCAGTTCAAAAGTTTTCCGCGGCAAGTAGCGGGTCTTTCGCGGCAAGTAACGACCTACGGAGCGGCTGCCTCTGATTCCGTGGGCGGACCGCCACCGGGTGCGCCACCTGCGCCTGGTGCGCCCTCAGCCCCCGGCGGCATGCCCGCTCCCGCCGGCGGAAGCGGCATTACGGGCGCTCCCTCACCCAGCATCTCGACGCCTCCTACGATCACCTGTTCGCCAGCTTCGATACCGGACATGATTTCTGCGTATCCGGGCATTCGAACCCCGATCTCGACTTCCTTGCGAGACGCCGTGCCCTCGGGCGTAACCGTCCACACAAAGACCTGGCCCTGCAAAGGAAGGAGGGCGTCCTCCGGAACCACGACCGCTTCGGGGCGGATTGCCGTGGCCAGCCGGGCTTCGATGAACATGCCCCTGCGCAGGGAGCCGTCCGTATTCGGCACCTGCGCCTTTACGGTGATCGTCCGGCCGGGCAGCTGAACCAGCGGGTCCACGAAGTCTACTATTCCCGCGAATTCGCGCTCCGGCACAGCCGCCACCCTGAAAGTCATCCTCTGTCCGGAAGCGAGCTGCCCGGCGTAGCGCTCCGGGACCTGGAAGACCGCCCTCTGGGGGTCGACCGTCTGCAGCGTGGTGAGGCGCGTCGCGTTGGAAACGTAATCTCCCAGGCTGACGAATCGCTCCCCGACGATACCCGAGAAGGGGGCCCTGACGACGGTACGGGAGAGCCTCGTCTGCTGCAGGTCGAGCTGAGCCTGGGTGCTTCTCGCGTTAGCTTCCGCCTGCTCGAGATCAGCGGTGGAAGATGCGTTGCGGGCCAGCAGATCCCTGGTCCGCTGCAGCGCCTGCTGGGCAAGATCCCGCTGCGCTTCGAGCTGCGCCACCTGTGCCTTTAGCTCCAGGTCGTCCACTTTGAACAGCGCCCGCCCCCGTCCCACGAACGTTCCCTCCGGGACGAGGATCTGGGTCAGCCGGCCGGACACCTCAGGCCGGAGTTCCACGAACTGAACGGCCTCGATCTCACCCGTGGCCAGAATCGCGTCCACGACAGTATCGGTAAACGCCTCCGCCACCCGGACCGGCATTCCCGGAGGACCGCCACCGCCGAAACCGCCGCCCTCCGCCGAGGCGTCCGCATCGCCACACGCAGCCAGAAGCGACACAGCCAGCGCCGCTCCGGCCAATGAACCAACTCTCTCCCACCCTCTATCAAACACCTTACGCACTTCCTTTCATTCCGCTGATCCGTCTCGCCACCCGGCGACCCGGCTTTCTACTGGCTCTACTGGGGAAACAGGCGCCGGCCCAGAATTGCCTCGACGGCGGCCAGCGCCAGGCGAGCTCCAAACCGGGCCTGAACGAGATCCGACTCGGCTTCAGCCAGATCCACCTGCGCCGTAATAAGATCGATAATCGTAGTCGCTCCGGCCCGGTAGCGCTCACCCTGCACCCGGAGGTTTTCGCTGGCCACTTCGACCGCGCGCTCCGACAGCTCGGTCGTAGCCCGCGCCGTTCCATATCCCTCGTAGGCTTCGATGATATCCCGGCGCACCTGCCGCTCCGCGTCCTGACGGGCCGTCTCGGCCACGATCTGCTGCGTGCGGGCCCGAAAGCGAGTCAGCTCCCGGCCCCGGCTCAGGATCGGCCACGTGACCGAGAGCCCCCACGACGTACGAGTAGTCGCGTCCGGGAAAAACTTCTCGTCAAAGCCGCTCCACTGGGCGAATAGATCTACGCTTGGAAGATACGCGGCGATGGCGCTCCGATGCGCCGCGGCCGCCGCACTCTCATCCGCTCGGGCCACGAGCACTGACGGTGCGCTCGCACCAGCCTCGGACACCGCATCCAACTCGGAAACCGGGAGGTCTCCGTCCGGCAACGGGTCGAGCGGCGCCGCATCAACGGCTCCGTCCATCCCGACCCGGCGTCCGAGCTGTAGCCGGGCCACCCGCAGGGCCGTTTCCTGCCTGAGAAGGTCGACCTGGGCCCGCGTCAGCTCGAGAAGAAGCTGCAAAGAGTCAGTCTGAACCGCGGCGCCCGACAGCACACGCGCCCGGGCCACCTGAAGCTGCTCATCGGCTCTACGCACCCGCTCTCTGGCCACGGTAGACAGCGCGTCCTGGGCCAGAACGTCATAGTAGTCCGCCTCTGTCTGCAGAGCGCTCTGAAACCGCGCCTGCAGCTCTCCCGAACGCGCACTCTCCAGATTGGCCCCCGACTGCTTCAGGTCGTGGAATTTGCTTCCGCCCCTGAACAGGTTGAGCTGTCCTTGCAGGGAGGCCTGAACCAACTGGGAGGTCAGGGCGTTGGTGCCGGGATTGAACAGATCAGTCGAGAACCTCGTACCCGACCCTTGCGCCTGAACCTCCGGCATGAAGAACGCGGTCACCGCCGCTCGGCGCACCCAGTTCGAATCACCCACACGGCGCAGCGCCGCCACATAGTCCGGGTCCAGGTTGGCGGCCAGCCGCAGCGCCTCCCGCAAGGACACCGTGGGAAGGCCTGTCTCCTGGGCCAGCGCCGGCCCGGGCGCGCCCAGCGCCAGCAAGACGGCCACCGCGACACACGCGCCACGGATCATTGCGCCTCCACGGGTGCCAGGGCTGGTTTGCGGCCCCGAATACGCTCCCGCAGGCCGTCGAGCAGCAGATACACGACCGGAACCAGATACAGTGTCAGGGCCGTCGAGAACAGCAACCCTCCCACGATCGCATAGCCCAGAGGACGCCGGCTGTCCGATCCGGCCCCCAAGCCGAACGCGATAGGCATCAGGGCGATGATCGTGGCCACCGAAGTCATCATGATCGGCCGGAGCCGAATACGGCCGGCCTCCAGCACGGCATCGAGAGTAGACAGACCCCGGTCTTTGAGCTGATTGGCATACTCGACGAGCAGAATCGAATTCTTGGTCACGATCCCGATCAGGAGGATCATGCCTATCTGGCTGAACAGGTTCATGGTCGCACCCGCCAGCCACAGCGTGAACAGTGCACCGGTCAGTGCCAGCGGCACCGAGAGGAGCACCGTGAACGGATGCACCAGAGATTCGAACTGGGCCGCCAGCACCATATAAACCACAACGAGCGCCAGAATGAACGCGAAATACAGCGCCGTGCTGCTCTCTTCCAGCTCCCGTGATTCTCCGGTCAGCGCCGTCGTGCTTCCGCGCGGCAGGACTTCGGCGGCCGCGGCGTTCAGGTCGTCCAGGGCCTCGCCCAGCGTGAAGCCGGGAGCGAGGCTTGCCGTAATCGTGAACGACCGGACGCGGTCGAAGTGACTCAGCTGCTTGGGCCCGACGCTCTCGTCGACGGTAGCCACTGCGTCCAGCTTAACCGGCGTGCCGTCCCGGCCGCGCACATAGATACCGCTCATGTCGCCCGGCGTGGCGCGTTCCTCCGCGTCCAGTTGCAACATGACGTAGTACTGCTTGTTATCCCGGGTGAAGGTTCCTACCCTCTGCCCGCCCAGCATCGTCTGCAGCGTGCTCGAGATATCAGCGATCGGAACTCCCAGATCTTCAGCCCGGTCCCGTTGGTATGAGACAGACAGTTCGGGCTTGTTGACCTTGAGGTCGACCTGGGGATTGGACAGACTGGGGATCTGGTAGGCCCGGCCCATCAGGGCGTTCATGCCGGCCACTAACGAGTCGAAGTTCGGATTCCGGACGACGAAGTTGACCGGACTGCCGAACCCGATCGCGGGCGGCACATTGGCGAAAGCCATCACACCCGGAACGCCGAACATCTGTGGCTGAATCTCGTCCACCAGTTCCTGGACGCTCTTGTCGCGCTCGTCCAACTCCTCGAGTCGGGAAAAGATGATGCCTGTGTTCACGTCGCCAAAGAAACCGATCACGCTGAAGTGGTGATCAATTCCTTCAGTACGCAGGAAAATCTGTTCGATCTGCTGCTGATGTTCGATCGTGTAGTCGAGCGAGGCGCCTTCCGGTCCCTGGACGAAGGCCATGAACCAGCCCCGATCTTCGGTCGGAATGAACTCGCGTTTCAGGGCGCCGAACGCCAGTCCCGACGTCGCGACCACAAGTACGGACACTCCCACCACGATCAGGCGGTGGTGCACAGCTGCCTCTAGCGTGCGCCGGTAGAAATTCTGGATCGCTACAAAACCAGATTCGAAGGCATTGAAGAGCGGCCCGTGGCTATCCGGGACTTTGAGTATTTTCGCCGACACCATCGGAACCAGGGTCAAGGCCATGAAGCTGCTGATTATCACGGACCCCGCTAGGGCGATGCCGAACTCGTTGAACAGCCGGCCCGCGGTGCCCTGAAGGAAGGCCAGTGGCGTAAACACCGCGACCAGCGCTACGGTCGTCGCGATGACCGCGAAGGCGATCTCCGAAGTGCCCTTCTTGGCGGCCGTTACGGGGTCGTCACCCAGCTCCTCCTGATGCCGATACGCGTTCTCCATCACGATGATGGCGTCATCCACCACAATTCCCATGGCCATAATGAGCGCCAGGAGCGTGAACTGGTTGATGGAAAAACCAAAGCCGTAAAGGACCGCGAACGCCGCGACGATCGAGGTCGGAATGGCCAGAGCCGGAATCATTGTCGCGCGAACGTTTCTGAGGAACACGAAGATGATCAGTACGACGAGAATCCCTGCCAGGATCAGAGTCTGCTGGGCCTCCTGGATCGATTGTCGTACGAACCTGGACGAATCGAAACCGACCGTGAGGACCACTCCCGGAGGCAAGGCCTCCTGGATGCTCGGCAGTTCGGCCTGGATGTTGTCGGACACTCGCACGAGGTTTGCCTTAGACTGCCGGACGACACCGACCGCTACCCCTGGTGTTCCGTCAAACTGCAGATAGGCGCGGTCGTTCTCGGGACCGAGCTCTACACGGGCCACGTCCCCGAGCCGAACGACCTGGCCGTCGCTCGAAGAGACGACCAGGGCGGAGAACTCGTCAGGCGTCTTGAGTTCGCCCAGGGAGCGCACGGTGAACTCGCGCCGCGCCGACTCGATTCTGCCGGCCGGAATCTCGACGTTCTTTGTCAAAATCGCGGTCTGGACGTCCTGCACGGTCAGGCCGCGGGAGGCGAGCGCTGAGGAGGAGAGCCAAATCCGCATCGAATAGCGGCGCTCGCCGAATACCTGCGCTCGGCCGACGCCGTCAACCGACTGGAGCCGCTGCTTTACTATGCGGTCCGCGATGTCCGAGAGTTGGAGAAGATCATAATTGTCCGCCGTCAGCGCCATCCAGAAGAACGGCTGCGCGTCGGCGTCTTGTTTGGTGACGACCGGCTCGTCGATCTGTGCCGGAAGCCTGCCGCGAACGCGGGCCACCTTGTCGCGCACGTCCTGCGCAGCCACCTCCAGGTCACGGTCGAGCGTGAACTCCAGGGTGATATTGCTGGACTGCTCGGCGCTACTACTCGAGATTGTCCGCACGCCAGGGATCGTGCTCAGCTCTTCCTCGAGCACGTCCGTGACCGTCGTCTCCATTACGCGCGGGTTGGCGCCCCTCAGGAAGGTCGAGACGGATACCACGGGCGGATCGACGTCCGGGAGTTCACGGACCGACAGGCGCGTGAAACTGATGGCGCCGAAGAGTACTATCGCCGACGCCACCATGACGGTGAAGACGGGTCTTTTAATGGCTGTGTCTGAAATAATCACTTCTGCTTCACCACTTCCTCAGGGACGTTCTTCTCGTCTGCTACCGGTCTGAACTCGTCTGCTGCAGGTCTCAACCCAACACTTCTAGGCCCGCCATCGCTGCCATAGCATCGAGGGCTGAAGAAAATAGCCCGGATGCAGTGTTCTACAAGGACAAGCCGCTAGGACGCGCCGTCAGCCGCACCTCCCGCCGGGACGGTGTTCGGCCTGCCGGCGGAATCGGCAAACAAGGCCAGCACGCCCGGCCAGCCGCCTTCGTATGCGCTCCGCTTCTCCGCTGCTTGGTCACCCAATGCCTCCCAATTTCGGTGCTCCAACTCTACCAGGGTGGAAGACCCACGATCGACGAACCGTATCTCTATTTCGGTCGCCGTGCCGCTCTCACCGTAAGGATGCCATTCGATCACCAGTCTGTTCGGAGGCTCCCAGACGTTCAAAGTCCCCCAGCGATGCGTAGCGCCGGCACTGTCGATCTCGAATAGCG
>JBDLJJ010000044.1:0-17793 GCA_039714435.1 Gemmatimonadota bacterium | reverse complement strand
GTTCGCGCGCTGACGAATGCGGTTCGCGCGCTGACGAAGGGGAATACATGCCGGCACAGTTGATAGACGGGAAGGCGATAGCGGCATCGGTTCGCGCCGAAGTGGCTGAGGAAGTGGCCCGGTTGGTAGAGGCGGGCACCATCCCCGGCCTGGCGGTCATGCTGGTGGGAGCGGACCCCGCGTCCGAGGTGTATGTCGGCATGAAATCGAGGGCCTGTGAGGCAGTCGGGATACTGCCTGTGGACATTCGGCTGCCGGTGGACGCGACGCAGGCGGAGGTCATGGAGCAGCTGGACCGGCTCAACGAGGATCCCACCGTTCATGGGATTCTCGTACAGCTTCCGCTTCCGGAGCAGATCGATGTGGCCGAGGTCATGCTGAGGATCCGGCCCGAGAAAGACGTTGACGGTTTCCATCCGATCAACGTCGGAAACATGACCAGTGGAGACACAGCGGCGTTTCGGCCCGCCACCCCGGCCGGTGTTCAGGAGATGCTGCGTCACATCGGCTGGGATCCCTCCGGCAAGCACGCCGTAGTTGTAGGCCGATCGAACATCGTGGGTAGGCCGATGGTGTCCATCTTGTCTCAAAAGCAGCCGTTCGCGAACGCTACGGTGACCATGGCCCACAGCCGCACACGTGACCTGGGGTCGATCACGCGGCTGGCCGATCTCCTCATCGTGGCGGTGGGCAGGCCCGAGTCGATCACGGCTGATATGGTGGCCGAGGGAGCGGTGGTGATAGACGTGGGCGTGAACCGCGTGGAAGACGCCAGCCGAGAGAGAGGATACCGGCTGGTCGGAGATGTGGCGTTCGATGAAGTTCGGGAGAAGGCCTCCTGGATAACGCCGGTGCCGGGTGGCGTGGGTCCTATGACGATCGCCATGCTCCTGAAGAACACGGCCGCGGCCGCCCGCAGGCAGGCCGCCGTCGCCGTCGCCGGCTAGACTTGATGGCCGGCACCCCGCAGTACTCGCTTTTCGAGCGTCCTCCGCCCATGCCAGCCGAATCAGCCGCGCCGGAAGAGCTGCCCGCGCCGGCCGAAAAAACGCCAGCGTCTCTCGGCGCTACTGTCGAAGACGCTGTCAGCGTAGCCGAAATCAACCGGGCCGTACGCGAGCGGCTGGAGCGGGAATTCGGATCGCTGTGGGTAAAAGGTGAGATCAGCAACTGGCGTCCCCACACCAACGGTCACCGGTACTTCACTCTGCGGGACGATTCTGCCCAGCTGAAGTGCGTCATGTGGCGCTCGGACGCGGAAAAGCTCCCCACGGAGCCGGAGGAGGGGATGGAGGTCTGTGCCCGGGGCCAACTGACGGTCTACGAGGCGCGGGGATCGTACCAGTTGGTGGTTCGGGCTATTCAGGCCGAGGGAGAGGGGCTGTGGAGGCTGGCGTTCGAGAAACTGCGCCGCCTCCTGCAGCAGGAAGGCCTGCTGGATGAGGCCCGAAAAACTCCGCTGCCCAGAGTTCCGCTCAGGGTCGGGGTGGTAACATCCCGGTCCGGCGCGGCTGTGCGTGACGTGGTGAGCGTCATTCAACGGCGCGCCCCATGGACCCGGATTCTCATCTCGGATTGCCGGGTGCAGGGGCCCGGTTCCGCCGACGACATCGTGCTGGCTCTGGACCGTCTGGTCCGCGAGGGCAGCTGCGACGTGATCATTCTGACGCGCGGCGGAGGCTCGATCGAAGACCTGTGGGCATTCAACGAGGAGGTCGTGGCGCGGGCCATCGCCCGGTGCCCTGTGCCGACAGTTTCGGCGGTCGGGCATGAGATTGACGTGACGATCGCAGATCTCGTAGCGGACCGCCGCGCGCCCACTCCCTCGGTGGCAGGTGAAATCGTGGTGGAGGACTCCCTCGTCATTCAGGCAGGCTTGCGGGCTCTGGCAGAGGGCCTGGTTTCGGGACTGCGGCAGCGGACGGAGGCGGGCGGAGATCGGCTGCGCCAGGTGGCCATGGCCGGGGTCGTCCATATGCGCATGCGCATCGAGAGGCTGACATCGCAGCTAGCCTTGGCGGCCGGCCGGCTCGAGGCGCTAAGCCCGCTGGCGATTCTCAGCCGCGGGTACTCAGTCCCGCTGAACACCGAGGGCAGGGTGCTACGGAGTGCGAGTGACTTCGAACCAGGTGTACATTTCAAGCTGCGAATCGCTGATGGCGAAGCCGACTGTGTGTCGGAAGGAAACAGAATGGTCCAGAACCCGGAGGGTAGCGAGTGAACTCGCAGACGGATGTGTCGTTCGAGACATCGCTCAAGGAGCTGGAGCGCATCGTTGGCGCGCTGGATGGCGAAGAGCTTGAACTCAACCAGGCGCTGGAACTGTTTTCGGAAGGGATCGAACATCTTCGCTCCGCCAGCCGCTGCCTGGACGCGGCCCGGGGAAGCGTAGAGGAGTTGATCGAGGGCGCGGAGGGCGATCTCACCTCGATCGGCATCGACCGAGACTTCCTGGAGCCCAAGGGAGTTTGACGCACTCGGCGACCGGCCGAGCGTCACAGTCCGGCGCAATGGTGGAGATCAGGTTGGCCCGTATCGAGGCTGCGCTTCAGGCCTTCGTCAACAGCGAACTGGCTGGAATCCCGGAGGCGATGGCGGCTCCTGTCAGAAGCGCCGTGCTCAGCCCCGGTAAGCGGATTCGGCCCCTGTTGCTGCTGGCGGCGTATGAGGGTGCCGGCGGGACCCGGGCCGAGGTCGTCACGCTGGCCTGCGCGGCGGAACTGGTCCACGCTTACTCTCTCGTACACGACGATCTTCCGTGCATGGACAATGACGTTCTGCGCCGGGGGCAGCCAACGCTGCACGTGAGCTATGGCGAATCGGCGGCTGTGGTGGCTGGAGCCGCGCTGATGCCGATGGCCGTCAGGGCCGTCCTCACGGCGGGCGAGGAGATGGGACTGCCCGACGGGTGCGTGCGCAGCCTGCTCCTCACCCTGGCGGAGGCCTCGGGAGCGTCCGGAATGGTTGGCGGCCAGCTGCTGGATCTGCGGGCGGAGGGGCGCCAGGTCTCGGCCGAGCGTCTCGAGAGGATTCATACCGGAAAGACCGCTCAACTGATCGCCGCGTGCGTCGTAATGGGCGGGCTGGCGGCGGGGGCGGCCGACTCGGTCATCGAACGCCTGCGGCGGTTCGGCCTCCGGCTCGGGCTGGCCTTCCAGGCGGTGGACGATATTCTGGATGTGACCGGTTCGGACGTGGAACTCGGTAAGCCGAGCGGCAGGGATCGCGACCTCGCTAAGGCTACATATCCGGCGGTGCTAGGTATGGACGGGGCGGAGCACATGAGCCGGCGGCTGGCCACGGCCGCGCTGGGCGAATTGAACGAGTTGAGCGGCGCGGACGAGCTGAGGAGTATGGCCATGTACATTATCGAACGGCGCAGCTGATGAGACTGGGCGTATTGGCGAATCCCGCCAAAGACGGCCTCGAGGACGTGGTGGCGGAGTTACGCCGCTCCGCCGATGCTCTGGGGTTCCAGTTGGTCGTCGGGCCCGAGCTGAGCGAATACTTCGCTTCCGAGGAAGTTCTCGAGTCAGCGGCGAGTCCTGTTGACACTCTGCTGACACTTGGCGGAGATGGGACACTGCTGCGCGGGGCGCAGATCGCCGGCCCACTCGGGATTCCCGTGCTGGGCTGTAATCTCGGCCAACTGGGTTTCTTGACCGCGGGCGCCCGATCGGAACTGGGAGCGATGCTGCAGCGCCTGGCCGGTCAGGATTTCCACGAAGAGGAACGAACAGCTCTCGACATCGAAGTTCAGACGGACGGGTCATCAGAGGATCGAGATGGCGGAGCCACGACGCTCCGCTATGCCCTCAATGATGCGGTGGTGCACCAGACCGGGTTGGCCCGACTCATCCGGCTGCACGTGTTCGTGGACAGGGAAGAGGTCGGGCAGTACAGCGCCGACGGAATCGTTATTTCGAGCGCTACCGGCTCAACGGCGTACAGTCTCAGCGCTGGGGGCCCTATTCTGGTACCCACGCTCGACGCCCTCGTCGCTACCCCGATCTGCCCTCACTCTCTGGCTATCCGGCCTCTGGTGGTTCCTTCCACCTCCGTGATTCGAGTCGAGGTCGTCTCCAAAGCGGGGGCGCGGGTCAGCGCGGACGGCCAGGCAGGCGACACAATCCAGGCCGGCGACGCGGTGACGGTGCGGCGTTCGGAGCACTCCGTGCGGCTGATTCGGATGGAAGAGCAGGGTTTCTTCCGGGTGCTGAGCCAGAAGCTGCGCTGGGGAGATGTGCGCCCCGCACGTGAGGACGCGTAGGTGCTTCGCGATCTGAGGATTCAGGGCTACGCCGTTATCGATGACCTGAGCGTAGAGATGGAGTCAGGGCTGACCGTGCTCACGGGGGAGACCGGAGCCGGGAAGTCGATCCTGGTCGGGGCGCTTACGCTGCTCCTCGGTGGACGGGCCAATACCGATTCTATCCGGGCGGGAGCCGGGCGAACCATGGTAGAGGGTGTGTTCGAAGTGGACGGCGCCTCGCTGGCCTGTGAGATGTGCCGGGACGCCGGCATCGATCCCGACGACGGCAGCCTTATCCTGCGGCGCGAGGCGCAGCGGGCGGGCCGGAGCCGCGGCTGGGTTAATGGCTCTCCTGTAACAGCCGGGTTTCTTCGCGATCTGGGGTCTGAGCTGGTCGAGCTGCACGGCCAGCATGAGCATCAGGCGCTCCTGCGCCGGGATGTTCAGCGCACCATGCTCGACGCCTACGGCGAGTCGGCGGCCTTCGTGGCTGACGTTGCGGAGCTGCACGGGGCCCTGAGTGCCCTGCGGTCCGAAATCGAGCGCCGCCGGCAGAGCGCCAGAGATGCGCGCGAGAAGGCGGACTACCTTCGCTTCAAGGCTGAGGAGATCGAAGCCGCAGCCCTCGAGCCGGGCGAGGACGACAAGCTCGAGAACGATATTCGAAGACTGGAACACTCCGAGGATCTGCTGCGGCTGTCGGGACTGCTCGTGGAATCGATCCAGGGTGATGCCGATTCCCTGACCGATCGACTCGCGGTTCTGCAGCGTTCACTGAGCGCACTGGCGGCGATCGATGCCGGCGCGGCGGAGTTCGAGAGCCTGTACGCGACCACTCGGACGGCCCTGGATGAGCTGGGCCGGGGGCTGTCCAGATACCGGCAGACCGTCGAACACGATCCACAGCGCCTTCACGCGCTGCGCGAGCGCATGGATGAGGTGTACCGCCTCAAGAGGAAATACGGCGGCTCGCTGGATGACGTAATTGAGGCCGGCGCCGGGGCCAGAGCTGATCTGGACGAGTTCGAGGGATCGGGAGATGCGCTCCGGGCGCTGGAGGACGAGGCTACGGCCGTGGCCGCCGATCTGGAGGCCGCCGCCTCACGTTTGAGCGCGGCGCGTCAGTCCGCCGCGACACGCCTGGAGTCCTCGGTCGTGCGCCGGCTTCCGGACCTCGGACTGCCGGGGGCGCAGATGCGCGTCGACCTGACCCCGGAGGGTGAGGTGGGACGCCATGGGCGGGAGCGGATCGAGTTCTTGATATCGCTCAACCCCGGTTTCGACCCCGGCCCGCTGGGACGAGTCGCCTCCGGCGGCGAGCTCAGTCGGCTCATGCTGGCGCTGCGCACGGCTCTGTCCGAAGTGGATCCCGTGCCTACGGTCGTATTCGATGAGATCGATGCCGGAATCGGCGGCCAGGTGGCGCACGAGGTCGGTGCGCAGCTCGCAGCTGTCGCGTCCCGGCGGCAGGTCTTGGCGGTCACTCACCTGGCGCAGATCGCGTCGCGCGCCGGCCACCACCTGCAGGTCGGCAAGTCCGAGAAGGATGGGCTGGCCGTGGCCACCGTCGTGTCTCTCTCGCCCGAGGCACGGGTCGCCGAGGTAGCCCGAATGCTCGGCGGAGATGCGGACAGCGACACGTCCCGGCAGCACGCCGAGGAAATGTTGGAATCCGCCGCCGGCCGCACCTAGGCTGGCAGGCTTTACGCCTCCAGGAGCGAACGTTACCCTGTGCGGGCGCTGGCAACTGTGACTCGTGCTCTGAGCTTTGACACGGACCACCGAGCCAGCTCGCGGCGCCGTGGCCGAGTGGCTAGGCAGGGGCCTGCAAAGCCCCCTACTCCGGTTCGAATCCGGACGGCGCCTTCTCAGCCGGGTGACCCGAGCGGTGAGGCGGAACTGGACGTCGAACACGTCGGAGTTTTTGATCTGGTGAAGCCATAGTGCCACGCGGGAACTTGCCAGCGCGAGGTGCCAGGTGACTGGTATCCGGATCGAAAGAGCGCTCTACGCGCTTCTCATCTTCGTACCGATCGCCGTGTTCCTCAGGTTTGCCACCGGCGTCAGCGGGTCGGCGCTTTTTTTTGTGTCCGCGGTCGCCATCATTCCCCTCGCTGGCCTCATGGGAAGAGCCACCGAGCATTTGGCGGAGCGCGTAGGTCCGGCTCTGGGTGGTCTGCTGAACGCCACGTTCGGAAACGCGGCGGAGCTGATCATCGCCATCATGGCGCTGCGCGCCGGTCTGTACGATGTCGTGAAGGCGTCTATCACGGGCTCCATAATCGGCAACATCCTGCTGGTGTTCGGCCTGTCAGCTCTGCTCGGAGGACTTCGGTTTCGGACGCAGAGTTTTAACCGAACCGCGGCCAGCCTCGGGACTACGCTGCTCGTGCTCAGTGTAATCGGACTGGTTCTGCCGACCATCTTTCATTCGGCGGCGGGCGGCGGATACTCCGCGGTCGAGAGAAATCTCAGCCTCGACATCTCGATTATCCTGATAGTGGTGTACGGACTCAGTCTGCTGTTTACTCTGCGCACGCATTCGGATCTATACCTGTCTCATGCCGATGTGGACGAGAGTGCCGGGGGCAATGGACCTGCGTCTGCAGCTGCCGCCGACGATCGTTCGCCGGATATCGTGGCCAACCGCCCGCTGCTGGCGCTCCTCGTCGCCGCGGCCGTGACAGGCGTCATGAGCGAGATCATGGTAGGTGCTCTCGAGGAAGCGGCGCACGATCTGGGAATGACCCGGGTATTCGTGGGCGTGATCCTTGTCGCGATAGTAGGTAACGCGGCGGAGCACTCGACAGCCGTCCTCATGGCGATCAAGAACAAGATGGATCTGTCTCTACACATAGCGGTCGGGTCCTCTACCCAGATCGCGTTGTTTGTCGCTCCCGTCCTCGTACTATTGAGCTACGTGGTGGGACCCAATCCGATGGATTTGCGGTTTACTAATCTGGAGGTCGTGGCGGTGGCCATGTCAGTTGGTATCATGGCCGTCATCTCGCAGGACGGTGAATCGCACTGGATGGAAGGCGTGCAGCTACTCGCGGTCTATCTTATGTTGGCGGTAGCCTTTTTCTTCCTCCCGGTCTGATTTTCAGACACCCGACCAGGCGCGCCCCAGGGACAACAGGCACTAAACTGCTGCCGGCGTGTTTGAACGGCGTCGAGCCGGGCAACCCCATGCGCGTGTTCGGAGTCTAATCGGTCGTACGCGCCGTCAACGAGCGGCGTTAAGCCAGCGTTGAGACGGACCGGACAACGTAGGGACTCGACATGGCGGGTCCTGTCAACCACTTAAACCGGGGCCGGGCACATGAAGTCCAGACACCTCGTCACGCTGGCCGTATTCGGCATCGCTGCCGCACTCCTGACCAGCGTCTTCCTTAAGCTCCGCGCCAATGATGCCGACCCGGACGAGGCTTCCGACAGCGCGGCTGTCGACTCCGCCCGTGCCGCGGCGCAGAGCACGGCGGCCACCACCGCTTTCGCTACCTCTATCGCCGTACCCGTGGAAGGGGCCGAGGTAGGTGAGGGCACGTTCGTGGTGTGGGTGAACGCCGAAGGAGAAGCGGCCCCCAGACGAAGTGCCCCACTCCAGGCCGAGGTAGGGGGGCCTGTCGTGTCCGTTCCGGTGACGGAAGGCAGCTATGTGAGGGCAGGCCAGCTCATCGCCCGGATTGACCCCGCGCTGTATGAGCTGGACCTGGCTGAGGCGCAGGGCGCGCTCGATCAGGCGCTGGCCGAGTTTCGGGATCTCACCCTGGGGGACGACCGCATCGCCGATTCGGAGGTGCGGGCCGAGCGAGAGGTGCAGGCCCGGGTGCGGAGTGGGCTGGTTGGCGCCGAGGCCCGCCTGGAACGAGCGCGCTATGACCTGAGGCGGACGGAGGTTCGCGCCCCGTACGCGGGCCGAGTAGCCAACCTGGTGGTGGCCAGCGGCTCCCGTCTCGGAGTGGGCGACTCCGTCGCCACAGTGGTTGATCTGTCCCAGATCGACGTGGATGTGTTTGTCCTCGAGGGTCAGATCGGCGCGCTGGATGTCGGACGTGAGGCCACGGTTCGATTCTCGGCCTACCGGGGCGAACAATTCGCCGCCACGGTAGTGACGATCAATCCCATGGTCGATTCGGAGAGCCGGGCCAGTCGGGTGACCGTGAGGCTCGATAACCCTGAGGCGAAGATTCTTCCGGGAATGCACGCCAGTGTCAGCATCGCTGGAGACCTGTACGAAGGCCGAACCTTCGTGCCCAAGGAAGCGATCGTGGAACGAAGCCGGCGCGACGTCGTGTTCGTGTTCGAGCCGGAGGCGGAACGGTCCAGCAAGGGCCGGGCAAAGTGGCGCTACGTAACGACGGGTCTCGAAAACGATACGGCTATCGAGATCGTGCCGGGGGACGGCACGGATATGGTCAGCGAAGGTGAGGTCGTGCTCGTGGCTGGTCATTCCACGCTCACCCATGACGCGCGGGTAGATGTTTCGCTGCGGGGCGAGGAGGAGTGAGCTTCCGGGCAGCAGCGAGCCCCCGAGCGGCCGGAGCTTGCCGGGGCCGAATGGCGCTGGTCGCCGGACTGAGCGCGGCGCTGCTGGGCGCGCCAGCTCTTGGCGCGCAGGAAGTCACTCTCGGCGGCGGTGCCGGACCCGCCATGACGCTGGAGGAAGCACTTCGGATCGCCCTGGCCAACAACCCGTCAATCGAGAGCGCCGACGCCTCCTACGCATCGGCCAAGGCGGCTCGCTGGGCTGACTACGGAGCGTTTCTTCCCAGGGTGTCGGTAAGCGGGGCTGCATCGCGGACCAGCTTCACAAACTCCAGTTTTCTGTCTCCCGAGGGGTCGCCGCAGATCCTCGACCCACCGCTGGAGGACGTGTCGAAGAGCAATAGTGCCTCACTGACTCTGAGCCTGCCTCTGTTCTCACCGGAGCGGTTCAGCGACGCGAAGGCGGGTGGGGCTGAGTTGGGCGCGGCACGGCTCAGGCTCAGCGCCGCCGAAGCGACCGTCGTGCGCGACGTCCGGCGGGCCTATCTGGAGGCCCTCAAACAGCAGCGCCTGCTCGAGGTAGCCGATCGCCAACAGATCGCTAGGGGGCAGGATCTGGAGGTGACGGAGAGCCGGTACCGGATCGCGGCGGCGTCCCGAAGCGACCTGCTGGGCGCTCAGATCGATCTCAGTGACGCGGAGCTCAGGTATCTGGACGCGGACGCCGGTCTGGCGGCGGCTCTGCGTGACCTGCACGTGCTTCTGGCGCGGCCTTCTCAGGGTTTCGAGAGCACCGATGCCGTCCTCGTGGACATCGAGGAGGTACCCGACGCGAGCGGACTCGACCCGGCTGAACTCGCTTCGGCGGCTATGCGGGCGAATCCCACTGTGCTGGCACTGGAGCAGGACGAACGCGCCGCATCCGCCGGTCTGCTGTCAGCCAAGGCGGCGTGGCTCCCGAGCGTGGACGTCAGCCTGACGTTCGGCCGTAGCCGCAGCCTGGCCGAATCCCAGAGCCTGTTCAGTTTCGATCCGGCCAACACGCGGGCCACGTTCAGTATCTCGGGTTCCTGGACGCTGTTCGACAACTTCAGCCGTAAGGCATCCAACGCGCAGGCCAACCGTTCGCTCAGGCAAGCCAGGGCCGATCTCACGAGGGAGCGGCTCAATCTGGAGCGCGACGTACGAGACCTCGTCTCCGACCTTCAGCGGCGGCATCGGCGACTGGACGCGCTGACCAGGAACCAGGAGCTGGCGGACGAGCGGCTGGAACTGGCACGTGAGCAGTACAGGCTGGGAAGCATCCCGTACTTCAACCTGCAGCAGGCGATCGACCGGCTCAATTCCGCCGAACAATCGCTGTTTCAGGACCGATACGAATATCTGAAAGCCTGGGCCGATCTGGAAGAGCGCCTTGGCCGAGCGGCGCGGTAGAGGGGCCAGCGGAATGGCGCTAGCAGATCGATCGATCCGGCGGCCGGTCGCTACCGCCATGCTGTACCTGGCGATCGGCGTCCTGGGAGCCGTCTCGTTTACCCGTCTTCCTATCGATCTCCTTCCTGATGTAGCGTTTCCGACCCTATCGGTGTGGACCTCCTACCCTGACGCCGGTCCGGCCGAGGTGGAGCGTTTCGTCACGGAGCGAATTGAACAAGTCGTGGGCCGGGTAGCCGGCGTACGCGGAATCGACTCCAGGTCGCGCGAGGGGCAGTCTCTGGTCCGGCTTCAGTTCTTCTGGGGCACGGACATGGAATTCGCCATGCTCCATACCCGGGAGCGGCTCGACAATCTGGCCGACGCCCTTCCGGAGAGCGCAGACCGTCCGGTCATTCTGAATTCGGACCCGACGAACGAACCAGTCATGACGCTGGCGGTAACGGGTGCGGATCTGTCTGACCTGCGCGACCTGTCGGATGCCGTTTTCAAGCGGCGCCTGGAGCAGCTCGAAGGTGTGGCGCTGGCCGCCATCACGGGCGGACCGGAGCGTGAGATTCAGGTTGTCGCCTCACCCAATCTGCTCGCCGTACATGGCGTGAAGATCTCTGACGTGACGGAAGCTCTGGACAGGGCCAACTACAGCGCTCCCGGTGGTTCGATCCGGCGCGGACGGTTCAGGTACAGTCTGCGCACCCTGGGCGAGTTCCAATCCGTACAGGAACTCGAAGACGTGGTCATAGCCCGGCCCGCCACCGGCGGCGTGGTGCGCCTGCGCGACGTTGCGGCGGTGTCCGAGGGTATCGCCGACCGAGAGACGCTGGCACGCTTCAACGCGCAGCCGGCTATCGGCCTTCAGGTGTACAAGGAGTCCGGGTCAAACACGGTTCGCGTGGCGACTAGCGTGAACGAAGTGCTGGAGCAGATCCGGGCGGAGTTTCCTGAAATCAGGCTCGAGGTGGCGGCCAGTCAGGCCTCCTTCATCGCTAACGCGATCTCTAATGTCGTGCAGGCGCTCCTCCTGGGCGGCGTGCTGGCATTCCTCGTCCTGTTCCTGTTTCTGAGGGATCCGCGCTATCCGGTCGCGATCGGACTGGCCATTCCGATTTCGGTCATGGCGGCGTTCGCCCTGGCCTATCTGTTCGACGTGAGCCTGAACGTCATGTCGCTGGGCGGGCTGGCCCTGGGCGTCGGAATGCTGGTGGACAATTCCATCGTTGTGCTCGAGAACACGTTCAGGCATCGGAGCGAAGGTTTGAGCGCGGCCGAGTCCGCCTCGGTAGGAGCGACAGAGGTTGCCGGAGCGATCGCCGCATCCACTCTGACTACGATCGCCGTATTCGGTCCGGTGCTCTACGTAGAAGGCGTGGCCGGGGCCCTGTTTGCCGACCTGAGTCTCGCGGTCACCTTCTCTCTGCTGGCTTCGTTGGCGGTGGCGCTTACCCTGCTCCCGGTCCTGGCGGCTCGGGTAGACCGCGGCTCCGGCGCAGGGCAGGGTCCGGGCGATGCGGCCCCGGGCGGCGCGTCCTCGGATCCGTCATCCGCCAGCCCGGCGCGCGGCTGGAAAATTCTCAGACCGTTCGGCGCGGCCCGGCGTGGGGTGGGCCTACTGGGCCGCTTCATCAGCACCTCCGTCCGGCTCACATTTCGGGACATATTTCGGGGCAGCGGCCGGCTGATCGCCACCGCTACACGGCCGCTGCTGGCAGCGTTCGACCGCATGTTCGAGCGCTTCGAGGCGCGCTACGAGTTGACTCTGGCATGGGCCCTGGAGCATCGGCCGACTGTTCTGGCGGTCGCCGCGGGGGGGCTGCTGCTGGCAGGCGCGATCGGCGCAGTGCTGCCCAAGGGCTTGATGCCCGATGTCGATGAGGGCGCGTTTCGTGTTGACCTGACTCTGCCTGAGGGAACCCCCCTGGAAGTGACGTCGGCCGCGGCTGAACGGCTGGAGGCGGCCCTTCTGGACACCGAGGCGGTGAGCGCGGTGTTCACGCGCGTGGGCCGGGCCCGGGACGCCGAGTTGGCCACCCGGGACCTGACCGGCCTCAACAGCGCAGCTCTGGACGTAAGATTGGAACCCGGTCGCCGGTCGGTGCGAGATGTGGTCGAGGATGTGCGTGAACTGATTCCGCAGTCAGGGCTGAACCCTTCTTCCGTGGCCATAGAAACCGGGCAGGCGACGGCCCTGGGAAGGACCCTGGGACTGGGCGAAGCCGACCTGGCGGTCCGCGTGCAAGGGCCGGAGCTGGACAGCCTGATCGCCGTGGCCGAAGAAGCGGCCCGCCGCATGGAGAGCGTAGCCGGCATTGGCGACGTGAGGCTGGATATTCAGTTGACGCAGCCTGAGCTGGAGATCGAGGTGGACCGGTCGGCGGCGGCGCGCTACGGCTTCACAGTAACCGAAGTCGCCGATGCCATCGAAGGATTTCTGCGCGGGGCGGAGACGAGCCGGCCCTATACCGAGTTTTCCGAGAAGATCGCGATTCGCGTGTCACTCCCGCCCGAGCAGCGAGGCGCTCTGTCCGACGTGATGCAGCTCACTTACCAGGACGTGCCTATTCGCGAGGTGGTCTCGATCCGAGAGGGATACGGCCCGGTCGAGATTCGGCGGACGAGCCAGAACCGCACGGTGCAGGTGCTGGCGGATGTCGTCGACGGGGGTCTGGGGGACGCCGTGCAGGGCGTCCGGGCGTCGCTCGCCGGCCTTTCCATTCCGCCCCTCACATCGGTGCGTGTCGGCGGGGAAAACGAGGAAATGAGAGGCAGCTTCCGGAGCCTCACGTTCGCGTTTGGCCTTGCCCTGTTCCTCGTCTTCCTCATCATGGCCGCCAAGTTCGAGTCGCTGATTCAGCCCGTGGTCGTTCTCGTCTCCGTTCCGCTGGCGGCTATCGGAGCGTTGGTGGCTTTATGGCTGGCCGGTGACGGCCTCAACGCGATGAGCGGAATCGGACTTGTTATTCTGATCGGGATCGTCGTGAACGACGCGATTATCAAGGTCGACTTCATCAACCAGCGGCGAGAAGCGGGTGATTCGAAGCGCCTGGCCATCCTTGAAGCCGGCCGGCTGCGTCTTCGCCCCATCTTGATGACGACGGTGACGACGGTTTTCGGCCTCTTCCCGATGGCCCTGGGCTGGGGCGCAGGAGCGGACCTCAGGGCTCCGCTGGCGGTGGCCGTTATCGGCGGGCTGATTTCCGCCACCTTCCTCACGCTGGTGGTGGTGCCGGTGGTTTACTCGCTCCTCGTATCACCACGAGAACCGGTGTCGGCCAGGGCTGCGGCAGTACCGGTGGCAGTTCACGCAGCAGGGGATAGCACGGGATTGGGAGGCAGCGCATGATCGAACTGGCCATTAAGAGACCGGTAGCCACAGCAGCCATCTACCTCGGACTTTTCGGGCTCGGGGCCTACAGCGCGCGGCTCATTCCGGTCGAGTTACTACCGGACGTCGATTACCCGAGGCTCACCGTGAACGCCTCATGGAGCGGGGCCTCTCCCGAATCGATGGAAGCGTTTGTCACGTCGCCTCTGGAGGCGGCGTCGCAGCAGATCCAGGGGGTGCGGAAGGTCACATCCACGTCACGAGTGGACCGCAACGGCACTGGTTCTTCCACCGAAATCGAAATCGAATTCACCCGCGACACGCGCATGGAATTCGCCGAGCTGGACCTGTCGGAGCGATTCGCCGCTCTCAAAGACGATCTTCCGCCCGGCGTGCGCCCCTCCATCGAGGCATACGTTCCGCAGGAGTTCTCGCAGGACGAGCAGTTCTTCATGAGTTTCCGGGTCACCGGCCCGTACACGTTCAGCCGCCTGGCGGAGATCGCCGAAGAGGAGATCAAACCCTCCGTCCTCGGAATCGACGGAGTAGCCGCCGCGAACATTTACGGCGGACAGGAGCGGGAAGTCTCGGTCGAACTCGATCGAGACAAACTCGATTCTTACGACCTCCGGCCGGAAGACGTCAGGCAGAGCATCGAGGACCTGTCCGTCCTGAGGGCGCCCGGCTCTCTCCTTCTGGACGGGAGGCAGGTGGTTCTCTCAGTCCGCACTCGCGTGGCGCAGGTGCGGGAGCTCGAGAGTCTGGTGGTCGCCGAGCGGAACGGGGAGCCGGTCCGCCTGAGCGACCTTGGCACTGTCCGGGAGCGGACGGCGGACGCAAACCAATACTTCCGGATCAACGGCCAGCCGGCCATTTCGATGTACATCGATCGCAAGGGCGGGACGAACGCCGTCGAAGTAGCGGCGGCGGTTCGAGATGAGGTAACCAGAGTCGGGGATCGGCTCCCACCCGGGGTTCACACCGAACTGGATCTGGATCAGAGCGAAGAAATAAAGCGTCAGCTTACGGGGCTGAGACTACGGGCCGTGGCGGCGTCCATCGTAATATTTCTCGTGTTGATGCTGTTCCTGAAATCCCTTAGCGCCGTGCTGGTCGTATTTGCCACAATCGGCTTCAGCATCCTGGCAGCTATCAACTTGCTCTATCTGGGCGGGTTCTCCCTCAACGTGCTAACCCTGGCAGGTCTTGCCTGGGGGTTCGGCCTGATCGTCGACAACGGTATCGTTGTGCTCGAGAACGTCGAAAGACACCGCACGCTCGGAAAGTCGCGTACCCGCGCGGCGCTCGAAGGCACACGGCAGGTGGCGCTCCCGGTCCTGGCGGCGACAGCCACGACGGCGATCGTCCTCGTCCCCTTCCTGTTCCTCAAGGGCGAACTCAGACTGTACTACGTGCCGCTGGCCTTTGCGGTCGGATTCTCGATCCTGGCCAGTCTGTTCGTCGCGTTCACTTTCGTGCCCACGATGGCGGCACGGCTGGCGGAGCGGGGCGGCGCGGCCTCTCCCGGTGTCCCGCAGCAGAAGCTGGCGCCGCCGAGTGCTGCTCCGGCCGAGAAAGCTCCCGTTTACCTGCGGTCGTACCGGGCGCTGCTCAGCTCGGCCCTGGACCATCCGCTGATCGTCACCACCCTATGCCTGGCTGCCCTGGGCGGCAGCTTCTGGCTGTTCAACGAACACGTCAATCGAGGCACCCTGTGGAGTGGTCTGTGGGGGCAGCGGACCTATATCGACGTCTCAATTCGCTTCCCACGCGGGGCGGGGCTGGAGCGCACGGACGAACTGACTCGGTTCTTCGAGGAAAAGATCGCCACACTCCCGGAGGTGAAGAGGTACGAGACAAGGGTCCGCCCGGACGGAGGCCGTATCCAGATCACCTTCCCCAAAGAGCTCGAGCAGACGCAGATTCCGGTGGCCATTAAAGAGCAGATGGTGGCCTACAGTCACCAGTTCTCCGGGCCCGATGTCCGGGTGTACGGGTTCGGCCCGAGCTTCTACGGAGGCGGAGGTAGTCCACCTAATTATTCACTTAAGATTCTTGGGTATAACTATCTAGATACACGAGAACTAGCAGATGATATCGGAGCGCGTCTGGAGCGCTTCAGCCGCATTCGCGATGTGGACACTAATGCATCGGGTTCTATCTTCGACCGGGACAGGGAGTCGGAGTTTTTCCTTACCGTAGACCGGGACGCGCTGGGGCAGCACGATCTCACGGTCGAGCAGCTACTGCGTTTCGTAAATGCCAATCTGCAGACCGGAATATCAGGCCAGCGGCTCCGCGTGGGCGGCGAAGAGCTGCCCTATACCGTCAAACTGGCCGGCTTCCGCGAGTTCGATCAGCTGGACATGGAGCAGCTTCGGGTTCCGGCCGAAGAAGGCAAAGAAGTACGCCTGGCGGACGTGGCGCAGGTGGAAGAGCGCACCGTAATGACGTCGATCCGGCGCGAAGACCAGCAGTACGAGAGGACCGTGGCCTGGGAGTTCCGCGGTCCGCGCAAACTGGGCGACCTGGTGCGGGACGTGGTGATCGACGCCACCGAACTTCCGCCCGGTTACAAGATCGAGGAGGACGTCCGCTGGCGCTGGTCCGTCGAAGAAGAGACGCAGGTTTATCTGGCCATCGGATTCGCCATCTTGCTGATCTACATGGTCACGGCGGCGCTGTTCGAGTCTCTCATGGCTCCGCTAGTGGTTCTGCTGACACTGCCGCTGGCCCTGATCGGAGTGTTTCTGATCTTCTTCTATACCGACGCGTCGTTCACACGCACGGCGTACATCGGCACGATCATGATGGGGGGTATCGTGGTCAACAACGCGATTCTGATCGTGTACCATATAGGGGAGCTACGGGAGCGCCTCCCGACCAGGGAGGCCATCATTCAGGGCACTTTGGAGCGAGTGCGGCCCATTCTCATGACGACCCTGACGACGATCTTCGGTCTGCTGCCGCTCATACTGTTCGCCGAATCTCAGGACGCCAACATCTGGAATTCGCTGGCCCTGGCCACGATCGGCGGGCTTATCTCGAGCACCATGTTCGTGCTCGTCGCCATCCCGGTAGCCTACCGGTACCTGGTCGTTCGCGGGAGCGCTGCGCGAGCCTAGCGCCGCGGTGCTGCCCGGCGTCTGGCTCTACTGGCGGGCATCAGGGCGTCAGGCCCAGCCCAGTTGCTTCATGGCCCAGTCCGCGTTCCAGATCTTGTACATCTTCTCCACCCGGTCATCGCCGTTCATCAACAGCACGAAGACGTAGTGCGAGTTCATCTCCCGGTTCGTAGGGGGAATGGGCCCGCCCTCGCCGGTGTGGCTGCCGCGGAACGTGGCGAAAAATGTGGCGGCGCGATTCTCATCGTCCCAGGCTGACGTATGGAGGTCGTAGTGGCCGTCCGGCATCCAGCCGGCCACGCCGGACATCCAGTTAGCGTAGTCCTCTACTGTTTTGCACTCGGTTAGCGGTCCGGCCTGGGCCTCGAACGAGGCGCCGGGCTCCACGTACTCTCTGCATGGCTCCCAGCCTTCGGAAGACTCGCAGGCGTGGAAGACGCGGCTGGCGTTCTCAAACGCGGACATGTTCTGCTCCTGTTCAGGTGGGCGCATCTCGCTGCTTCAGTCTACCGTGTACCGTGCTGCTCTGCACCCCGGGTCGGGTAGGGCGATAGTCGCTCGCCCGAGCGCTGCGTGAGCGCAGGCCCGCGTGTGCATCGGCACTGTTGTGAGAGCACCACACCCGCTGGACACACGGAAACGGAGACGCTCCACAGTGCCCGCTCAAGTGAATGCGGAACAACGCGTTGAGCGAACCGAGGTATCTGCCTCGAACCATAGGCTTATGTCTTGCCACACCCTGACTGCGACCCGAGACGCGAGTTCCGACACAAGTAGGTGCGGAGGTTTTCATTATGATCAAGAGGTTCAAGGACGAGTCCGGCACAGTACTGGTCATCGTCACGGCTTCCATGACGGTCATGCTCGCGGCGGCAGCACTCGCGGTGGACGTCGGCCCGCTCAAGACAGCGGGGGCGGAATCCACGCGCATCGCGGAGGCGGCGGCTCTCGTGGGCGCAGGTGTTCTGCGCAATACGAACGGCGACTCTGCCGCGGCGCATAACGCGGTAATCTCGTGGGTGGCAGAGAACAGCGCGCCAGGGGAATTCGCTCCCATGTTGAATGAGGATGTGGAAGTGATTCCTGGCGAATGGGCGGTGCGCGTCCGAGTGCGGCGGACAGTTCCTCTGATGCGGATTGCGGTGCCGGCCTGGATGCGCCCGGGCCAGTGA
>JBDLJJ010000043.1:0-18705 GCA_039714435.1 Gemmatimonadota bacterium | reverse complement strand
CTGCCGGCTTACAGCATGGGCATTCGGATATCCCAGGCCCTGGCCGCGTCGATCGCTTCCTGGTACCCGGCATCGGCATGCCTGACTACACCCATCCCTGGATCAGTCGTAAGCACCCGAGCCAGGCGGGCATCCGCCTCTGGTGATCCGTCGGCTACTATGACCTGGCCCGCATGCTGCGCGTACCCTATTCCGACCCCACCTCCGTGGTGAAAGCTGACCCAGGTGGCTCCGCCGACCGCGTTGATGAGGGCGTTGAGAATCGGCCAATCCGATATCGCGTCCGAACCATCGGCCATGGCCTCCGTCTCACGGTTCGGGCTGGCCACCGATCCGGCATCCAGGTGATCCCGCCCGATCACGATAGGCGCCTTGACCTCGCCGCGCGCCACCATCTGATTGAAGCGGTGTCCGGCCCTAGCTCGCTCCCCATATCCGAGCCAGCAGATCCGGGCCGGCAGTCCCTGGAACTGCACCCGCTCCTGCGCCATACGAATCCAGCGGTGCAGATGCCGGTCCTCGGGAAATAGCTCGAGAATGGCCTCGTCCGTGCGCAGAAGGTCTTCCGGATCGCCCGAAAGAGCTACCCAGCGAAACGGCCCCTTCCCGAGACAGAACAGCGGACGGATGTAGGCCGGAACGAAGCCCGGATAAGAGAAGGCGTCCTGGACCCCCGCGTCGAGAGCGCGCTGGCGAAGATTGTTCCCGTAGTCGAACACCTCAGCGCCTGCCTGTCTGAAGCCGAGCATGGCTCGCACATGCTCGGCCATGGAGGCCATGGAGCGTCTCTCGTACTCGCCAGGGTCAGAGGTTCGTAGCGCGTCGGCCTCGGCCAGGGTCAGCCCGGCGGGAATGTAGGCGTAGACATCGTGCGCAGGCGTCTGATCGGTGACCACGTCCGGACGAAAGCCGGATTCCAGCAGCTCAGGAAGCGCCTGCGCCGCGTTGGCGACGAGGCCTACGGACAGGGCCTCACCAGCCGAGGCGGCCGTCTCGACCAGGCGGCGCGCCTCGCCCAGGTTGTTCACGATGCGATCCACATAGGCGTTCTCCAACCGGCGCTGGGCCCTCTCCGGATCCACCTCCACAACCAGGGCTACGCCCCCGTTCATGGTCACCGCCAGAGGCTGCGCCCCGCCCATTCCGCCCAGGCCCGCCGTGAGCACGATGCGTCCGCTCAGGTCTGCCCAGCCCCGCTGGGCTGCCAGCGAGCCGAGCGTTTCGTACGTGCCCTGCAGAATTCCCTGCGTCCCGATGTATATCCAGCTGCCGGCTGTCATCTGTCCAAACATGATCAAGCCCCGGGCGGCCAGATCGTCGAAGTGGCTCTGTGTGGCCCAGTGCGGGACCAGGTTCGAGTTGGCGATGAGAACGCGCGGAGCATCGGCGTGCGAACGGAAGACAGCCACCGGCTTGCCCGACTGTACGAGCAGTGTTTCGTCATCCTCCAGCTCGCGCAGCGTGTTCAGGATGGCGTCGAGCGAAGCCCAGTCTCGGGCCGCCTGCCCCCTGCCGCCGTACACCACGAGTTCGTCCGGCTTCTCGGCCACTTCGGGATCCAGATTATTCAGCAGCATCCGGAGCGCCGCCTCCTGCAGCCAGCCCTTGCAGCTGATTTCCGTTCCTCTCGGCGCGCGGAGCGGCCGTGGACCGCTGGATTCCGGCATCAGATCGCCACCTTCCCTCTCTTGATCACTCTGGATGTGGCGTTGTGGCCGATCCGGTACGCCACATCCTCCAGCTTCGGGACGTTCCAGATCTGAATATCCGCCAGCATCCCCGGGCCCAGACGGCCGCGGTCCTCCAGGCCGAGAGCGGCGGCCGCGCCCGCGGTGGCCGCTAGAATCGCCTCCTCGACCGTGATGCCTGATGTTCGGCAGGCTACTTGCAGCGCCAGATGCATGGACACCGCGTAGCAGCCCGGGCACAGGTCCGTGGCCAGGGCCAGCGTGAGCCCGGAGTCCAGGACGGCGCGGGCGCTGGCCGGCTGCGGGTGGGCGACCGCGAAGTCGAGCAGTGGCATCACAACGCCCACCGATCCTGCCCGGGCCAGTGCCTCCAACGTCGCCGGGCTCGAGTAGTTGAGATGATCAGCCGAGACCACTCCGATCTCGGCCGCCATGTCTCCTCCCCCCAGGGACGAATACTGCTCCGTGTGCACCTTGGCCGGCAGCCCCGCCTCGGCGCCCGCTTCCAGAATGCGCCTCGCCTGCGCCACCGAGTAGTAGCCGTCGTCCAGAAACACGTCGTTGAACGAGGCCAGGCCCGACTCCGCCACGGCCGGGATCATGTCTTCAATCACATACTCCACGTATCGATCGGCGGACATCTCTGGCGGGAAATCATGCGCTCCCATGAACGTGCTCACTATGTCTACGGGCTGGCCCGCGTCCAGGCTCCGGTTCACCTCCAGGAGCTTGAGCTCCTCATCCAGCGTGAGGCCGTATCCCGTCTTGCTCTCAGCCGTCGTCGTCCCGTGGCGCAGCATGTCGGCCAACCGAACCGAAGCTGACTGCACCAATTCAGAAGCCGAAGCGGCGCGGGTCATGGCCACCGTGGCCGAAATGCCCGATGGGATGCCTAGCTCGCGGACTTCCGCCACCGAGTGCGTCAAGCGGGCCGCGTACTCAAGTGAGCGCGATCCGCCGAACACGAGGTGCGTATGGCAGTCCACAAAGCCCGGCGCCACCACGCCGCCCTCGGCGTCTATCCGGGTGGCGGCTGAGCAGTCAGTAGCCTGCGCGACCTCCATCTCCGAACCGACGGACAGGATCGTCTCTCCTCCGATAGCCACCACCGCTCCCTCGAGGCGGCCGGCCGGGTCATCCGGCGAGGATAGGCAGGTGACGACCTCGCTGGCCCCGGTAATGAGCAGATCGGCGACCGGATTCATCGAGGCGTCATCTGAGCAGGGCCGTCTCTACGATCTGGGCCGCCTCGAAGTCGTGCGTCTGCAGGTAATGGCGAACGACTTCCTCCAGCGCGCCCAGGGGAACCGGCCCTATGAGCTCCGTTCCGGCGACCTGCACGCCGTGGCGAGCCGCTTCGGAGCGCACTGTCTCCAGCACGCGGGGGATCGGTGTCTTGGTATAGTTGGTCAGATTCATCGAGACCTGCACCATTCCGCGCTCCTCCAGCGCGAAGCCCATACCGCGCACGAAACGATAGCCGCCGTTAATGTGGCGCACGGCGCGCGCGATCGTCTGCGCTACTTCCAGGTCGGTCGTGCGCAGGTTCACATTGAACGCGATGAGCGGAAACCGAACACCGGTGACAGTGGCGCCGGCGGCCGCGTTAAAGCGCGCCGGTCCCTCGTCGGGAGCCCACTCCGGCTGCTGGAGCTTCTCTTCCAGCGCCTCGTACTGTCCCTTCCGAATCTTGGGCAGGCTGACACGCTCCGGACGAGTAGCCGCGTCTTCGTAGTAGTAGACCGGCACGGCGCGCTCGCCCAGGAACAGTCCGAAGGCCCGGGCGATCTCGATCGCTTCTTCGGTTTCGATCCCCTGCAGAGGAATAAAAGGAATCACGTCCAGCGCTCCCATGCGTGGATGCTCGCCCTCATGGGACCGCATGTCGATCGCCGCCAGAGCCGAGTCGGCCAGCGCCTGCGCCGCCTGCAGAACCGCCTCCGGCTCGCCGAGAAACGTGATCACGGAGCGATTGTGATCGGAATCGGACGACCAGTCGGCTATCGTGATGCCCTCGACAGACCGCACGGCGGCCAGGATCGCTTCCACCACCTTCGGGCGCCGGCCCTCACTCACGTTCGCCTCACACATCAGCATTTTACGCACGCTGCGATTCCCTTTCGGAGAAGGCGTTCTTGACGGCGGCGGCTCGCTCCGCAAGCTGTTGCCGCGCCGTTTCGTCCTTGATGCTGCCCAGGTTGATATCGACGTTTTCCAGACAGCCCCGCGCCGCCGCGTGAACCAGGTCCAGGGCACAGGCCAGGTCCGAAGCGGCGTTCGGATTCGACCGGCCCTCGAGCCGGCTGGCCAGGACGAATACTTCCGCGCAGCGTTCCGCGTTCTCGAGGGGGACCTTGGCCGCTCCGAGCATGGCCCTCTGGATCTCAGCCGATCGCTCGGCCTTGGCCGATTCCGGCTCCTTGGGCATGCGGTAGGCCTGCATCACGGCACCGAAGGCTTCCGAATCCAGGCGTCCACCCTCGAAAAGTATATCCGTCAGGCGCTGTGCCTCCGCGTCAATGGCCGCGAAGTCCTCCTCGCCCTCCAGTTCCGCCCGGCCCGCGGACAGGCGAGCCACCATCCCCGTCAGACCGGCGGCCAGAGCGCCGACAACAGCCGAAGCCGTACCGCCACCCGTGGCGTCATCCGCCGGATCCAGGACCCGTAGAAAGGCATCGACTGCGGCGGTATTCCTGTCAGCATCATCCATTGGGGTGAGCCTCCTGAGGCCAGATTTTCGCGCCGGCGGCTTCCTCGGCGGCGGCGAGGAGATCCCCGCTACGTATGAGTTCAGCGGCCGCTTCGATGTCGGGTGTCAGCGGCCGGTCATGCTTCAGGAAGGGAATCGCCTCGCGAATGCTCGCGTGGACCGCTGCGGTGACCGGAGAAAGCCGCCCCGGGCCACCTTCACGCAGGTCGATCGCTTGAGCCGCGCAGAGTAATTCGATCGCAAGTACTGAGCGGACGTTGTCCAGAATCTCCAGCGCATGACGTGCCCCGTTGGCGCCCATGCTGACGTGATCTTCCTGGTTGGCGCTGGAAGGGATCGAATCCACACTGTCGGGATGAGCCAGAGTCTTGTTATCGGACACGAGCGCGGCCGCGGTGTACTGAGCCACCATCAGGCCGCTATCCAGGCCCGGGACCGGAACGAGCATGGACGGGAGTCCGGCGTTCAGCTCCGGCGTCAGAAGCCGGAACACACGCCGCTCGCTCAAGCTGGCGATCTCTGAGGCAGCGATTCCCAGAAAATCGAGCCACAGCGCCGGACCCTCACCGTGGAAATTCCCGCCCGAGACCGTTGTCCAGGCGCCGTCATGGGACTTGTCGGCGAACACCAGAGGGTTGTCACTGGAGCCGTTGAGCAGAGATTCGAATCGGGAGTGGACGAAGTCTATCGCGTCGCTGATCGGTCCCAGCACCTGGCTGATGCACCTGACACTGTAGGCGTCCTGCACTCGCTCGGGGTCGGCGTTCGCCAGCTCGCTGCCAGCGAGAATCGTCCGCAGCCGGGCCGCCAGTTCTGCCTGTCCAGGCTGGCGGGCCGCTTCGTGCAACGCCGGGTGCAGCGATTCAGTGAGCCCTTCCAGCGCTTCGAAACTGAGGGCGCCGGCTAGCTCCGCGTGGCTCAGAAGGTGCCGGCCAGCGCTCGCGCCCAGGGCCCCCGCGGCCACCATGAAGGTCGTGCCGTTCGTCAGAGCCAGGCCCTCCTTGGGCCCTGGCACGAGGCGCGGTATTCCGGCTCGCTCCATGGCCTCCGCCCCCGTCAGCCGCTGGCTGTCATAGCGTGCGTAACCGCTGAATCCGTCGGGCTCGATATCACCCCCGCGGGTCATGACGACCGCGATGTGAGCCAGGGGCGCCAAATCTCCGCTGGCGCCAAGAGATCCCTTGGACGGCACCTCTGGAGTTACGCCCCGGTTGAGCATAGCGATGTAGGTGTCGCCCAGTTCCGAACGCACCCCGGAGCAGCCGATGGCCAACGTGTTGGCCCGAATGACCATCATGGCCCGTACGAGTTCATCACTCAGTGGTGGACCCACTCCGGCGCAGCAGTTCAGAATCAGGTTGCGGGACAGACGATGGAGATCTCCGGCTTGCACGCCGGTAGAAGCCAGCGGGCCAAAGCCTGTGTTCACTCCATAAACCGTCGCTTCGCCAGACTCTACCATGCCCGCCAGCCATTCGCGGCTGGCCCGCATTCGCTCGCGCACCGCTTCGGACAGCGGCGCGACAGGCTCCCTGTCGTGTGCCACCGACACGACCTGGGCAACGGTCAGATTGCCACCGGTAATCTCTATCATTGACTTCCGTTCAATTCTCCAGCATTGGCGATCCAGAAGGTGTGGCGGCACAACCTACGGAGCGCATCCGCAGGTTGCCACACCGCCGCAGGGGCGGCGAGGTTGCAGTATGGAACGCGAAAAACTACTGGGCCGATTGGACGCTGCCGAGGAATGGGATGTTGTCGTGATCGGCGGAGGCGCGACCGGGCTCGGCTGCGCTGTCGAGGCCGCCTCGCGCGGCTACCGCACACTGCTCCTGGAGCAGTCCGACTTCGCCAAAGGCACCTCGAGCCGAAGTACCAAACTGATTCATGGCGGAGTTCGCTACCTGCAGCAGGGCGACATTTCACTCGTTCTGGAAGCTCTGCACGAGCGCGGGCTTCTCATGCACAACGCGCCCCATCTCGTTCGCAATCTGTCGTTCGTTGTGCCGGTTTACGACTGGTGGGAAGGTCCGTTCTACGGAATCGGACTCAAGGTTTATGACGCGCTTGCCGGTCGGCTCGGCCTGGGCCCTTCGCGGCGGCTCTCGCTCGAAGAGACCCTGCAGCATATCCCCACCGTGGAGCCCGAGGGACTGCGCGGCGGCGTCATGTACTACGACGGCCAGTTCGACGACGCGCGTTTGGCCGTCACCCTGGCGCAGACGGCGGCGGACCTGGGCGGCACCCCTCTCAACTACGTCCAGGTGACCGGGCTCATTCACGAGGCGGGACTCGTGCGAGGCGTGCGTGCGGTGGATACGGAGAGTGGCACCGAGCATGAGATCCGGGCCCGGGTCGTGGTAAACGCCACCGGAGTGTTCACCGACAGCGTTCGGCGCATGGACGACCCTTCTGTCAGGCCGATGGTCACGGCCAGCCAGGGCGTTCACATCGTGCTGGGCCGCGAGTTTCAGCCCGGTGACAGCGCAATCATGGTTCCCCACACTGACGACGGACGCGTGCTGTTCGCGGTGCCGTGGCACGACCGAGTCGTCGTTGGCACGACCGACACACCCGTAGAAGAGGCCTCCCTGGAACCCCGAGCGCTGGAGGAGGAGATAGACTTCCTGCTCACGCATGCAGTGCGCTACCTCACCCGCGACCCCGACCCATCCGATGTGCTCAGTGTGTTCGCTGGGCTCCGGCCGCTGGTGGGCAAGGGAGACGACACCGCGTCCATATCACGTGACCACACCCTGGCCGTATCCACTTCGGGTCTGGTTACGATCACTGGCGGCAAGTGGACGACGTACCGGAGAATGGGGGCCGACACTATCACGGAGGCGGCACAGGTGGGCGGACTCGACGTGAAGCCGTCGATCACCGAGTCGCTCCACTTGCACGGCTGGACACTCGAGGCCGACCCGGACGATCCACTGGACGACCGCGGCGTGTACGGATCCGACGCACAGGCCGTCCGTCAGCTGGCCATAGACAACCCAGACTTGTCGGACCCCCTGCATGACAGACTTCCCTATACCGGGGCACAGATCGTTTGGGCCGTACGCTATGAGATGGCGCGGACGCTGGAGGACGTCCTGGCCCGGCGGACGCGGGCCCTGCTGCTGGACGCGCGTGCCAGTATGGAAATGGCTCCGCAGGTTGCGGCACTCATGGCGGCTGAGCTGAAGCGCGATCATGTGTGGGAGGCCGCACAGGTGGAAGAGTACAGGACGCTGGCATCGGGATATTTGCTGACATGACGCTTCGCGGCACGCCTCCAGTGTCCGGGCCACCTCCGTCAGCGACGGGCATGCCGTTCCGCGCTACACCTCCGGTCAGCGACGGGCACGCCGCGGAGGGCTCTCGGATCCTCGAGTCGTGGGCGCGGCGAATGTCGCTTCCGGAGGTGTACCGCTGCTGGAGGCCGGCAGTTTCGTGCGCCTTGAGTGGCTGGCGGCCGCGCGAGTTGAGGACCGCAGACCGCTCGGCCGGTAGCTGCTGACATGACGCTTCGAACTCTGCGTGTTTCGTCTCCCGAAGAAACAGCAGCGGCCCTGGAGACATTCAACGGGTTCCACGACGGCTTCATGAAGCGCATCGCAATCTTCTCCCAGGACAGGATCGAGCCTGACCGCAGCCAGACGTGCAGCGGAGTGTTCGACGTCGAGATCGACTTCGCGCACTACAATTACGAAAGCGCCGGAAGCCCTCTTCAGGAGCACGATCGTGTCGTCCGGGCCCGGTTCGAACGCGTTCAGGACCTCTACCTCGATCTTCAGCAGGGATTCGTCGGCAACACAATTCAGTTCCTAACGGCGCATGCCGGAAGCCGCTGTGTGGGAGGCGGTGATGCGCTGGAGGACTGCATCTGCCTGCGGCTCGGCCGGAGCTTCTTCCTGGAAGCGGCTCGCAAGTGGGAGACGCGGGAAACGCAGCTGTTCACGTTTACAAGTGCGACGTTTACGGAGATCTAGCGGCACGCCTCCAGGGTCCGGCCCATCTCCGTCAGCGACGGGCATGCCGCGGCGGGCTCTCGGGTCCTCAAATCACGGGCGCGGCAAATGTCGCTTCCTGAGATGGTCCGGCCCCTGTAGACGAATGCACCAAGATTCCGCTCACTCCGGAGTGGGCGCCCCGCGGTGGGGGAGACGGCCGGCTCCTAGATCCAGTCGGCGTACAGCTCGGGGCGGCGGTCACGCCAGAAGAGCTTTCGCGCCGTGGAGGACTCGCATTGGCTGAGGTCCAGGTCGGCGACGATCAGATCATCTTCACCTTGCTTGCCCCGGGCGATGATGCGCCCCTCGGGATCAGATATGAATGACTCGCCGGCGAATACGATGTCGCCCTCCGGACCCACTCTGTTACAGAGGGCGGCGAAGTAGCCGTTCTGGAAGGCCGCCGTCCGCACTTCAGCTTCGTACATTCCTTCCGGCCACTCGCCGACTGATCCGGCCTGCGGGATTACGACGAGTTCAGCGCCGGCAGCGCCTAGCGCCCGCATGTATTCGGGGTAGTGGCGGTCGTAACAGATCGCGACACCGATACGCCCGGCCCGCGTCTCATACACGAGCGCTCCCCGGTCCCCCGGATCGTAGTACTCCTTCTCGTGGAACCACTGGAAATCGGTGATATGGATCATCCGTGTGATTCCGAGGAGAGAGCCGTCGGCGTCAAACACCGGGGAGCTGTCGAAGAATCGGCCCTCGGCCGCGCTCTCGTACATGTTGAATACCACTACTACGCCGTGCCTCTGCGCTCTCTCGGCTATCTTGTCGCTGATCGGGCCGGGAATCGGCTGGGCTATCTGGCTAGCAGCCGAGTGGCCCCTGAACTGGGGAAAGAAGCGGGTCGTCGCCAGTTCGGCGAACGCGACCACTTCCGCGCCTTCGTCCGCCGCCCGCCCGATCTGGTCCAGAGCGCGTGACAGGTTGGCCTCGTCGTCCTCGGTAGCGTGCTGCTGTACTAGTGCGATCCGCATGTCGGAGCTCCGCGCTTCAGGATTGCCGTCACCAGGCCTCATGGTAAAGACCGGGCCGGGCCGCGTCACGCCTGCCGGGCCAAGCCGAGGCGTCTGCGGGCCAGGCCGCTGCGACCGCCGCTTCCGGGCGGGGCGCCGCCATCACGAAGCGAGTGTATGCGCCTCCGGACGATGAGAGCCGGCACCCGATGCGGCGCATCGCCCCGAGCTGAGTGAGGGTGGAGCCCTGCCCGGAGGGGACGCCGGGTAGCCAGTGGTGGCGCCACGAGCTACGGCGTAGAGTCCCGGATGAAGCAATCGAAGCGCACTCCGCATCCAGAGATGGCGATATGGCTTCTCGTCTTCATCTGGGGCTCCAACTTCTCGGTCCTCAAGTACGCCTTTGAGGAGATTGAGCCGCTGGCGCTCAACGGCATCCGCTTCGTGTTGGCCTCGGTTCTCCTCGCTCTGTTCCTTCGCATGTCGGGCGAGCGGCTGGTGATTCGGCGTTCCGATTGGGGCCTTGTAGTGGGGCTCGGCATTCTGGGGAATACGATCTACCAGGTGCTGTTCATCGTGGGCCTGAGCCTGACCCTGGCCGGCAACTCTTCGCTCATGCTGGCCACGGTACCGGTCTTCGTGGCTCTCCTCTCTGTAGCCCGGCGACACGAGCACATCCGGCTGCTGGGCTGGCTCGGGATATTCGTGTCCGTAGCCGGTATCGCTTTCGTCGTCGTCGGAGGAAGCCGCGGCGTAGGCTTCGGGGCCACGACGCTGCGCGGCGATATGCTGAGTCTTGTGGCGGCGCTCGTGTGGTCGGTCTACACGGTCGGTACGCGGCCGCTGGTCCGGGAATACGGCACGCTGCCGGTGACGGCGCTCACGATGTGGATCGGCGCGGCCGCACTGCTGGCGGTAGCTACTCCCTCGATTATTCGGCAGCCTTGGACTGAGGTATCGCTGCTGGCCTGGGCGGCGCTCGTATACAGCGGAGTATTAGGCATTGCCGTGGCCTACGTCCTGTGGAACTACGGAATCAGACACCTGGGAAGCAGCCGGACGGCCCTCTACTCGAACACGATTCCGATCGTGGCCATCCTGGTCGCCTGGGCTACGATCGGGGAGGTGCCGACTAGCCTGCAGGTCGTGGGGACGGCGCTTGTACTGGGCGGCATTCTCCTGGCCCGCGCTAGCCGGAAGGAAGCCGACGATCTCCTCGCCGGCCGGCCCGGTACTAAGGGTTAGAGCTTCGGGTTGCTGCGCACGAAGGTGACCAGCTTGTCCACGTAGTCGGCCAGTGGCGGAACTGTGATTCCGGTGCCCTTCAGGTCCTCGGCCGCGGCCCCGGCGGTGTAGTAGGTGGGGTGCACCATGTAGTCGACCAGTTCCGGCTGAACTCCCATCAGGCGCGATACGGCCGGAGCCCGGAGCAGGAACGCCTTGAGGAACGAGGCCCGGAGCGGCACCCGCAGTAGCCGCCGGCCGCACGCCGCTTCCAGCAGCGACAGGAACTCCGCGATTGTGGGCGGCTCAGGATCGGCGAGTTGATATACCCGGCCCACTGAGTGCGGAAGAGCTGACAGGGCGGTAATGGCCGCGGTCACGTAGTCGCTCGGAACGACGTTCAGGCGGGTGCGGTCCGGATCTCCCACTTTGGGGACGACGGCGACGCCGCGCTGGCGCAGGATCCAGCGGATAAACGCGTACGGTCCATCGTATTTCTGTGTCGCCCCTGTGTGGCTGTCCCCCACGACTATGGAAGGGCGATAGATGGTGGCCGGAAGTCCGCCGGCCTGAGCGTTCTGGACCAGCACCTCGGCCCGGAACTTGGTTTCCTCGTAGTGGTTGTTGAACTTCTGGCCTTTGTCCAGGTCTGCTTCCGAGTAGGCACCGGCGTAGCGGCCGCTGACGTAGCAGGTGCTCACGTAGTGCAGGCGCTCAAATCCTCCTGTCCCACCGCCGCCGCATCCTGCCGCGAAGTCGATTACATGCCGGGTGCCGTCGACGTTGACGCGCTGGGCCGGCTGTGCGGCCACGGCCAGGTCGTAGATCGCCGCCAGGTGAAAAATCTCGCTCACTTCGAACTTCAGATCGCTGGCCGGTCCCAGGCCCAGGTCAGGCTCGGTGATGTCTCCTTCTACGATCCTGATGCGTCCCTTGAGCGACGGCTCGGCCAGCTCCCATTCCTGGATCCGGTGATGGGCCGCCGACACGAACCGGGGCTCTACGAGGCACACGGCGCTCACTGCCGAGCCACGCGCCAAGAGATTCGGCAGTAGCCCTGAGGCCAGGAAGCCCGGAAAGCCGGTAACGAACAGCGTCGAGATAGCGGCTCCCTAGTAGTAAGTGGTCCGGTGCACGGGCTGAAAGAGCCCGATTTCGTGCGAACAGACGCCGTCCAGAGGGCAGGCGGCGCAGTATGGTTCGGTCATCTCCGGGCAGCGGCTTCTGTTCTGGAAAAAGAACCAGTCCACTGCGCCCATGGTCCGGCCTGAAATCTCGCATACCCGCTCGGCCGCCGCATAGGACGCACGCCGTACCGCCTCTTCTTCATCCAGAGTAACTACCGCACGGCTTTCGAGGCGGCTTTGCAGCCGCGGATCCAGGGCCCGCACGAGCCCGGTTCGCAGACAGCTGCGCTGCAGGTGATAGTCTACGATGGGTGGAGTCTGCTCGCCCGGAGCTGAGCGTAGAAAACGCTCCGGCCTCTGCATGAGAATGATCGCCAGCAGAACGGATTTCTTCCGGAGCGGGTCGTCCTTGTAGCCGCCCACACGGTCCAGAAGGCTGAGGAAGGCGGCCAGAGGGAGCGCCTCGTCGTTGGCCTGGGCCACGATACTGGCCGGCGTCCAGCCCAGTGCGCTCATGTCGCGGCCGTAGTCCCTGGCCTGCCTGAAGTGGAGATCCAGGGCCGGCATGGACTGACAGCCGTCATCGGCAGCGTAGCGGCGGCCGAATACGTCGGCCTCCAGCGAGGCGTGGCCGGCCGGGGTCAGCTCCTCAGGCGCGTCTCGCAGCCAGCGCCCGTAAGCGGCCCACAGGAAATCGCTCCCTTTCAGTTCGTTTCCGCCCAGGGTGGCGATCAGGGGCTGCTCGTAGCGTCCGTCGGCTTCGGTCCAGAAGCCGAACTGCTGCAGCGCAGCCGCAAAGAAGAAGTCCAGGCAGCCCGGATCGTCCTCATCTGGATACGAATCTCCGGTAAACGCGAACTCCTGGACTCCCGGCGCATCTCTCAGCACCTCGGCCACGGCAGCAGTTCGCTCCTCGTCTACGGCGGCACGAGGATCGGCCGGATATTCGGGAGCCGGACCCGGGCGCAGAAGCCTCTCGGGTCCGACGCCGATGACCAGGTCGGCCGCGGCGGCTACCCCCCGGCGGGCCGCCTCGACCGGATGATCGCCTGCCGCGAGGCGGGCCAGCACGGTGCCGCAGAACGTGTCCCCCGCTCCGGTCGGATCGAGGGCCCGCACCGGCACACCGCGCACCTCCGTCACGGCCTCTCCCTGGACGACGAGCGCACCCCGCGGACCGAGGGTGACAAAAGCCAGTTTGCCCGGCTCGACGCGGACCTGATCCAGCGAGCCGAACAGGGCCTCCGCCTCGGGCTCATTGCAGAAGAAAATGTCCGCCGCCGCCATGGAGACGAATACGGACTCCGGAGATCTAGTGGTAGCGCCGCCATACGTACCGCACGCTACTATAACATCTTGACCTTGAAAACTTCGCGTGAATTCTACATTAAGTTCGGGTTCGAGCATCGGAACGATGTACACCCAGTCGCGCGGGAAACCAGCCGGCAACTGCTCCGGGCGGAGTAGGGCCTCCGAGCCCCAGATGGCCTCGTGGTAAATGGTCTCGCCGTCCGGGAAGTGTTCGATCTCGAAGTGGGGCAGATCCGAGGAATCCACAGTCGGCCCCCGCCAATCCAATACTTCCGCCGCGGCCTTCAGCTCTTCAGGCATGGGGTCGGGCCGAGGGCCCACCATGGTCACTTCCGTCCCGGCCCGCGCCGCGGCAAGAGCAGTGTAGAGGCCGGCCCCACCGCACGAGCGCTCGCTGCGGCCGGCGAAATGAAGCAGATCCAACGAGGCTCCGCCAACCACTGTCAGGTGCGGCAAGGGCTACGCCGTCCCGGCGGCCGCGCGCTCTACCTGCTCGCGAATCCAGGGGTAGGTTTCCTCGACGCCCTGGCGGAAGGTGTGCCGGGGCTCCCAGCCAGTGGACCGAATCCTGTCCGTCGTGTGGTAGCGCGCCAGGACACCGACCGGCCCCTCAACGTGGCGGATCCGAATGTCCTTCCTCGCCACGTCGGCCACTGTCTCCACCAGCCCTGTCACCGATACGAGCTCGTCCGTCCCGATGTTGGCCGGCTGTGTCAGATCCGAGTGCATGAGAGAAAAAATCCCTTCACACAGGTCCGGCACATAGGTGTAGACTCGCAGCGCCGACCCGTCGCCCCACACCTCGATCTCGCCGCCGTCCTCGGCCATGGCGACCTTCCGGCAAATGGCGGCGGGCGCTTTCTCCCGGCCTCCGCGCCACGTTCCGTACGGTCCGAAACAATTCTGGAAGCGGGCCACGCGCGTCACGAGGTCCGTATTGCGGCCGAACGCCAGCGCCATGCGCTCCGCATACAGCTTCTCCCAGCCGTACTCGTTGTCGGGCATGGCCGGATAGGCGTCTTCTTCGGTCAGATACTCGTCCCCCACCGTCTGGTCCCGGTACACACAGGCCGAGGAAGAGAACAGGTAGCGGCTGGCTCCGGCCGCGGCGGCGGCGTTCACCATGTTGATGTTGATGAGCGCGCTGTTCGTCATGATCTCGCACTCGGCCGAATGGATAAAGCCCATTCCGCCCATGTCGGCCGCGAGCTGGTACACCTCGTCGGCCGGGTTCCCGGCCAGGTCGAGCGCCGCGGCGCAGTCTTCCGGGCGGCGTAGGTCCAGAAGAAGAAATTCATCGGCCGGCGATTCGGCGAACTCCTGCTGCTTGATGTCCACCCCACGCACCCAGTAGCCGCGCTCCTTGAGGAGCCCGGCCAGGTGGTGGCCAATGAACCCGCCCGCGCCGCAAATGACAGCTCGCTTCAAATCCATTCTCCCGGTCTGGTAACTCTGGTCAGATCATGTCGGGTTCAGACGATGGGCCGGCCAGGCTGCGCAGCAGACGCTCCACCGTGAGGCCCTGAACTATGATCGAAAAACTAACCACTACGTAGGTGACCGTCAGCAGCAGGTCTCGCGACTGGTCTGCTGGCAGCGACAGAGCCAGGGCCACAGAAATCCCTCCCCGCAGCCCGGCCCAGGTCAGAATCTTGATGACGTGGGGCGAAAACTCGCGCACGGGACGCCGCAGCACGATCGGGATGCCCACGCTGATGAATCTGGCGCCCAGGACAAGCGGAATCGTCAGGAGCCCAGCCACTACGTAGGATCCCTCCCAGGCCAGAATCAGCAACTCGACTCCGATCATCACGAACAGAAGCGCGTTCAGAAACTCGTCCACCATCTCCCAGAACGCGTCCAGGCGCTCGCGTGTAAGGTCCGACATGGCGAATGTGCGGCCCTGGTTTCCGATCATCAGACCGGAGACGACCATGGCCAGCGGCCCCGAAACATGAATGAACGCCGCGAAGGCGTAGCCCGCCGTGACCAGAGCCAGCGTAAGCAGGATCTCGACCTGATAGTTATCGATGCTCTTCAGCATGCGGAATACGACCCAGCCCAGTGCGGCGCCGTACAGCACACCGCCGCCGACCTCGACGACAAGCAGTTCGGCCACCTCGGGCAGGCTGACTCCGTGTCCACCCGAGGCCACTCCGAGTAGCGCCAGGAAGAGGACCACCCCGACGCCGTCGTTGAACAGCGACTCGCCTGTGATCTTGGTGAGCAGAGAGGCCGGAACGCCCAGTTTTCGAAGGATTGACCCGACCGCGATCGGATCTGTAGGCGCTATGAGCGATCCGAATAGAAGGCACGTCACGAAAGGGACATCCAGACCCAGCCCGGCGAATATATAGAACGTGCCCACAGCCACTGTGGTGGCCGAGATCAGCGTTCCGGTAGTAGCCAGGAGGAGGATGATCCACTTCTGCTCGGCCAGATCGTTCATCTCCACATGCAGAGCGCCGGCGAACAGCAGGGCTCCCAGCATGCCATGTAGTAAGGCCTCGTCCAGTTGAACGGAGCTGATCATGTCCACGAGCGGGGAGACGACGCCGGCGCCCAGGCGGCCGAGGACCAGGAGGGCGATGGAGAAAACCATCGAAATGACCATCAGGCCGATAGTCGTGGGCAGCCTGATGTATTTGTGGTTCAGCCAGCCGAACAGAGCGGCCAGGGCGGTAAGCACCGCGAACAGATTGAAGGCGTCCATATTCCCTTTTGCTCTCTGCTAGCTAGCGAGAACTCGGGAGCTGGCTACCGGTCGGCGAGCGCTACGTAAGACCGCTCGTCTACGCCCTCGTAGACCTGACGAGGCCGCGCGATCCGCTGCTCGGGATCTGTCAGCATCTCGCTCCACTGCGCGAGCCAGCCAGCGGTGCGCGGTATGGCGAACAGAACCGGGAACATTCTGACCGGGAAACCCATCGCCTGGTAGATGATTCCGGAATAGAAATCGACGTTGGGGTACAGGTTGCGAGAGATGAAGTAATCGTCTTCGAGCGCTATTCGCTCCAGTTCCGTCGCCATATCGATTAGCGGATTGCGTCCTGTAACCTCAAATACCTTGGGAGCCAGCTCGCGCAGAATTCGGGCTCTCGGATCATAATTCTTGTACACCCGGTGGCCGAAGCCCATCAGCCGGAACTCGCCCTTCTTCACCCGTTCGATGTAGGCCGGAATTCGGTCCACTGTCCCTATTTCGCGGAGCATTCGGAGCACCATCTCGTTGGCTCCACCGTGCAGCGGGCCGTACAGCCCGGCGGCCGCGGCGGCCACGCACACATACGGATCGGGCTGCGAGCTGCCGACGCTGCGCATGGCGTTGGCGCTGCAGTTCTGCTCGTGGTCGGCGTGCAGAATGAACAGAACATCGAGCACGCGCTCGATGATTGGATTGGGCTCGTACTTCGGCTCCGCCAGCCGGTACATCATGCCCAGGAAATTACCCGTATAGCTCAGATCATTATCCGGATATGCGTACGGGAGACCCTTGCTGTGCCGGTAAGCGAACGCCGCGATCGTGGGAACCTTGGCGATGAGCCGGTGAATCTGCTTCGTCCGCACGTCCTGCTCATCGATGTGGCGCGCTTCGGGATAGAAGGTGGACAGCGCAGCGATCGTGCTGATCAGCATGCCCATGGGGTGCGCGTCGTAGCGGAACCCGTTTACGAGCTTCTTGACGTTCTCGTGCACGATCGTGCGGTGAACGATTTCGTGGGTCCAGCCGGCGAGCTCGTCCTCGTTTGGCAACTCGCCGTTCAGCAGAAGGTAAGCGACCTCGATGAAGGAACTCTTCTCGGCCAGGTCTGTGATCGAGTACCCGCGGTAGCGAAGAATTCCCGCTCCGCCGTCGATGTACGTAATCGAACTCTTGGTCGAGGCCGTGTTGGCGAAGCCGGGGTCGTAGGTGATGAGCCCGAAATCGTCGTCGGCCACCTTGATCTGCCGCAGAGCCATAGCGCTGATGGCCGCCCCGCCCTTCGGGTAAGTGCCGTACACAATCGGGACCTCGTACGACTCGCCGGTTCGGTTGTCGGTGATGGTTACGGAATCCGACATCTAGTGCCTCCTCGTACCTCTCTGATGCTGAGAATCGGGTGGTCTGGGGTCTAGCGGCGGATAGCCGGGTCGCCCGCGGCGCAACCTACGCCTGACCCCGAGTTCCTGCCACCGCCCGCAGCCGGCCTGAACGGGACCGATGATCCTCCGATGTACCCCTCCCCTACCCTCAGTTCCGTAGCGCGCAAGGCGCTGAAAACTCTCAGGTTGATGGAGGACATGAAATGAAGAAACGGACCCGGCGAGTTCTGCTCGCCCCACTCGCAGCGCTTTTCCTGCTCGCCAGCGCGGCGATCCCGGCTAGCAATGATGCGGCCGCCCAGACCGCCTGTGTAGGCGCCATCACGACGTCTTTTGGGAGCGGAACGTTGATCTCCGGCTACTGCCCCATCAGCGTCTCCTGTTGCAGCCTTGGAATGTTCGACATCGGCGTGATCAGCTGTGATGTCTGCGAATGCGGTTACCTCATATCCGGAGGTGACGGCTCGTACTACTTCACGAGAAACACTCAGTGGTCATGCTGGCTGTTCTAGAGCCAGTGGCGAGTCGCGGCTCGAAGGGCGCTGCGTGCGGCGCCCGGCCGCACCGGCTCCTTCGGGCTGCCGGTTTGGCGCTAGGGCTGGCGGCCACCGTCTCCGCCTGTGACTCGCCGCCGCCGGCTCCCGTGCCCGAGTACGAGTCGGTGCGCTACCTGGCGCCGGATTCGCTGCTCACCGAGTTCCCGGCCGAGGCAGACTTGATTCTGGAACGGCCGTTCGGGCTCCACGCCTCGGAGGCCGGTATCGCCGTGACGGACATTCTGGCTGGGCGGGCTTATCGCTTCGGCTGGGACGGGGGACTGGTGGCGGCCGCGGGAAGACGAGGAGAGGGACCCGGCGAGATGGAAATGCCATTGTCCGTTCGTTTGTGGCAAGACAGCTCGCTGTGGACAGCCGATCCTCGAAATCGGCGCATCAATCACTATTCCGGGACCGGAGAGCTGCTAACCGTGTTCCCGGCGCCACAGGCCGGGGACCAGTTCCTGCCGCTTCACGTGGGAGCCGTCCTCGTACCAAGCAGCCACGGTTCCCTGCTGAGCGTGCTCCACCCGGACGGAACATTCGAGGCGGTATCCGATAGCGCTGCCTGGCCCGATGAGCTGGTTCGACTGCAGGGCGCGGAACGGTCGGGCCTGCGCCAGCTGATGATTTCGGGGCGCAGTGGGGAAACCGTTTTCCTGCTGCACAACGTGGCAGACTTCTCCACCTGGATGTTCGACCTCGATCTTGCAGGGAATCGCCTTGTTTCCGCGAGCCGCGTTTCGCTGCCCGAGTGGTTCGAGATCGAATCCCGGCGGCGGCTGAGCGAGATGCAGAAGAAACTGGACGACGATGGCCAGCTGCTTGTGCCGTTCAACGCGCTGCACGATCCCATCCCCGGCACGATCTGGCTCATGACCGGAACGCTGGGCAGGATGATTGGCGCTCAGCTTCCGCTGGAGTCGGACGGAGAATCGATTGCCGTCATCGCCACCAACGACGAGAAGCGTGGGCTTCGAGATGCGGTGCTGTTCGGTGACCGGCTGGTCACGCTGTACGACACCGTGGTGCGGGTGTATTCGCTGAAAGAAGTGCCAGCCAGCGC